>JBAUYI010000331.1:0-8582 GCA_049584715.1 Xanthobacteraceae bacterium
GGTGTTGTGCTCGTGGACTTCAAGCCTCATGGCGCGGCGCTGCCGGCGCGCCGCCGCCGCTTCCGCCGCCGCGAGCAGCAGCGGCCCGATGCCGCTGCTCGTGATGTGCGGGGCAACCGCGATGGAATAGAGCCGAGCCAGCTTTGAGCGCGCCGGGTAAAGCACCAGGGCGTAGCCGGCGAGCTTGCCGCTTTCTTCGGCAACGATCAGCGAGCTCTTCGGCGCGGTAAGAAAGTGGCGAAAACTCCGCCGCGACAGGATGTCGGTGGTGAAGACGGCGTTTTCGAGCGCGACCAGCGCGTCGATATCGCGCAGGCGGGCAGGCCGAAGCTTGGCCGGCGGCGCAGCGTGTCGCGCGTGGGATGCGCTCACGCGACGCGCCCTTGTTCGATCCGCGCGATCATGGTCTCCAGCCGTTCCAGCCGGTCAGCCTCGCCGGGCGGCTTGTCCCAGCGCAGCCGGCTGATACGCGGAAATCGCATCGCCAGCCCGGATTTGTGCCGTGTGGAGCGCTGCAGGCCTTCGAAGGCGACTTCGAGCACCAGGCCCTGGTCGGGCTCGTGCACAACTTCACGCACCGGGCCGAAGCGGTCGGTGGTGTTGCGGCGGACGAAACGGTCGATCTGCAACAGTTCCTCGTCGGTGAAACCGAAATAGGCCTTGCCCACGGGCACCAGCTCGTCGCCGCCGTCGCCGCGCGTCCAGACGCCGAACGTGTAATCCGAATAATACGACGAGCGCTTGCCATGGCCGCGCTGGGCATACATCAGGACCGCATCGATGATGAAGGGGTCGCGCTTCCATTTCCACCACGGGCCTTTCGGCCGGCCGGGCAAGTAGAGCGCGTCGCGCCGCTTGAGCATGACGCCTTCGACCGCCGCGGCGTCGTCGCCGGCACCGGCCGCCGCCGGATTTTTTCGCGCGGCGACAAGTTCGTCCCAGGTCATGAACGGGACAAGGGGAGAAAGGTCGACGCGTTCATCGTTGAGTCGCGCGATAAAGCTTTCCAGCCGCGCGCGGCGCTCGGCGAAGGGCCGCTCGCGCAAGTCCTCGGCGCCTTCGGCAAGCAGATCGTAGGCGCGCAGATGGGCGGGGAATTCCGCGATCAGCTTCGGCGTGACGGTTTTGCGATTGAGCCGCTGTTGCAGCACGTTGAACGACTGCACCCGGCGCTCGCGCATGATCAGCAATTCGCCGTCGATGGCGCCGGGCAGATGCAGCGCGTCGAGCAGATCGGGGAAGCTTTTGGAAATATCCTCGCCGGTGCGCGAATAAAGCCGGGCGATCGTTGCACCGTCCTGCCGCGCCGCCACGGCCTGGACGCGAATACCATCCCATTTCCATTCCGCCAAAAAATCGCCCGCCGCGAGCCCGGCGAGATCGGCGTCGTCGAGCGCATGCGCCAGCATCGGCGGCCGGAACGGGACCGGGTCGCTGCTTGCCGGTTTTTCCGCGCGGCCGTCGAGCCAGGCAAACAGGTCGAGATAGGGCGGCGTCAGGCCGGGCCAGAGCAGTTCAATGTCCTGCGCGTCGGTGCCGGACAGCGCCGCCACCGCGGTCTTGGCGAGCCGCGCCGAGACGCCGATGCGCAAGCCGCCAGTGACCAGCTTGATCAGCGCCCAGCGCCCGGTCTCGTCGAGTGCATCGAGCCAGCGCGCGAGTTGCTTCGGCAGCTGCGCTTTGCCGAGCGTCGAGAGCGTTTCGATGACGGTGGTGAGAGTGAGTTCCCCTCCCCCTTGTGGGGAGGGGTTAGGGGTGGGGGTCGGGAGGTGATGAGAAGGCGGAGACGATTGCTCATTTACAACCGTTGACGCCTGCGCCTCGCCTCCCGACCCCCCACCCCGACCCTCCCCCACAAGGGGGGAGGGAGAAGAAGGCCACATCAGCGCGACGGTTTCGGAAAGATCGCCGACATAATCATACGACAGCTCGAACAGCACCGGATCGGTGCGCTCGGCGATCAGGCTGCGGATAAGGCCGGCCTTGGCGTGCGGGAAGCTGAGCGCGCCGGTCAGCGCGGCGAGCGCCCAGCCGCGCTCGGGATCGACCGTCGAGCGGAAATAGTCGGTGATCAGCCGCAGCTTGTTATTGCGCGCCGGCTCGTAGGCGAGGCGGTCCAAAAGTTCGGCGAAGCGGTTCATGCCTCTTCCCCTCCCCCTTGTGGGGAGGGGTCAGGGGTGGGGGTCGAGAGGTCACTCGCAGACGTCGACGCCTGTGCGTCACCTCCCGACCCCCCACCCCGACCCTCCCCCACAAGGGGGGAGGGAGTAGCGTCATCGTCCTCGTCGCCATAGCCGACGATGTCGAGCGGGCGCGCTTTGAGCCCGCGCGTGCCGCACCAGTGCACCAGCGCGTCTTCCTGGCCATGGGTGACCCAGATTTCGCCGGCGCCGGTGGCGGCGATGATGGCGGTGAGGCCGTCCCAGTCGGCGTGATCGGAGATTACCAGCGGCAGCGACACGCCTTGTTGCCGCGCCCGCGCCCGCACTCGCATCCAGCCGGAGGCGAAGGCGGCGAGCGGATCGGGGAAGCGTCGCGTCCACAGATCGTTCAGGGCCGACGGCGGGCAGATGGTGATGGTGCCGGCGAGGCTTTGCTTGGTGGCGCCGCTGACCAACCGCAATTCGCCGAGCGCGATGCCGCGGCTTTCATAATAGCGCGTGATCTTTTCCATGGCGCCGTGCAGATAGACCGGCGCGGCGTAACCGGCCTGGCGCAACAGCGCGATCACGCGCTGCGCCTTGCCGAGCGAATAGGCGCCGACCAGGTGGGCGCGTTCGGGAAACAGCGCGACGGAACGAAGGAGTTTTGCGATCTCACCGCCGGGCTCGCCGTGGCGGAACACCGGCAGCGCGAACGTCGCCTCGGTGATGAAGACGTCGCAGGGCACCAGCTCGAACGGCGCACAGGTCGGATCGGCGACATTCTTATAATCGCCGGAAGCGACCACGCGCAGGCCACCCGCCTCGACCGCGATCTGCGCCGAGCCGAGCACATGGCCGGCGGGATGGAACGTTACCTTCGCGCCGCCGAGCGCGGCGCTTTCGCCATAGGCCGCCGCCTGCGCAGAACCGGCGAAATTCTCGCCGTAACGCAGCCGCATCAGGTCGAGGGTCTCCTGGGTCGCCAGCACGGCGCCATGGCCGGCGCGGGCATGGTCGGAGTGGGCATGCGTGATCAGCGCCCGCTCGACCGGCCGCGTCGGGTCGATATGGAAGGCGCCCAGCTTGCAGCAGACGCCGGCCGGCGTCGGCACCAATATGTCTTCAGGTCGCATCGCGAGTCATAAATAGTCATTTCGCTGCGCCACGCGAGCATCGCCCGATGACCGATACCGGCCCGCTCTTTGTCTCCTCCGGCGACCTGATCGCCGACCGGCGCTACAAATGGGCGCTCGATCATGCCGCGCAGGGCGATATGGCCGGCGCCGCCGATATTTTGGCGCAGACCGTCGAGCTTGCGCCGCGGTTCGCCACCGCCTGGTTCGCGCTCGGCGCCATCCGCGATCAGCTCGGCGACCGCGATGGCGCCATTGTCGCCTTCGAACACGCGCGCGATGCCGATCCCGAGGATTACCACGGCGCACGGCTGCAACTGGCGCGCGTTGGCACCGGCGAAACCACGCCGGCCATGACCGAAACCTACGTCCGCCGCCTGTTCGACCAATACGCCGCGCGCTACGACACGGCGCTCACCGAGCGCCTGCATTATCGCGGCCCGGCGCTGTTGCACGACGCGGTCGACGCCGTGATGCGCGCGGCCGCTCGCCCGCTGCGCTTCGGTTCGATGCTGGACCTCGGCTGCGGCACAGGCCTCGGCGGCGCCGCGTTCCGCGCTTGCGTCGATTGGCTGGTCGGCATCGATCTTTCGCCCGCGATGATCGCGCAAGCCGCGACCAAGGGCCTTTATGATCGGCTCGTCACCGCGGGGCTGACGAATTTTCTTGCCGATGAGATTTCGGACAAAGGCGCCTATCACCTCGTCCTCGCCGCCGATGTCTTTGTCTATATCAACGATCTCGCCCCGATCATCGCCGGCATCGCGCGCGTCCTCGCACCCGAAGGGCTGCTCGCCTTCACCGTCGAGACCCATGCCGGCGACGGCGTGAAACTGTTGCCGACGTTGCGCTATGCCCACGGCGAAGGATATGTGTGCGCGGTGCTCGGCGCTGCCGGTCTCGTCCCGGCGCATCTCGCCAAAGCCGCGGTGCGTAGCGAAAAGGGCGTACCCGTAAATAGCCTCGTCGTGGTGGCGCAGCCCTCGACCACGATGCATCGGCTCGCTACTTCTGGCGGGTGACCGTCCTCGAACGCCTAAACGTCCTGCCGGAGCCGTTTACGCGCTGGTTCGCCAGCCGCGGCTGGACGCCGCGCGCGCATCAGCTGGAACTTTTAGCCAAGGCCGAGGCCGGGCGCTCGGTGCTGCTGATCGCCCCGACCGGCGGCGGCAAGACGCTGGCGGGATTCTTGCCGAGCCTGGTGGAGCTGAGTGGAGCTCAGTCTCCTTCCTCGCCGCTTGCGCGATCCGCTCCCTCTCCCCTTGTGGGGGAGGGTGGGGGTAGGGGGTCGAGAGGTGACGGTCATGCGTCCACGCTCGCGCCCAACCTCCCGACCCCCACCCCCGACCCCTCCCCACAAGGGGGAGGGGAGGAGCAAGCGACGCGCCGTCGCTTAATCTCCACCGGCCGCGGCATCCGCCGCGAGGGCGGACTGCACACGCTTTACATTTCGCCGCTCAAGGCGCTCGCCGTCGATATCGCGCGCAATCTGGAAACGCCGATTGCCGAGATGGCCCTGCCGATCCGCATCGAGACGCGCACCGGCGATACGCCGAGCTCAAAACGCCAGCGCCAGCGCCGCGATCCGCCGGAGATTTTGCTGACCACGCCGGAGCAGGTGGCGCTGCTGCTGGCCTCGGCCGACGCGCCGTATTTGTTCGGTTCGCTCAAGCGCGTGATCCTCGATGAGCTGCACGCGCTGGTGACCTCGAAACGCGGCGATCTGCTCTCGCTCGGCCTGGCGCGGTTGTTTCGCCTCGCGCCTGATCTCACCAGCATCGGCCTGTCGGCCACCGTGGCCGAGCCCGACGATCTGTGCCGTTTCATGGTGCCGCAGCACGGCGGACCCACACTGGCCGATCTCATCGTCGCCGAAGCCGGCGCCGCGCCCGACGTCGCCATGCTCGAGAGCAGCGAGCGCGTGCCATGGGCCGGCCATTCCGCGCGTTACGCACTGGGCGAGGTCTATCAGCTCATCAAGGCGCACCGCACCACGCTGGTCTTCGTCAACACCCGCAGCCAGGCCGAAGGCATTTTTCAGGATCTGTGGCACATCAACGACGACAATCTCGCTATCGCCTTGCATCACGGCTCGCTCGACGTGGCGCAGCGGCGCAAGGTCGAAGCCGCCATGGCGAGCGGCCGCCTGCGTGCCGTCGTCTGCACCTCGTCGCTCGATCTCGGTGTCGATTGGGGCGACGTCGATCTGGTCATCAATATCGGCGCGCCGAAGGGCGCCTCGCGCATGCTGCAACGCATCGGCCGCGCCAATCACCGCATGGACGAGCCATCCAAGGGCGTGCTGGTGCCGGCCAACCGTTTCGAGGTGCTGGAATGCCGCGCCGCGCTCGACGCCATCGCCGAGAATGCCCAGGACACGCCGGCCTCGCGCATCGGTGCGCTCGACGTGCTGGCCCAGCACGTACTCGGCTGCGCCTGCGGCGCGCCGTTCCTGAGCGATGAGCTTTACGCCGAAGTGACGTCGGCGGCGCCTTACGCCGCGCTCACGCGCGCCGATTTCGACGCCGCGGTCGATTTCGTCGCTACCGGCGGCTATGCGCTCAAAGCCTATGAGCGCTTCGCCCGCATCCGCCAGGGCAAGGACGGCCGCTGGCGCATCGCCAACCCTTGGGTCGCGCAGCGCTACCGGCTCAATGTCGGCACCATCGTCGAAGCCGATATGCTCAAAGTGCGCCTGGTGCGTTCGCGCGGTTCCAAAATGATTCCGCGCGGCGGCCGGCTTCTCGGCGAAGTCGAGGAATATTTCGTCGAGACCATGGTGCCCGGCGACACCTTCGTGTTCGCCGGCGAAATTCTGCAATACGAGGCGATCGTCGAAGACGAAGTCTATGTCTCGCGGGCGACGTCGGAAGATCCCAAGGTGCCGGCTTACGAAGGCGGTAAATTTCCGCTTTCGACTTATCTCGCCGAACGCGTGCGCGGCATCATCTCGCATCCGCAGGAGTGGCGAGCGCTCCCCGCCCAGGTGCGCGAGTGGCTGGAAATCCAGCAATGGCGCTCGCAGATGCCGGGCCAGCGCGAATTGTTGGTGGAAACTTTTCCGCGCGCCAACAAATACTACCTCGTCTGCTATCCGTTCGAAGGCCGTCTCGCCCATCAAACCCTCGGCATGTTGCTGACGCGCCGCCTCGAACGGGCGCGGCTCAAACCGTTGGGTTTTGTCGCCAACGAATATGCGCTCGCGGTCTGGGGTCTTGGCGACGTCGCGGCGTGGCTTGCGCGCGGCGAGCTGTCGCTGGCCGCTTTGTTCGATGAGGACATGCTCGGGGACGATCTCGAAGCCTGGCTCGCCGAATCGGCGTTGATGAAACGCACGTTTCGCAACTGTGCGATCATCGCCGGCCTGATCGAGCGCCGCTTTCCGGGCGAGGAGAAATCCCGCCGCCAGGTCACGATCTCGACCGATCTCGTCTACGACGTGCTGCGCAGCCACCAGCCCGATCATATGCTGCTGCGCGCGGCGCGGGCCGATGCCGCCACCGGTCTCCTCGACGTGCGCCGGCTTGGCGATATGCTCTCGCGCATCAAGGGCCGAATCGTCCATAAAGCGCTCGACCACGTCTCGCCGCTGGCGGTTCCGGTGATGCTGGAGATCGGGCGCGAGGCGGTTTACGGCGAAGCGGCCGACACGCTCTTGGCCGAGGCCGAGGACGAGTTGGTGAAGGAGGCGATGCAGTGAGGGACTCGGGAGTGAAGGCGCATCGCCCGCCGCTGGCGCGGCGAACTCCCTCCCCCCACCCGGGCCGCGCTGGCGCGCGCCCGAGTGCAAGCTTGTCGGGGGAGGGTTGGGGGAGGGGGCCGGGAGGTGCCGCGCAAGTCTCGACGCACGCGCGCGACCTCCCGACCCCCTCCCCTATCCCCTCCCCACAAGGGGAAGGGGAACCGCGAGCGTCGCTGCCTGAGATAAACGTTGCCGGCGCCACCCTCGTCGCCGATTGCGCCGGTGCACTGTATTGGCCGGACGAAAGCTTGCTCGTCATCGCCGATCTGCATCTGGAAAAAGGCTCGGCCTTCGCCGCGCGCGGCGTATTGCTGCCGCCTTATGACACGGCGGCGACGTTGGCGCGGCTCGCCATGCTGATCGAGCGCTATGCGCCGCGTCTCGTCATCGCGCTGGGCGACAGTTTTCATGACGGCGGCGGGCCGGCGCGCATGAGCGACATCAGCCGCGCCGGGCTCAAAGCGTTGCAACGCGGCCGCGATTGGCTGTGGATCGCCGGCAATCACGATCCCGATCCCGCCGACAATATCGGCGGCCGGTTTGCCGAGATTTTGGCGCTCGGCCCGCTGACGTTCCGTCACGAACCTTCGCCGCATCCATGCGACGGCGAAATCGCCGGCCACTTGCATCCGCAGGCGCGGATCGCGCGCCGCGGCCGCGCCGTGAGCCGGCGCTGCTTTGCCTCTGACGGCAAGCGGCTGGTCATGCCGGCGTTCGGCGCCTATGCGGGCGGCCTCAATGTGCGCGACCGCGCCATCGTGTCGTTGTTCGGCGCGCTGTCGTTCACCGCGCACATGCTCAGCGAAAGGCGCATCTATGCCGTCGCCGCGGCGCGGTGCTTGGCCGATTGATCGATTGATTTAGTTGAGCTTGGTGCTCGGCGCCGGGGTTTTGGCCGCTTGTGGCTGCGGCTGCGGCTGCGGTTTCGGCTTCGCGGCCGGTGCGGCGCTTGCGGTCGCATCCCAACCGCCGGGCGGCGTCTTGACGTTGATCGCGTCGTCCGGCTGCGGCTGCGCGGTCCAGGTCTTCACCGCAAGCCGCGCCGCGGCGAGCGATTGCTGGTCGAGACGGGCGGCGACTTCGTCGCTTTTCTTCGCCGCGTCCTCGTCGCCCTGGATCGCGGCCAGCGCAAACCATTTGTAGGACTCGGCGTAATTCTGCGTCACGCCGGTGCCGCGGGCGTACAAGATGCCGAGATTGTATTGGCTGTCGGTGACGCCGTGATCGGCGGCCTCGCGGAACCAGTGCGCGGCATTGGCGTAATCCGCCGGACCGTCGACGCCCTCGGCATAGAGCACGGCGAGATTGTGCATCGCCTTGCCGTTCCCCTTGCCGGCCGCGGCGAGATAAAGGTTGCGTGCGGCGGCGAGATCCTTCTTCACCCCGATGCCTTTTTCGTAGAAGCCGCCGAGACGGAATTGCGCCGGCGCCAAGCCCTGCTTGGCAGCGCGTTCGAACCACAGTGCCGCGGCCTCGCTGCTGCGCGGCACGCCGTGCCCGTCGGCAAAGCGCGTGCCGACCTCGTAGGCGGCGGCCGCATCGCCTGAGAGCGCCGCTGCGCGC
>JBAUYI010000332.1:0-6454 GCA_049584715.1 Xanthobacteraceae bacterium
CTGATGATCGATCGTCGCACCCATCGGTAGAGTCCGTCCGGTAGAATCCGTCGCAACGGGATTTCCCACCTAGGATCGATTACTAAAGGCGAAATTCGGGCAAGCAAGCAAAGACGAACAACGCCGCAACGATTCTGGCTGAGTGTGACTTTTCCGCATCAAGCGGGCGTCGGGCCGGCCTCGCCCTGCCTCTCCTGCGGATTTCAGTGCAATTCCAGGCCGAGCCGGCTGGAATTTGCGCTTACGCAGCGCCGCAGCGGCTGGTAGGCCCGCTCGGCAGCAGCATAGAGGCCGAGTCCGTCGGCCAGGGCCCGTTCGGCGGCGTCATGAGCGGCGGAGAACGCAACGATTTTTTCAGAAATCATCCGCTCGGCTTCCACCGCCGCGTTCGGCGCCGCGCTGGCAAACAGCATAAGCCGCGCCGAGATCACGCCTTGCGCCTCACACGTGAAGCGAACGGCCTCGATCCAGTTGGACCAGAAATCGACCATGGCGGTCTCCGATCGGTGCGCCGCGAGGTCCGGGAGCGCGGAATTCGGCCGGAGCACGATCGGTAGAGGATGGCGCAAATTTTCTAAAATTGACGCGTGGCCTTCGCTAAAAGTGTCTCGATATGGGTCGGTAGGCCGGGCTTAAGGGCAGCAGGCCAGCACCGTGGCCGCCGCTTGAAATTCGGCAAAACGGAAGTCCCGGCGCGCCGTCGCCATCTCGTCGCGGCCCCATTGCGCCATATTCCAATCCTCATCGACATGCGCCGCCTGCCAGGCCGCGTCGGCTGCAAGCGCGCCGCGCGCCATGGCGAGCGCGATCAGAGCCGAGCCGGTGAGCGTCGTGATGGCATGCACCGCACCGAGCCGCCACGGCTCCGCGGGGATCGCGGCCCGCGCGGCGGCAAGCGCGGCCTCGGGCTGCGCCACATAGACAACCCCCTCGCCCAGCTTGAAATCGGCGCCGAGCGCCTGCCGCGCCCAGTCCAGGATCGGATCCCAATAGCGTGTCTGGCGCTCGACCAGCCCCGGCGGCGAGGCGGCGCGATAAAACAAGAGATCGGACGCCAGGTATTTGCCGATCTCCTCGGCGACCGGCAGCGGCGCGTCGGCGACACCGTCGATGATCGCGTTGGCAAGGCGCGTCAGCGGCATCTTTGCCGGATCAATGATGTCTTTTTGGGCCTGCCACTCCGCGGCGATGGCCTCGGCCAGCGCGAGCGTCGGCGCCGCCAGCACGCGGCGCGCCGGCGTGCGCACCGGCTTGTCGTCGAGGCGAACGGCATAGCCGTCCGCCACCACCGCCGTGGTCGCCTTGCCGTAGAAGCGGCGCGGCAGCGCGGTCCGCATGCTGCGACGGGTTGCCTCTATGGGATCGTCTGGCGGCGTATTCTCGAACAGTTCGCGCATGACCCCTCAAATCACGACAGGCGGCAAGGCGCAAGCCGAGGCACAGCACAATTTTTCACGTGTTTTCAATGGGTTATATTGTCGAAAAGGATGGCTTTCGGGGCGCCGTCCAGGTACCGTCGATGAGCGCCATCCAATCGCACGCGTGTTAAGGACCACGGGCCACAAAACCTTGTTATAACAAGCAGAAGCGGTAGTAATCCCTACCCCCCTCGACTAGTATCCCGCGCCGGAATCGACTACGGGGGCCGTCGAAGAGGTAGCCGCAGCAGCGTGCTTACCGCCTGTAAGAGCGGGTGCTGCGGGCAAGAGGAATAGATGAAACCAACCGACATTTCGGTCCCGGATTACTTCCACAAGGTCGTGGATTGCCAATGGGCCTGCCCGGCGCACACGCCGGTGCCCGAATACATCCGTTTGATCGCGGCGGGCCGCTACAGCGACGCCTACATGATCAACTGGGAATCCAACGTATTCCCCGGCATTTTGGGCCGCACCTGCGATCGGCCGTGCGAGCCGGCCTGCCGCCGCGGCAGAGTCGAGAAAGAGCCGGTGGCGATCTGCCGATTGAAGCGCGTCGCCGCCGACTTCAAGGACGACATCAAAGACCGCCTGCCCAAGTCGCCCAAGATCAAGAACGGCAAGCGCATCGCGCTCGTGGGCGGCGGCCCAGCCTCGCTCGCGGTGGCGCGGGATTTGGCCCCGATGGGGTACCAATGCGTCGTGTTCGACCAGGATCCGAAATCCGGCGGCATGATGCGCACGCAGATTCCGAAATTCCGCCTGCCGGAAAGCGTCATCGACGAGGAATGCAATTACATCCTCGATATCGGCATCGAGTTCATCGGCTCAAAACGCATCGACAGCCTGAAGGCGCTGCTCGCTGAAGATTTCGACGCCGTGTTCGTCGGCTGCGGCGCACCGCGCGGTCGCGATCTCGACATTCCCGGCCGCAAGGAAGCGGTCAAGAACATCCATATCGGCATCGACTGGCTGTCCAGCGTTTCGTTCGGCCACATCACTGCGATTGGCAAGCGCGTCATCGTGCTTGGCGGCGGCAACACCGCCATGGATTGCTGCCGCTCCTCGCGCCGGCTCGGCGGCGAGGACGTCAAGGTGATCGTTCGCTCCGGCTTCGAGGAGATGAAAGCGTCCCCCTGGGAAAAGGAGGACGCCATGCACGAGGATATTCCGATCTTCAATTTCCTGGTGCCGAAGGAATTCACCCACGACAACGGCAAGCTGACCGGCGTCGTGTTCGAAAAGGTCAAGGCGGTGCGCGACGCCAAGGGCCGCCGCGATCTGGTGCCGACCGGCGAGCCGGATGAACATTTTCCCTGCGACGACGTGCTGGTCGCCGTCGGGCAGGAGAATTCCTTCCCCTGGATCGAGCGCGATTGCGGCATCGAGTTCGACAAATGGGATATGCCGAAGGTCGATCCCACGACCATGGCCTCGACCAATCCAAAAGTGTTCTTCGGCGGCGACGCCGCGTTCGGGCCGAAGAACATCATCTGGGCGGTGGCACACGGCCATGAGGCCGCGATCTCGATCGACCGCTTCTGCCGTGGCGAGGACGTCAATCTCCGCCCGCCGCCGCAGATCGCGGTGTCGAGCCAGAAGATGGGCATCCACGAGTGGTCGTACGACAACGAGATCACGCTCGATAAGCGCTTTCGCGTGCCGCATCGCGAGAAGATCGTGGCGCTGCGCGACATCAAGGCCGAGGTTGAGCTCGGCTATGACCTCGAACTGGCGCTCAAGGAATCCGAGCGCTGCCTCAATTGCGACATCCAGACCGTCTTCACCGGCCAGCTTTGCATCGAGTGCGACGCCTGCGTCGACATCTGCCCGATGGACTGCATCACGTTCACCGCGAACGGCGAGGAAGCCGATCTGCGCACCCGGTTGCAGGCGCCGGCCAAGAACCTCACCCAAGACCTGTATGTCGCCAACAACCTCAAGACCGGCCGCGTCATGGTGAAGGACGAGGACGTCTGCCTGCACTGCGGGCTATGCGCCGAGCGCTGTCCCACCGGCGCCTGGGACATGCAAAAATATCTCATCGACATGACTCACGCGGAACAAGCATGCCAGCAACGAACCCAATCAGCAGCGTAAACGACTTCGTCGTCCGCTTCGCCAACGTCAACGGCTCGGGTTCGGCGAGCGCCAACGAGCTGTTCGCCCGCGCCATCCTGCGCATGGGCGTGCCGGTGTCGCCGCGCAACATTTTTCCCTCCAACATCCAGGGCCTGCCGACCTGGTACGAGGTGCGCGTCTCCGAAGCCGGCCATCTCGGCGCCCGTGGCGGCACCGACATGATGGTGGCGATGAACCCGCAGACCTGGGACAAGGATGTCGCGTCCATCGAGCCCGGCGGTTATCTGCTCTACGATTCGACCAAGCCGATGCCGAAGTCGAAATTCCGCGACGACATTTCGGTCATTGGCGTACCGCTGACCGCGATCACCAATTCGACCTATACCGATCCGCGCCAGCGGCAGCTGTTCAAGAACATCATCTATCTCGGCGCACTCTCGGCGCTCCTCGACATCGACCCGAAGGTCATCGAGGGGCTCATCGCCGAGCAGTACAAGGGCAAGGAAAAGCTCTTGTCCTCCAACGTCCACGCGCTGCATCTCGGCCGCGACTATGCGCTGACCAACCTGAAATGCCCGATAGGCTTACGGGTGCAGAAGGCCGACAAGGTCGGCGACCGTATCTTCATCGAAGGCAATTCGGCAGCGGCGCTGGGCGCTGTCTACGGCGGCGCGACGGTCTGCGCCTGGTATCCGATCACGCCGTCATCGTCCTTGGCCGATGCGTTCGCCAGCCATTGCAAACAACTGCGCCACGATCCTGAGACCAAGAAGGCGAAATACGCCATCGTTCAGGGCGAGGACGAGCTGGCCTCGATCGGCATCGTGATCGGCGCGGCGTGGAACGGGGCGCGTGCCTTCACCGCGACCTCCGGGCCCGGCATTTCGCTGATGCAGGAGTTCATCGGGCTGTCCTATTTCGCCGAAATCCCCGCCGTGATCATGGATGTGCAGCGCGCCGGGCCCTCGACCGGCATGCCGACGCGCACCCAGCAATGCGACATCATCAGCGCGGCTTACGCGTCCCACGGCGACACCAAGCACGTGCTGCTGTTTCCCGAGGACCCGGCCGAAGCCTTCGAAATGGCGGCGCAGGCGTTTGACCTCGCCGACCGGCTGCAAACCACGATCTTCGTCATGCTCGATCTCGACATCGGCATGAATCACCGGCTGTCCCGCCCATTGAAGTGGGACGACGCCAAGCAATACGACCGCGGCAAGATCATGACCGCCGCCATGCTCGACGAAGGCCGCGATTTCGGCCGCTACCTAGACGTCGACGGTGACGGCATTCCCTACCGCACCTATCCGGGCACCCATCAGACCAAGGGATCGTACTTCACCCGCGGCACGTCGCGCGACCGTTACGCGCGCTACACCGAGGAAGGCCCGGCGTACCAGGACAACATGCAGCGGCTGCTGCGCAAGTTCGAGACCGCCAAGGATCTGGTGCCGCGGCCGCTGCAGGCCAATGCCGGCAAGCCGACGAAATACGGCGTGATCTATTTCGGCTCGACCTCGCCGGCGATGGACGAGGCGATCGGCGTGCTCGAAGCGCGCGGCCACCAGCTCGACCGGCTGCGGCTGCGCGCCTTTCCGTTCCATTCCAGCGTGCCGAGCTTTATCGCCGAACACGACTTCATCTATGTCGTCGAGCAGAACCGCGACAGCCAGCTGCGCTCGCTGATCGTCAACGAGCTCAGCATCGATCCGGTGCGGCTGGTTCCGATCGTGCATTACGACGGCACGCCGATCACGGCGCGCTTCATCGCCAAGGCCATCGGGGATCACTTGGATCAGCTTAAAGTGACGCCGCTGCGAAAGGTTGTTTCATGACCCAGGTAGTTTCATGACATACGTCGTCAAGCCGAAATTCCACCATCCCGATCTGCCGAAGAACGATCTCGGCTATACGCACCGTGACTACGAGGGCAAGGTATCGACGCTGTGCGCCGGCTGCGGCCACGATTCGATCACCAGCGCCATCATTGAAGCGTGCTTCAAGCTCTCCATCGAGCCGCACCGGGTGGCAAAGATTTCCGGCATCGGCTGCTCGTCGAAGACGCCGGATTATTTCCTCGGCAATTCCCACGGCTTCAACTCTGTGCACGGCCGCATGCCGTCGGTGCTGACCGGCGCCAATCTCGCCAACCGCGACCTGATCTATCTCGGCGTATCCGGCGACGGCGACTCGGCCTCGATCGGCTTCGGCCAGTTCGCCCATTCGATCCGCCGCGGCGTGAATATGACTTATATCGTCGAGAACAACGGCGTGTACGGCCTGACCAAGGGCCAGTTCTCGGCAACCGCCGACCGCGGCTCTAAATCCAAGCGCGGTGTGACCAATAACGACAGCGCCATCGACCTCGTCGGCATCGCGCTGCAGCTCGGCGCCAGCTTCGTCGCGCGCAGCTTCTCCGGCGACAAGACCCAGCTTGTGCCGCTGATCGAAGCGGCGATCAAGCACAACGGCGCGTCCTTCATCGACGTGATCTCGCCTTGCGTCGCCTTCAACAATCACACCGGCTCGACCAAGAGCTTCGACTATGTGCGCGAGCACAACGAGGCGGTGAACCGGCTCGACGTCATCTCCGGCCGCGCCCCGATCACCGTCGATTATGCGCCGGGCACCGTGCAGGTGGTCGAGCAGCACGACGGCACCAAGCTGGCGCTGCGCAAGGTCGATGCCGATTACGACGTGCACGACCGGCTGGCGGCGATGGCGTTCCTGCAAAAGCACGCCGCCAAAGGCCAGGTGGTGACCGGATTGCTCTATGTCGATGCCGAGGCCGAAGACCTGCACAGCCACCTCAACACCGTGGCAGCCCCGCTCAATACGCTCGGCGAAAAGGAGCTGTGTCCCGGCACAGCGGCACTGGAGAAGATCAACGCGAGCTTGCGTTGAGCGCTAAAGTTTTTTGATCGCCTCGATCATCTCGCGCGGCGGTTCCATCT
>JBAUYI010000333.1:0-1589 GCA_049584715.1 Xanthobacteraceae bacterium
GCCGCGCCGCCAAGCCAAAACGCTCTTCGTTATCAAGAGAGGCTGCGCAGCCTGCCGAATCCGCTCACTCTATCGAAGTGAGACGTGAATGTCTGCTCAGAGTTAAAGACTACCGTCAGCAATCTCCAAGAAGAAGCGCCTGCTTTTTGCCGTTGCGTGCTCCAAAGCGGCCATTCCGCTCCCGGCCAGAGTTGGCCTTGCGCCGAATGTCCGATCTCGACACTTCCTGGCGTGCAAGCGGACCGGCAGAAACCCACCCACGGCAGCCCTTGGCACAGCGAGCCCGTAGGGTGGGCTTCAGCCCACCGTCGCGAGTCACAACCGCTCGCCGGTGTCGGCCAATCCGGGACCCTCGGTCGCCCAATCGATCGGATACAACCCGCGCGCGACGCATCTGGCGAAGCTCGAAAACGGCCAGTCGGCCGGGCGGGCCGCAAGCCCGTGCTTCACCGGATTGAAATGGATGTAATCCATGTGGAGGGCGTAGTCCCGGTCGTCGCGGATCGTGTGCTCCCAATACCGGCGCTGCCAGACGCCGGCTTCGCGTTTGCGGACCAGGGATGCGCGCCGATCTTCCGCCGGTGGGACGGATCGCGAGAACAGCGCCTTGATCGTCCGCCACCGGACCGGAAAATCGAAGTCATCAGGCGGCAGCGTCCACAGGCAGTGCATGTGATCCGGCAGCACCACCCAGGCATCGATATCGAATGGATGGCGCGCCCGCGCGGCGCGAACGGCGCTGCGGAGCGCGTCGATCTCCGCGACCAGCAGATCGGAACGCCGATCACGCAGATTGGCCGTGAAGAAGTAGGTTCCGCCTTCCACGCGGTGGCGACGGTAATCAGGCATCGGCTCAGCCGCCTTGCTTTGCGGTCCGGCGACAGCAAGCCGGCAATCGGCGGCGGCGAGCGATCGGCGAATCAGATGTCACGTGTCGGGGCAGCGTTGGATCGGCTTGCGTCGGTGGGCTGAAGCCCACCCTACATGATCGGCGGCTGTTTTGTAGGTTTCCTGTGCCGAACCGGTCAGTCCGCTCCCGGCCCGAGCGAACCATAGACGGATGTCCGTTTCTTGGCCCGTCAACCGCGCAGCGGACCGTCGCAAAACCACCCACGGCAGCCCTTGGCACAGGGGACCATACGTCTGATTTGGACCACTGAAGGCTGCTCGGCTGCGCCATCTCCCGTCACGCCAGGGCGTCAATCCGCCTCCCCCATCTGCTCCAGCCGCAACGCCGCCGCCGGATACACGCCCAGAATCCGGCACTCGCGCGAGAAGAACTCAAGCTCCTCCAGCGCCCGGCGCAGCGCCGGCTGTTCCGGGTGGCCCTCCACGTCGCACAGGAACTGTGTGGCCGTGAAGTGGCCGTCGAGCATGTAGCTCTCCAGCTTGGTCATGTTGACGCCGTTGGTCGCGAAGCCGCCGAGGGCCTTGTAGAGCGCCGCGGGCACGTTGCGCACGCGGAACACGAACGTCGTCATCAGGTGCGGCGCATCCGGCGGGTGGCGGGACGGGGCGCGGGCGGCGAGGTAGAAGCGGGTGGTGTTGTGGGCGGCGTCCTCGACATTGCGGCGCAGGATGTCCAGCCC
>JBAUYI010000334.1:0-5324 GCA_049584715.1 Xanthobacteraceae bacterium
CGTTCACTTTTCATTGCCCATCCCGGACAGCTCCGCCGTCGCAACGCGGAACAGAGGCGGCCGTCCGTGGTTTCCGGCACGTTGGCGTCGTGTCTGTGGCGTTTGCGCGTGTGTGTGGCCGGGTGCGCGGACCCGTCCTTCGGGATGGCACCCGGCCCCTCATTCCTGCCAGTGACGCTCTAGAAGCAGACCGGCACCAGCTGCCACTGCGGCCCAAGCGGCGTCGGCACTACCCGGCGCAAAAACGCGCAGTTGGGATTGTAGGCGGCGTATTCGTGGAGGCGGGGAGGCGTGGCGACCAGGAACCGGCCGCCGTAGAAATCCCAGTTCCCATGCCAACCGCCGCCGAAGTATCCGCCGGCCTGCGCCGGCGCGAGCGCAGCGGCGAGCAAAAGCGCCGCAAGCGCCATCACTGATGAACGCAACATGACACTCTCCCCGTGAACGCTCGCCGCTCGAATGGCGGCTGGGCGTCCCCAAGGAGAGGTTATCACCAGCGTCGGACCGTGACAGCCCGTTGCAAACGGAAATGCATCATTCCCGGCCGACCACCAGATCGTCGCGGTGGACCATTTCCGCGCGGCCGCTGAAGCCGAGAATCGACGCGATATCCGCCGATGCCCGGCCTCTGATCTTTTGCGCATCTTCCATGTCGTAAGCGCATAGGCCGCGGCCGATCTCCGCGCCGTCGGGGCCGCGGATGATCACCGCATCGCCGCGGGCAAAACCGCCTTCGATCTTCACCACGCCGACCGGCAACAGACTGTTGCCGCGCCGCAGCGCCGCGACCGCGCCGGCATCGATGGTCAGCGTGCCCTTGGGTTCGAGCGTGCCGGCGATCCATTTCTTGCGCGCCGTCACCGGGTTGCCCATGGCGGTGAACCAGGTGCAGCGCGCGCCCTCGTCGATGGCGCGCAGCGGGTGCTCGACGCGGCCCGAGGCGATCACCATATGGGCGCCGCCGCCGGTGACGATCTTGGCCGCTTCGAGTTTTGTCTGCATGCCGCCGCGCGACAGCTCGGAACCTGCCGCACCGGCCATCGCTTCGATCTCCGGTGTGATGCGGTCGATGCGCGAAAAATGCCGCGCCGATGTGGTGGTGCCGGGCGGCGAGTCATAGAGGCCGTCGACGTCGGACAGCAGCACCACGACATCGGCGCTCACCATGGTGGCGACGCGCGCGGCCAGCCGATCATTGTCGCCGTAACGGATTTCCGTGGTCGCCACGGTGTCGTTTTCGTTGATCACCGGCACCGCGCGCCATTCCAGAAGCTTGTCGATGGTCGAGCGCGCATTGAGATAGCGCCGCCGTTCTTCGGTATCGCCAAGCGTCACCAGCACTTGCCCGGCGGTGATGTCGTGGCGCGACAGCGCCTCGGTCCAGGTGCGCGCAAGCGCAATTTGGCCCACCGCCGCGGCGGCTTGGCTGTCCTCGAGCTTGAGCGGACCGTCCGGCAATTTGAGCACGGCGCGGCCGAGCGCGATGGCGCCGGACGAGACCACGATGACGTCGCGCTTATCACGATGAAGCGCGGCAAGATCGGCCGTCAGCGCTGCGAGCCACGCCTCGTTGAGCCTGCCGGCCTTGGCATCGACCAGGAGCGAGGAGCCGACTTTCACGACGATGCGGCGGAAGTCGGTGAGCCGAGGCGTTTTCATGTCCGGGTCATACGCGAAGTCGAGCCGGAACTTCTACAGCTCGGCTTCATGTTCCAGCTGTGCCTTGTTCTCAAGGCAATAATATCCGGACAGCCGGCTGACCAGCTTGCGGCGCTTCCAATCGTTGAGGATGCGGCTGACGTTCTCGCGGGCGATCCCGGCCATGGCGGCAAGGTCGCTTTGGCCGATCTTCTGGCGGATGACGATGCGGCCGGAGCCGACGTCCTGGCCGAAATCCTGCGCCAATTCGAGCAGCGTGCAGGCGACGCGGCCGCGCAGCGGCAGAAAGCTTCCCGCGGCGATCACTGCGTCGGTTTCGCGCAGTCGCGTGGCGAGCAGCGTCACCAGGGATTTGTAGACTTCCGGATGCCTCTTGGCGAAGTCCTCGAATGCGGCACGGCTGAGGAAGCTCAAGGCGGCATTGCGCACCGCGACCACCGAAGCCGAGCGCGGCAAGCCGTCGATGATGGAAAGCTCGCCGACGATGGCGCTGGGGCCGAGGAAGGCCAGGATCCGTTCGGTGCCGGAACGCGACATCATGGTGACCTTGAGCAGCCCGTCTTCGACGCGATAGCAGCCATCGCCGGCATCGCCGGCCATGAACAGCACGGCGTCGGCGGCAAGCTTGACCGGCGTCGCTGCGGTGAACAGGTTGGCCGAGAGGTGCTCGGGCAATCCCGACAGCAGGCTCGGACTGGGACGGTTCGGCGCCATGACGCCCATCGCCACTGAATAACTCGGGACGACCTCCCGATCGGTGGCGGAACCATGCGGCAGATTTTCCACAAAGTAAAAGCCCGCCCAGACGGGGGATCTGGGCGGGCTGTCTGACCCTGTCGGGGGTCGTCAGCGGGGTGAACGGGGGACCGAGGTTTCACCCCTTTTATGGGCGGGTCTTGGGGGTACAAGGCCGCGCCCGAACTGGAGGTAAGCCCACCATAGCGATCCCGGGCATTGGCGAAGTGACCGGGGTCACAAAATGGCGCATTTTATAAACTATTGATTTACCGTAGTTTTTAGCCCTAGACCATGATCCGATTAAAGTGAATCGGATCATGGTCTAGGTTTTTCGTTGGAGCATTATCTTTTCGGAAAACCGGCATCCACCTTTCCGGATCATGCTCTAAGCGGTTATCCCGCACCGGTTTCCCGCACCTCGACACCGGCGCGCTGCTCGATCGGCTTGATGATCTCGGTGATGTCCTTGTCCGGACCGAGCTCGTCGCAGGTGAGCTTGAGCAGCGCCGCGACCGCTTCGATCACATTGATCGGCACGCCGAGCGCTTTGGCCTCCGAAACAAAAAGATCGACGTCCTTCTTCATCAGGCCGGCCGTAAAACCCTGATTGAACGTGCGGGGCAGGACGGCGTCGGGAAATTTCTGCTCAGTCGCGGTGCTGCGCCCGGAGCTGGCATTGATCACGTCGAGCATGATGCGCGGATTGAGGCCGGCCTTTACGCCCATCACCATCGATTCGGACGTCGCCGCGCTGCCGGCGGCGGACAGCACGTTGTTGCAGAGCTTCATGGTCTGCCCGGCGCCAGACCGCTCGCTGATGAAAAAGAACTTGCCGATCACCTTGAGCGCCGGCTCGACCGCTTCGACGTCGGCGCGCGGTCCCGATGCCATGACGGCGACCGTGCCCTTCGCGGCGCCGCGGACGCCGCCAGAGACCGGCGCGTCGATCTGCACGATGTTTTTCGCCGCCAGCAATTTGAAGACGCGCTGAGCCATGACCGATCCTGTCGTCGAAAGATCGACAAAGCGGCGCACCTTCTTGCCTTCGATCACGCCGTCCGGGCCGGTCGCCACTTTGAGCACGATGTCGGGCGTCGGCAGGCTCACCATCACGGTCTCGGCCAGGTCGGCGACTTCCTTCGGCGAACGCGCGGCGATTCCGCCCAGCGCCGCGATATCGCCGATCGCTTCCTGACGGGTGTCGTAGACGATGACCTTATGCCCGGCCTCCACCAGCCGCCGCGCCATGTGGGCGCCCATATTGCCGAGACCGATGAAGCCGATGTCCATGATGTTCTCCCTCGATTATTTCTTCTCCTCCCCCTTGTGGGGAGGGGCAGGGGCGGGGGTCGACAGGTTTTGCGCAGGCGTCAACGCCGCGTTTTTACCTCCCGACCCCCCACCCTACCCTCCCCCACAAGGGGGGAGGGAAAATTCCTCGCGCACCTTCGCCGTATGCTCGCCGATCGCGGGCACCGGACCATAGTGCCGCGTGGCGCTGCGTTGCTCGGCCGGCGCCGGATAGGACACCGGCCCGCTCGGCGTGCCGATGGTGATACGGCGTAAGTGAGGATGCCGCGCCAGCTCGGCGGGCGTGTTGACCCTGGCAAAGGCGATGTCGGCTGAGGCGAGCTTTTGCTCCAGCGCGGCGGCGTCGAGTGTGGCGAACACGGCCGCGACCTTGCCGTCGGTCTGGGTGCGGCGTTTGACGCGCTCGACATTGGTGGCGAAATTTGGATCGGCGGCGAGCGCGGTATCGCCCAAAACTTTTTCCGCCAGCACGCGCCATTCGCGGTCGCTCTGGATGGAGATAAGGATATCGATGCCGTCGCGGCTCTTGAACGCGCCATAGGGCGAGATCGAAGTGTGGGCGAGACCCATGCGCTTCGGCGGCTCACCGGCTTCCTGCTGCAACAGCGGCACCGTCATCCAATCCGCCATGGCGTCGAACATGGAAATCGAAAGCTCGGCGCCTTCACCTGTGCGCTGCCGCGCGATCAAGGCTTCGAGGATCGCCTGCTGGGCATACATTCCGGAACCGACATCGACGACGGACACGCCGACACGCGCCGGCTCCGTCGTCCCGGTGATCGAGGCGAGGCCGGATTCCGCCTGGATCAGCATGTCGTAAGCCTTGCGCATGGCGTGCGGCCCGCTCTCGCCGTAGCCGGTGATCGAGCAGCAGATCAGCCGCGGATGCTTGCGGCGTAATTCTGCGATCGGGAATCCGAGTTTTGCCACCGCGCCCGGTTTCAGGTTTTGCACGAACACGTCGGCGCGCGCGAGCATCGCGGCCAGCAGCGCCTTGTCCTCGGCCAGCGTGAGATCGAGCACCACCGATTCCTTGCCACGGTTGAGCCAGACGAAATAGCTGCACTCGCCGTGCACCAGAGCGTCATAGCCGCGCGCGAAGTCGCCTTCGGGCCGCTCGATCTTGATGACGCGCGCGCCGGCATCGGCCAAGCGAGACGTGCACATCGGCGCCGCGACCGCCTGTTCGAGCGAGACCACGAGCAAGCCGGAGAGGGGGAGGGTCATTCTTTGTCATCATCCGCGAAGGCGGATGATCCAGTATTCCGTGAAGATCGAATTTGGCACAGCACAGATATCATCGGTACGTTCGTGATTACTGGGTGCCCCGCCTTCGCGGGGCATGACAAGTTAATACGACCTCGGCAAGCCGAGCACATGCTCGGCGACATAGGACAGCACCAGATTGGTCGAGATCGGCGCCACGGTGTAGAGCCGGGTCTCGCGGAATTTGCGTTCGATGTCGAATTCTTCGGCGAAGCCGAAGCCGCCGTGGGTCTGTACGCACATGTCGGCCGCGGCCCACGAGGCTTCGGCGGCAAGGTGTTTTGCCATGTTGGCTTCGGCGCCGCAGTCCTTGCCGGCTTCGTAGAGCGAAGCCGCCTCGCGCACCATCA
>JBAUYI010000335.1:0-24220 GCA_049584715.1 Xanthobacteraceae bacterium
AACAACATGCTTACAGCGGCTGTGAGGGATCGAAATAGGCGCCGGGGATTTTGATGCCCATGGCGATGAGATCGTTGAGAAAGCGCGGGCGCACGCCGGTGGCCTGGAAATGGCCCTGCACGGCGCCATCCGCCGCGATGCCGGTGCGCACGAACTTGTAGATCTCCTGCATCTGGATGATGTCGCCTTCGAGACCGGTGATCTCCGCGATGCTCATGACGCGGCGCTTGCCATCGGACAGCCGCGACAGTTGCACGATGACCCTGATGGCGGCGGCGATCTGGCCGCGGATCGAGGCCACCGTCATCGGCAGGCCGGCCATGCCGATCATCTGCTCCAGACGCGAGATGGCGTCGCGCGGCGTATTGGCGTGGACCGTCGCCATCGAGCCTTCGTGGCCGGTATTCATGGCTTGCAACATGTCGAAGGCTTCCTCGCCGCGACACTCACCCAGAATCACGCGGTCGGGCCGCATGCGCAGCGCGTTCTTGACCAGGTCGCGCTGGCGGATTTCACCTTTGCCTTCGATGCTCGGCGGCCGCGTCTCCAAGCGGCCGACGTGGGGCTGTTGCAATTGCAATTCGGCGGCGTCCTCGATGGTTAGCAGGCGCTCCTTCTCCGAGATGAACGCCGACAGGGCGTTGAGCATCGTGGTCTTGCCCGAGCCGGTGCCGCCGGAAATGATCAGCGTCACGCGTGCCCGCACCGCCGCCGCGAGCAATTCGGCCATTTGCGGCCGCAGCGCCCCGACATCGACCAGCTTGTTCAAGTTGAACGGCTTCTTGGAAAATTTGCGGATCGACATCAGCGGGCCGTCGATGGCGACCGGCCGCACCGCGACGTTGACGCGCGAGCCATCGAGGAGGCGGGCGTCGCACATCGGATGCGATTCATCGACCCGGCGGCCGACTGCGGAGACGATCTTGTTGATGATGCGCAACAGATGCGCTTCGTCCTTGAAGCGCACTCCGGTCGGCTCGAGGATGCCAAGCCGCTCGACATAGACGCATTCATGGCCGTTGATGAGAATGTCGTTGACGGTCGGATCCTTGAGCAGCGGCTCGAGCGGACCAAGCCCCGTCATCTCGTCGAGGATTTCCAGAACGAAGTCGTTGAGCTCCTGGGTGTTGAGCGCCAGCCGCTCGGTCAGCACGTATTGCGACACCAGCCCTTGAATATGGCTGCGCATTTCCTCTTCGGGCAGCTTTTCCAGCGCCGAAAGATTGATCTCCTCGATCAAGCGGCGATGCAGGCGCACCTTGGCATCGAGGAGCTTTTCGGTCAGCAACGGATTAGCGGAGGGCAGCGCCGGCGGCAGCGGCTCTGGCGCGGGCGCGGGCTCGGACAAGCCCGTCACCGAGACGGTTTCGGCCAAAGCCTCCTCGATCGCCGGCACCAGGGCCGGCGCGGCGACTTGGTGCGTTGAGAAACGACCTGCCATATCAATGTCCCACGATGGTTACGCAGCGCCGGCGGCCGTGGCCCGGCTTCAAGACCGCGCCCACGACAGTTTTAGTTTTTTGCCGGCGCCCGCGGTCTCTTTCGCCGCCGTAGTGCTTTGGCTTTGCGGGACGATCAGCTTCTTGAGCTGCAGCGTGATCTTGTTGCCTTTCTTGACGTCTTCGAGCGGCACGCCGCGGTCGATGGCCTCGCGCACCAGCGCATAGTCGTTCGGAATGCAGGCCAGGAAGGCGTCGCCGATCGCCTGTTCGATGTCGGCGCGACGCAAGCTCGACGAAAACATCTTCGCCACGAAGCGATTGATGATGACTTGCGGCTTCGGACCGTCGCCGAGCCGCTCGCGGATGGCGTCGACCAGCTGCTTGGCCTGGCGCAGTCCCGGCACCGTCGTCTCGCTGACGACGAACAGCCTGTTGGAGCCCAGCAAAACGCTGTCGGTCCAGGAGAACCAGGTGCGTGGCATGTCGAACACCACATAGTCGAAATGCGACGACACCAGATCGAGAAGCCGGGTGACGACGTCGGGATCGAACGAGCGCATTTCCGCCGGACGGTTGGGAGCGGCGATGACCGCCAGGCCCGACGGATGCTGCGACAGCATGACTTCGAGCAATTGCCGGTCGAGGCGCTCGGGGCGTGGCTCGATCTCGTTCAGGTTGAGCCGCGGCTCGATGTCGAGATAATCGGCGCAGGCGCCGTGCTGGAAATCGAGATCGACCAGGCAGGTCGAGTTCTTGCCGCGCGCGCCGCTGTTGAGCAGCAGCATCGCGGTCTGCACCGCGAGCGTGGTGACGCCGGCGCCGCCGACCGCGGGCAAAAACGTGAAAATCTGCGCTTCGGTGGTGTCGCTAGCGGCCGGCGATTTGGCGACGCGCGCACAGGCGCGCACCAGCTCGACCGGCGACACCGGCTTGACCAGGAAATCGGCCACCCGCATTTGCATCAAGCGGCGGGCGACGCTCTCCTCGAAGCTTTGCGTGATCGCCACCACCGGCGGCCAATTGCCGATCCGCAACATCAAACGCTCGAGCGCTAGCAATTCGGCGGCATCGCCGGCATCGATGTCGACAACGACGACGGTTGCGCCTTCAAGCGGGATGCCGTCGGCGCCGCCGGCCAATGTTCCCGCGATCACATCGAGCGCGATTTGCGGACTGGCGCTGAATGTGGCGCGGACGGAGTCCTCGAATGCCGGATCGGCGGTCAGGACGATCACCTTCGCCTGCATCGCTTGCGTTGTGGATCGGCCGGCGCTCATGTTTCGGACTCGCGGGACTGCGTTACTTGTAAGCGGAGGTGGCGGCGCCGGCGGCAGCACCGCCGATCGCGGTGCCAGACGCCGCTTGCGCGCTACCCGCCGCCATCCGGCCGGAGCACAGTCCGGTCGGCGCTGGCAGTGCTGCGTCGGTCGACGGATCAAGGTCGACCGGTTGAGTGACCTTGTCGATGCGATAGCACTCTACCGCCCGCTGCATGCGCTCGCCGTTGAAGGTGAGGTTCTTGTTGTTGCTGTTCGGCGGCCATGGATCGATCATTTGCTCGACCTGATTGGCGGCCACCGCATCGCCGGCACCGAGCGCAATCGTTTCACGCCGGTCGAAGTAGATGTCGGAGCAACCCGCAAGCAGTGCACCGAGCATCACAGCGGCGGCGATGGCCCGCTGCGCGCCATTAATCCCTGGCTGAGACATAGACGCCTCCATTTTTCGGCAGGTCGATGATGTGACCGACATAGGGCCGGTTGAGCGCGCCGACGGCGAGCCGGGCGAGCGCCGGGCTGACTTCTGCCTGGCCCATCAGGAAAAAGTCGACGTCGTTACCGGGCAGCGTGCCGTCGAGCGGCGTGTGGATCGGATCGGCCGGCGCCAACGGGCGCACGACGTGGGGCGTCACCACGATGACCAGATCGGTCTCGTTCTTCTGGTAGGCGGCGCTGCGGAACAGCGCGCCGAGCACCGGAACGTCGCCGAGCCAGGGCAGCTGATCCTGGTTGGTCTGGGTGGTGTTCTGCAGCAAGCCGCCGAGCATGAAGCTTTGGCCATCGCGCAATTCCACCGTGGTCGAGGCTTCGCGCACCGTCAGCGCCGGCACCGTGACGCCGCCGGTGATGGACACGCCGTGGGCCGGATCGAGCTGGCTCACATTCGGCTTGATGACGAGGTTGATCTGGCCGTCCTTGAGCACCGTCGGCGTAAAGGCGAGACCGACGCCGTATTTCTTGTATTCGATCGCGGTCTGGCCGAGCGAGCCGGGAACCGGGATCGGATATTCGCCGCCGGCCAGGAAGCTCGCGGTATCGCCTGACAGCGCGGTGAGATTGGGCTGCGCCAACTCGCGCACCAGGCCCTTTTGCTCGAGCGCATTGAGCTCGACGTCGACCGGGAATTGCCCGCCGACCAAGCGGCCGATCAGGAAGCCGAACGGCGAGGCACCCGACAGCACGCCGGCCGCCACGATCGGCGACATGGTCGCCGCGGCGGGCGGGATGTTGGCGCCGCCGACACCGGCGCCGGCCAGCGCCGGCTGCTGGAACGAGCCGTTCGCCGCCGTCACCGGCAATTGCGTGGCCGGAACCTGGTTGCCGACATTGGCCAGAAACCGGTTGCCGAACACGTTCCATTGCACGCCGAGCTCGCGGCCGGCTTCCCGCGACGCTTCGATGAAGCGCACTTCCAGCATGATCTGCTGTGCCCGCGTCACCTCAACAGTATTGATGATGTCCGGCGCGAACTGCTTGGCGATGGTGACTGCCTTGTCCAGCGTGACGGCGTCCGGCGACGTGCCGCTGAGCATGATGCGGCCGTCGATCGAAGACACCTTGATGCCGCCGCCGGTGAAGCGCGCGATCTCGGCGGACAGCCGCGTCACGTCGTAGGACACCTCGATGTCGAAAATGCCGACGACCTTCTTGTCCTGGCCGTAGACCGTAACCCGCGTGGTGCCGATCTTCTTGCCGAGGATCGACAGCGCATGATCGGTCAGCGGGTTGACGTCGGCGACGTCCGGATCGCCGACCATGATGTCGACCACGGCTTGATCGGTGTGGATGTCCTGGGATTTGCCGACCGTCACGGTCACCGTCACGGTACGCGCATTGGCGAAGGTGATCTTCTGCTGAGCCCGTGCGGTGACCGGTACCAGCGCCGCGGCGAACGCGAACGCCAGCGCCAGCCAGATCGCGGCGCACCGCAACAGCGCGCCTATTGATAGACTCTTGCTTAAGTCCTTGCCCCCGTCCGAATATCGCCGGCTTTCGCCTGCGATGATTGTGGTGTCGTACTGGTTATTCACGTCGGCCTCCCCGGCTCTCATTGTCCCCAAAACCTAAAAGTCCCATCCACTCCGCTTGACGCACCCCAGTTTTAGTTGCGCGCCGGCAGTTGGTTGGGGAGCGCGGCGGAATGCGCGTCGCCCTCCTCCACCGGCACGGTGTATTCGACGCGCTCGCCCCTGGACGGCCGCATGACGCCGATGGTGACGAAATGCGATTCCTGGGCGGGCGCGGTCATCAGATCGCGCGTCGTGACGCGACGCGTATCGCGAGCGGCAGCATCGCCGGCCTTGCGCAGCAAGAGCGACAGCGTGCCCACGGTAGCCGCGAGCGCAACCTTCTGCCCTTCGTTCGGATCGACTTCGATGGTGACCGCCTTGACCACGGACGGCTTCTCGGCGCGCTGGTCGGCGAGCTGATCGACCGCCAGCACGCGCACGTCCTGGATCACGACGTCGTTGACGGCGTTGTTCTTCTCGCCGCTGCGCGTCAGCAAGATATCGACGCGATCGCCCGGCAGCACGAAGCCGGCGACGCCTTCGACGTCGTTGACGCGGATAGTGACCGCCTTCATGCCGTCGCTGAGCATGGCCGACAGCGTGGCGCGTTGGCCGGGGCCGGTGATCTTCGACGCCAGCACCGCTTCGTTGGTGTCGAGCGGCATCAGCACCACGCGCTTGCTCGAGGTGAGGTCGGCGATCTTGCCGAAAGCGCCGGCCGGCAGCGCATTGTCGGGCCACGGCATTTCGCGCAGCGCCCCTGAATTGAGCTCGTCGCCGAAGCGCAGCGGTTTACTTGCCACGACGATGCTGCGCGCCGGCGGCGCGGCTTTGCGTTGCGCGTCGATGCTCTTCAGGCGCTCATCGGCCTGATTGTTGAGCCAAATCTGCGCCAGGAATACAGCGAGCAGTCCGAACAGGACCGCGAAGCCGATCATGACGAAGGTACTGGTGCGCACGCGACTTCCCCTGAATGACGCCAGGAATTCTTGTCTCGTCGCCGTGACTATTGATCCGCCGGTAGTATGGAATTGGTGAAGCTATTGGCGCGAATTGGCCTATGCTGAAGATTGCTTGAAGCGGTATTCTTTACGCCGCGTGTATCGCTTCGATCGAAGTGAAGAGATATCCTTTACGAAACCTGCGCCATGGCGTTGCGCGCGCCTTCGGCAGGCGCGAAACCAGCGTAGGACGGGTGTTCCTTTCATTCCCCCTGCCGCGAACGGTATTGCAAATCGCAGGTGCGGCTTTTAACGAAATGCGGTAGTACGGCATTAACGACACGCGACGGACGTCGCGGAACAGGCGGAGGACAGCGCGATGAAGACGCCGCACATCAGTTACGTCGACCCGGCAAAGGTCACGGACAAGGCGATGCTGGCCGAGTTCGAGCGTTGCGCGCGCGAGGGCACGCCGCGACCGGAAAGCCAGGCGATCCGGGCGCACGTGCCGGCGGTGTTCTGGTCGTTCGCCAATTCCTGGCGCGACGTGTTCAAGAACGGCGTCGCCGATCACGACATCAAGGAACTGTGCCGGGTCTACGTGTCGCGCTCGGTGAAATGCGAGTTCTGCGGCAACCAGCGCTCGATGAAGGCGGCGTCGCAGGGCCTAGTCGAGGACGACTACCGCGACCTGATCAACTTCGAATCGTCGCAACACTATGACGAGCGGCAGAAGGCGGCGCTGTCCTATGCCGAGGCGATCACCTGGGACCTGCCCGTAGACGACGCATTCTGGGCGCGGCTGAAAAAGCATTTCAGCGAGCCGGAGCTGGTCGAGATCGGCTATTTCGTCGCGCTGACCATGGGCCAGCAGCGCTGGCTGCGCACGCTGGATATCGAGCACCACCAGATCATGGCCGGCACCGACGCCTCGATGGCGCCGGGTTTCGAGACTGCGGAAGCGCTGGCGGCCTCAAAAGAACGCGCCGATTACTGGGCGCGCAGCAACGTCGCGGCGACGGCACGCGCTGCCGAGTAGCGATTAGACGCGGACAAAACCGCGCGAGATGGCGTGGAACGGCTCGATGCCGGTCGCGGTGATCAGCACCATTTCGCCGGTCTGCACGCCGGCTTTGCCGTCCGGCGTCACCACGTTGGGCTGGATGACCACGATCATACCGGCGCGGAACGGCTCGTCGGGCACATGCGCGCTCGGCCGGCTCTTGGAGCCGAGGATCGGCGGCAGATAACCGCCGCCATAGCCGTGCAACAGATCGTCGATGATGGTGAAGCCCGCGTCTTCAATGATGCCGGCGGCGTCGATCACCTGTTGCGGCAGCGCGCCGTCCTTGAGCACGGCTACCACCGCGTCGAACGTGGCATCGGCGACCCCATGCAGGTCGCGATAGAGTTTTGGCGGCTCGGCATCCACGGCGAAGCTGCGCAATACCTGCCCCGGATACTCCCAGAATGCGGCGCTGATCTCGGCGAACACGATATCGCCGCGCGCGACATCACGGTTGCCGACGAATTGCGTCGGCACGCCGAGATCCGGCTGCGCCATCGGCGTGACGCCAAAGAAATGGATGACGTTGGTGCCGCCGAGCGCGATGTAGGACCGTTCGACCAGGTCGGCGAGGTCGCGCTCGCTCAAGCCCGGCCGCAGGCCGTCGCGCAGCGCCGTCATGCCGCGATCGGTCAAGGCGGCGCCGATCCGCATCCAGTCGATTTCCTCCGCCGACTTGACTTGGCGCAGCCGCGTATAGCGGCGGTTGAGATTGGCGATGGCGCCGAATTTTTCCGCAAGCATTGCGTGCTGCTCGAAGGTCATCGGGCCGATGACGCCGACTTTGCCGGCGCGGGCACCGCGTTTCTCCAACACCGCGATAGCGGCGCCGATGGACGAACCACCGCCCCAGGCGACCTCCGCGCGATTGGCGATTCGTTGCGCCATCGGCGCATGGTTGACGTGCTGCACGAACATCGCGTCCGGCTCGCCGGGGGTGAGCACGCCGACGGCTTCGGTGGTGACCGGCCAGCCGGTCAGCCATTGCACCGCGGAGCCGAAGCGGTTGGCACCGCAAAACACGAGGTGATCAAGGCCCGCTTCGCCGAGCAAATCCTCGATCGCGCGCCGCCGCTGCGCCATTTCCGCGTCGGAAAAGCGCGGATATTCGGCCTCCATAATGGCCTGTAAACGCGGCGCGAGCGCGAGACTGTCTGGCTTGACCGGCACCTGTTACTCCTGTCATTGCCCCACGGGTACGGGCATCCCCCGTAAATGGATGATGCCACGCTGCCAGGAGAATTGCGTCCATGCCCACGTCTCTGATCGATTCCGCAGTGTTCCGCGACATCTTCTCGACCGAGGCGATGCGGCGCGTATTTTCCGACGGCAACCGCGTGCAGAAATACCTCGACTTCGAGGCGGCGCTGGCGCGGGCGCAGGCGCGGCTCGGCATCATCCCGCAAGAGGCGGCAGACGAGATCGTCAAACACTGCAACGTCGCCGAGATCGATTTCGTGAAACTCAAAACCCAGACCGAGCGCATCGGCTATCCGGTGCTGCCGGTGGTGCAGCAACTCGTGGCGCTGTGCCGCGACGGCTTGGGCGAATGGTGCCATTGGGGCGCGACGACCCAGGACATCACCGACAGCGCCACCGTGATGCAGATCCGCGAAGGGCTTAACCTGGTCGAGGCCGACTTGAATGGAATAAGCGAAGCGCTCGCCGGCCTGGCGCGTAAATATCGCGACACGCCGATGGCCGGGCGGAGCAACCTGCAGCAGGCGGTGCCGATTACCTTCGGCTACAAGATGGCGACCGTGCTCGCCGCCTTCGAGCGCCACAAGCAGCGCCTGAAGGAATTGCGCGCGCGCGTTCTGGTCGGCGAATTCGGCGGCGCCGCCGGCACGCTGTCGTCGCTCGCCGGCCGCGGGCTCGAGACCCAAGTCGAATTGATGAAGGAACTGAAACTCGGCCAGCCGGCGATCGCCTGGCACACCGTGCGCGACACCATCGCCGAGGTCGGCTGCTTCCTCGGCCTCGTCACCGGCACCTGCGGCAAGATCGCCTTCGACATCAAGCTGATGATGCAGACCGAAGTGGAGGAGGTTTACGAGCCGTTCCACGAAGGCCGCGGCTCGTCGTCGACCATGCCGCAGAAGCGCAATCCGATCTCGTCGGTCTACATCACCGCGCTCACGTCGGTGGTGCGCCAGCAGACCGCGGCGTTGCTCGACGCCATGGTCGAGGACCACGAACGCGCCACCGGCCCATGGGAAATCGAGTGGATCGTGCTGCCGGAGATTTTTTGTCTCAGCGCCGGCGCATTGGCGCAGACGCTGTTCGTGCTCACCGGGCTACAGGTCGACGAGAAAAAGATGCGCGCCAATCTCGACCTGACCAAAGGGCTCATCGTCTCGGAAGCGGTGATGATGGGGCTCGGCCCCTATCTCGGCCGCCAATATGCCCACGACCTCGTCTACGACGTCTGCCGCAAGGTAGTCGCCACCGGCCGGCCGTTGCTCGATCTGCTCGAGAAAAACGAGGAAATCACCAAGCATCTCGACCGCGCCGCGCTGGCCAAGCTGTGCGACCCGGCCAACTATCTGGGCGAAGCCGGCGCCATGGTCGATCGCGTTCTAGCCATGCGCCGCCTCTAGCGGTCCGCCACCACGCAGCCGCATCGCGATCGCGCTCCGGCCCGTGCCCTACGACCGGCCTTTCCGGCAGAGCGCCGTTGCGCTACAATCTCAGCGCGAGCGGGACAACATTGCGTCCGGAGACGCACGCAACATGAACCGAGTACCGGCTGCCGTCGCCACAGGTGAACGGACAAAGCGCGCTACCGCGGTCGAGCGGACGCCGATGGTGATCAGGTCGGCCGACGACCTTCGGCGCCTCGCCGCCGCGCCGAAGGCATTGCGGCGCCTGCCGCGCAATGGCGTCGTCATGGCGATCCCCGGCCTGGATGTGCGCGTGCAGAACGCGTTCGGCGCGCAGGTTGGACGCTACGCGCGCGCCTGCGGATGCGCCGCCGCCGGCGCGACTTTCCTGCTCGCCGGCGCCGCCGCGGCGATCTACGCCGTCATCCTGCTGCGCGCCAGCGCCTTGCCGGGCGCGATCCATGCCATCGGCGCCGCCATCATCGTGGTGCCGGCGCTGACGTTCGCCGTGAAATTTTTGAGCCTTTCACTTGCTCGCATCCGGTTCCGCCGCGCCTGCGCGCAAATGCTGCGGCTATTGCCTGTTGACGCTTGATCTCTCGCAGGGAGGAAATTCATGACGTGTCGATTATGGGTGGATCAGGGGCATATTGCTTGCGAATCTTGGGCCGATGACGTGAGCAGCAGCTGCACCTCCTACAAGGACGAAGGCACCAACCAGTGCTCGCAGTGGGCCGATGAAGGCTCCAACCAGTGCTCGCAATGGGCCGACGAAGGCTCCAATCAGTGCTCGCAATGGGCCGATGAAGGCTCCAACCAGTGCTGCGACTGGGCGCCATGCTCGTGGTTCTGCGATGCCTATTATTGGGTCGCCGACTGGGTGTGCCAAGGCTGGTACTGGGTTGCCAACTGGGTGTGTCAGGCCTGGTACTGGGTTTCCAATTGGGTATGTCAGGCTTGGTATTGGGTCTCCGACTGGGTGTGCCAAGCCTTCGCCTGGGTCGTGAAGGCGGTCTGCCTTGTGTGGTCGTGGGTCGCCAAGCTGGTCTGCGTGCTCTGGGATGTAGGTAGATGCGCGCTTTGGGACTTGGGTAGATGGATTGCCGACCTGTTCGGCAGAAGCAGCGCAAGCACGAACCCCATCCAGCACGTCTTCGTCTTGATGCTGGAAAACCGCGCCTTCGATCACATGCTCGGCTTTTCCGACATCACCGGGACCGACGCTACGACCGGCGTGCAACGCCCGATCAACGGCCAGATTCCCAACGCGACGTCGAATTTCACCGATCCGACCGCCATGACCGGCCCCGTCGCTGCCAGCACCGAGGCGGACTTCAAATTGAACAAGCCGCCGGATGCCGATCCCGGCCACGAATTCCTCGATACCGTGACGGCGCTGTGCGGACCGACGGCGAACTATCAGCCCGGCCAGAACTATCCGACGCCCATCAACAACAGCGGCTTCATCGTCAACTATGCCAACGCCGGCGCGGCGGACGGCACCAAGATCATGAAATGCTACTCGCCGCGGCGGCTGCCGGTGTTGAACGCGCTGGCGCAGGCATTCGCGGTGTGCGACAGCTGGTTCTCCTCGATTCCAGGCCCGACCTGGCCGAACCGCTTCTTCATGCACGCCGCCTCCTCGGGCGGACTCGACGACAGTCCGACCGGACTGCAATCGTTCGGCAACCTCGCCTTCAACGGCTACACCTTCGAGAACGGCACGATCTTCGATCGCCTGGACGATGCCTGCCTCGACTGGCGCGTATTCGCCGGCGACAGTTTTCCGGTCACGCTGGCGCTCAGCGGCATGACGATCGCCGAGCTCGAGGGCCGCATCCACGACTTCGACGACTTCGCCGACGCGGTGAACGATGCCGACTTCTCGACGTCCTATGTTTTCATCGAGCCCGATTACGGCGCCGACCTTGGCAAGCCGTTCGACGCCGGGGATTTTACCTGCGGCAACTCGCAGCATCCGCTGGACGACGTGACGCGCGGCGAACGCCTGATCAAGACCGTCTACGAGACCATCAGAAACTCACCGCATTGGAACAACAGCCTGCTGCTGGTGACCTATGACGAGCATGGCGGCTTCTACGATCACGTGCCGCCGCCTGACGCGGTGCCGCCCGGCGATCCGATCAGCGACGAAGACAACAATCATCATTCCTTCTTGTTCAACCAGCTCGGCGTGCGCGTGCCCGCCGTGGTGATCTCGCCGCTGATCCCTGCAAATCTGATCGACGGCACCGCGTATGATCACACCTCGCTGTTAGCGACGGTCGAGCAGATTTTCGGACTGAAACCGCTCACCAACCGCGACGCCAATGCCAACACATTGAACCACCTGCTGTCGCTTGCGAGCCCGCGGACGAATGCGCCGACGCAGCTGCCGGACCCCGCCGTCTCGGGCTTCCACTGCGACGACGATCACACCATGTCCAGGGCCGGGAAGAAATCGACCGCCGAACTGCTCGCGGCCGAGGGCGACGGCTGGCAGCGCGACGATGAGCCACTTGGTCCTTCGACGCTGCGGGGATTGCAGGAAGTGGCGCTGCTGAAAGCCATAACGGTCGCAAAGGGCCGCGACAAGCGACAGATCAGGAAGGAATATCTCGCCGTAGAAACCCACGGCGGCGCGCGGCACTTCATGCGAAAGGTCGCGATCATGGCGCGGCAAATCCGCTTGCCGGTGCGGCAAGCCAGGAGATTGCTGCCGCCGCGGATGTTCCAACTGCCGTCGCCGCGGCGTTGGCCGGCCGAGCCTTTGCAAAACTATCGCAAGACCGCGCGGCCCGCTCCGGCGCGGCAATAGACGGCGGCGGAATTGCTACTCCGCGGCGGCCGCCTTGGCCGCGGCCTGCTCGCGCACGAACTTGGCGATCGCCATGTTGTCGACCTTGCCCGAGCCCAAGAGCGGCAGCTTGTCGAGCTCGATGACTTCCGACGGGAACATCAGTTCGGAGGCGTGCCGGCTGCGCGCATAGGCCATGAAGTCGCTGCGCGTGGCGCCGTGCTTGTCGGTGACCATGACCAGCCGTTCGCCCTTGCGCGGATCGGGCAGCGCCGTCACCGCCGTGACGTTGTCCGGCCACAGATCGCCGGCCAGGGCCTCGACCGCGGCCAGCGACACCATCTCGCCGCCGACCTTGGCGAAGCGCTTGGCGCGGCCCTTGATGGTGATAAAACCTTGCTCGTCGATGGTGACGATATCGCCGGTGTCGTGCCAGCCCTCCGGCGGCGGTTCGAGCACGCCCGGTTTGTCGGCGCGCACATAGCCGAGCATCACGTTCGGCCCCTTGACATAGAGCCGGCCACCCTCCTCGACGCCCTCGACCTTCTCGAGCTTCGCTGTCATGCCCGGCAATAGGCGGCCGACGGTGCCGAATTTGTTGAACATCGGCGTGTTGAGCGCCATCACCGGCGCGGTCTCGGTGACGCCATAGCCTTCGAGAATGCGCAGGCCGAATTTCTCCAGATAGATTTGCCGCGTCGCTTGCCTGACCGGCTCGGCGCCGGCAAGCACGTAGCGCAGCGAGCGGAAGTCGTAAGGATTGGCCGAGCGCGCATAGCCGTTGAGGAACGTGTCGGTGCCGAACAGCACGGTGGCGCAGACGCCGTACACCAGTTCCGGCACCGTGCGGTAATGCAGCGGCGACGGATACAGATAGGTCGAGACGCCGGAGACGAGCGGCAGCACCGTGCCGGCCGTCAGGCCGAATGAATGGAATATCGGCAGCACGTTGAACAATTTGTCTTCGCGGCCGAAATCGATGCGGGCCGCGGCCTGCGCCACGTTGGCCAGCATGTTGCGATGAGACAGTACGACGCCCTTGGGCGTGCCTTCCGAGCCGGAGGTGAACAGGATCGCCGCCCAATCGTCGGGCTTGCGCGCAACCAGCGGCTTCTTCCAATGCAGCGCGCCGCGCAGCTTGTCGAGGACGCCGATGGTCGGGCGAATATCCTCCAGATAGACGATGCGCACTTGTTTGCTGAGCTCCTCGACGAGATGGTCGAGCCGGCCCTTTTCGACAAAAGCCCGCGAGGTGAGGATGGTGTCGAGATCGGCGGCGCGGCAGGCTGCGAGGATGTTGGCGGCGCCGGCGGTGAAGTTGATCATGGCCGGTACCCGCCCGGCCGACATCACGGCGAGCAAGGTGACGACGCCGCCGTTCGACGTCGGCAGCATGACGCCGAGCGCGCGGCCTTCGAGCGCGAGCGGCATCAGCTTGGCGCCGAGCACCGCGGTCGCCTGCAACAGCCGCTTATAGGTCATCTGGCCGCTGACCGGATCCTCGATCGCCAGCCAGTTCGGGCCATGGATTTTCGCCGCGTCGATCAGCGCTTCGACCACGGTGCGGTCGGTCGAACTCGTCCGGAAGATCAGGTCCGACATGATCGTATAAAGCGCGGCTCCCGCGGCCTGCCGCCGTTTGCGGCCCCTGAGCTCAGGATCGACATTAAGCTTGACCGGTTCAAGTACTGTGACAGTGATTTTCGGAAACCAGCGGCGCCGCACCTGCGAGCGCTTGAGGCGGCTGAAGATCGTCGCCTCCGGCCCCTCGATGCGCACCGGCACCACCATGGCATCCGACTTGTCGGCGATCAGGCCGGCGCCGTCATAAACCTTCATCAGGCTGCCGGTGACGGTGATGCGGCCTTCCGGGAAGATCACCAGCGTGTCGCCGTCGCGTACCGCATTGATGATGTCGCGCACCGAAAACGGCTTGAGCGGATCGAGCGCCATGGTGCGCATGACTTTGAGCACCGGCTGGATCCACCAGCGCTGCGAAATTCCCACGTCGACGGCAAAAACCGGCCGCTTCGGCAGCACCGCCGTCGCCAGCGGCGGATCGAGGAAGCTGACGTGATTGAGCGCAACGATGGTTCTGGGACCGGCCTTGTCGAGGTTCTCCAGGCCTTTGACCTCGAGCCGGAAGAAGGCGCGGAACACCATGGAGAGGAAATCGTTCATCCAGCTCGCCGGCATGGTGCGGCCGATGATGACCGCGACGACCAAGGTGGCCGCCCCGAGCAGCACGAAGCACATCGGCACGCTGAGCCCCATCGCCTGCAGGCCGCCAAAGGCCACCGAGCCGACCGCCATGAAGGCGGCGTTGAGGACATTGACGGCGGCGACGACGCGGGCGCGGCGGTCGGCGCCGGCCCAAGCCTGCACGGCCGCGAAGGTCGGCACCACGAACAGGCCGCCCGCGATCGCCAGCATGGCGAGATCGACCGCGATACGAATACTGCCCGCCGACCGGAGGAAGTCCGAAATCCCTAGCGGTTCCGCCGGATGCGCAAAGGCATGCGTGGTCCAGCCGAGATCGATCGCGAACATGCCGAGCAGCACGGCGCCGATCAGCGTCGGCAATATGATGATGCGCCCGGCGGCAAGCCACGCGGCGAGACCGGAGCCCACGGCGACCGCAATGGAAAAGATCGTGAGGAAGAGGGTGACGACAGCCTCGGTGCCGCCGATGTCGATTGTCGCGAGTGGCAGCAGGAGCGACATGACGACGATGCCGACCAGCCAGAACCAGCTCACCACCAGCGCGCCCCACCACAGCCGCGGATCGGCTCGCAATTGCTTGATCAACGAGCCGGTGGAGACGAGGATGTTGCGGTTGATCGCAAGCTCAGGCGCGCCCTGGCCGGTGGGCGGGATGAACCGGCTCGCAATCCAGCTGGCCAAAGCGGTGAAGATCATCAGCCAGGCGAAGTGGATCGGATTGCTGTCGCCCTTGGCGGCAATACCGGCCGTGATGGTGCCGATCAGGATCGCGAGAAAAGTGCCGCCTTCGATCAGCGCATTGCCGGCCGCCAGCTCTTCGCGGGCAAGATGGTCGGGCAGGATGCCGTATTTGATCGGCCCGAACAGCGAAGCGAGCGTCCCAAACAGAAACAGCGCGACAAAAAGCAGAATGAGCGAGTGGAACGCGAAACCGGCGACCGCGAGCACGGCAACGCCGATCTCCACGAACTTGATGCGCTGCGCCACCCAGGCTTTGTCGTAGCGGTCGGCGAGCTCACCGCCGAGCCCCGACAGAAAGAAGTACGGCGCGATGAAGATCGCGGCAGCGAGCTGAATCAAAACTCCGGAATAGACGCCGGCGACATGGAACAGGATCAGGAAGCCGAGGGCGGTCTTGAGGAAGTTGTCGCCGAACGCGGCGAAGAACTGGCACAGGAACAGCGGCGCAAAACGGCGCGTCGTCATCAAGGACGTGAACATGGGCCTCCCGCCGTCTGCCTTCCGCCCGGCCCGCGCCGGGTTAGGCGCCTTAGTTTAGACGGCGGCGGGCGGGTTGGCGACGCGATAGCGCAGCCTTCTTATTTATGCAATAACCTCAAATGCTTACCGTGGAAATGAAGGTCGGGAAGGAAGCCAGTGATGAAGCTCAAGGATCAGGTGGCGATCGTGACCGGCGCCGGGCGCAATATCGGCGAGGAGATCGCAAAACTGTTCGCCGCCGAGGGCGCCAAGGTCGCCATCGTTGATCTCGACAAGCCGCGCGGCGAGCGCGTCGCGGGCGCCATCAAGGCCGCGGGCGGCGACGCCACGCTGTTCATGGCCGATGTTTCCAAGGGCAGTGATGTCACAGCATTGGTCAAGGACGTCGTCGCGCGTTACGGCCGCATCGATATTCTCGTCAATAATGTCGCCATCTCCGACAACAAGCACATCTTCGATATCACCGAAGAGGAATGGGACCGCGTGCTGGCGGTGACGCTGAAAAGCCAGTTCCTCATGGGCAAGCATGTCGGCCAGCAGATGGCCACGCAAGGCGGCGGCCGTATCGTCAATATCGGCTCGACTTCGGGCTTCACGGGGCGCAGCCGCGCCATCGCCTATTCGGCCGCCAAAGGCGGCGTCGCCAATCTGACGCGCGCCATGGCGGTGCAGCTCGCCCCGCACAAAGTGCGGGTCAATGCCATCGTGCCGAACAAGATCGGCTCGCCGGTCGGCAAGGACGAGTTCGATGCGTCACGCCCGGTGCCGAACATGGCGAAGCGGCCGGGCGAACCGATGGAAGCAGCGAAGGCCGTGCTGTTCCTGGTGACCGACGATTCGTCGTTCATCTGGGGCGCCAATCTCTTCGTCGACGGCGGCGTCTCGGCGATGGATTTGTCGTAGCGCTCTTTCCGCCCCCGCGAAGCGGGGGCGGAAAACTTAGCCATACTTCACCGGCCCTTTGCCGGTCCAATTCGGCGGATTGCTCGCCTTGATGCGGCGGGCGTCTTTGACCAATTCCTTGATCGCGCCGGTGATCGGCAATGACAGACCGGCTTTGTCGGTCATGTCGGCGACGATCTGCATGTCCTTGAGCGCCCACGTGAACGAGATCATGTCCCATTCCTTGAGCGCGTCCGACGCGCCGGAGCTCATCATCAGCGCCTCGCGCAATTTGACGAGGTCGATGCCGGTGGTCTCGGCGAGCTTGCCGGCTTCCATAAGACCGACCGCGTTCACCCACAGCAAAAGATTGTTCATGGTTTTGCCGACCTGGCCGTGACCGACATCGCCGAGATGGACGATGTCGGAGGCGAAGGTGCCGTAGACCGGCCCCGCGCGGGCGACGACCTCGGCCTTGCCGCCGACCAGCGCCAGCAACGTGCCTTCGTCGGCGGCAAAGCGGCCGCGGCAGATCGGGGCGTCGAGCACCTCGATGCCATTCTGGGCGACGCGCGCAGCCACTGCCTTGACAGTGTCGGGTTTCGCCGTCGACGACACCGCGATGATCGAACCCGCCGCCATGGTCTTCAGCAAGCCGTGCTTGCCGAAGACCACGTCGTTGACTTCGTCGTCGTAGCCGACGCCGAGGATCACGATGTCGCTCACCTTGCCGACTTCAGCCGGAGTCGTTGCGATTGCCGCGCCAGCGGCGCGCGCAGCTTCGCACTGCTTCTCGCTGATGTCGCAGACCGTGACCGTGTAGCCTTTCTTGACCAGATGCTTGAGCATGGAGAGCCCCATGCGCCCGGCGCCGACGATGCCGACACGATCTTTCTTGCCGTCCGCCATGATGATCAATCCTTGCTGCCGTAATCACGCTCGGCCGAAGCGGCCGAGACATAGCCCTCCGCGATATCGCGGGCGAGCGCCACGCGATCGCGTTTTTTCGGATCGCCGTAGCCCCCGCCTCCGGCACTTTGCAACAGGAAGCGCTCGCCGGCGCGCAATTCGTAGCGGCCCGAAGCCGGCGTTTCGCGCTCGTCTCCGGCGCCCAAGTGGATGACAAAGCGGCTGCGGCTGCCGGGCTTGCCGCCGGCAACGCCGTTCGGCGGGAATTTAGCCCGGTCGTAACGGCGCACCACGCTGGCGTCCTGTAGCAATTCGTAGATGCGCCGGAACGCCAGCCCGCCGCGGAACTCGCCGGCGCCGCAGGAATCCTGCACCATGTCGAACGCGGTGATGCGGCACGGAAACTCGGTTTCGAGAATTTCGATCGGCGTGATGTGCAGGTTGCTGGTGTGGGTGGCGACCGCCGACGCGCCGTCATTGCCGTTGCCGCCGCCGTAAGCCGAGCCGAGGATCTCGTATTGCAGCGACGGCTGGCCCGGCCGCCCGCCGTCCTTCCACGAGATCAGCATGGCGCCGCTCGAACCGCCATTGGCGACGGCGCGCTCGGGGCGGAACGGCGCCAACGCTTCCAGGATCACGTCGGTGAGTTTCAAGTTAGCCGCCTGATAGGAGCTCACCGGCGCCGGCGCACTGGCATTGGTCACGGTGTTGGGCGCGTATTCGAAATTCACCACCTCGCGCATACCGTCGTTGAAATGCAGCTTTGGATCGAGTGCGCCTATCAGTGAATAGAACACGCAGGCCTCGACCATGGACGGCCGCAAGTTGATCGGCCCCTTGGCCTGGCGGTCGCATTTGGTGAAATCGAAGGTGATGTTGCCGTTCTTCACGCGCACGGTGACGGCAAAGCGCACCGGCCGGTCGAGCTCGACGCCGTCATTGTCCATAAAACCTTCGGCCGAGGCTTCGCCGTCGGGCAGCGCCTTGATCGCGGCGCGCAATTCGGCGGCGGCGCCGGCGAGCAGCGCCGCGAAGGCATCCATGATCGCCGTGGCGCCGAACCGCTCGCAGGTCTCCAGGATGCGCGCCGCGCCCATCTGCGTCGCCGCCATCTGCGCATGCATGTCGCCGCGCACCAGTTCGGGCTGCCGGCTGTTGGCGAGGATGAGACGCTCGAGGTCGTCGTTGTAGACGCCGCGCGAATGGATTTTCACCGGCGGCAGCAGCAGGCCTTCTTGGAAGATTTCCGTTGCGTTTGCTGAAGTCGAGCCCGGATTGGTGCCGCCGACATCGGCCTTGTGCGCGATCGAGCCGGCAAAGCCGACCAGTGTCGTGCCCGAGATGATCGGCGAAACGAAAGCCATGTCGGAAACATGCGGCAGGCCGCCTTCATAAGGGTGATTGCAGACGAACATGTCGCCGTCGGCGATATCGCCGCCGTGCAATTCGAAAATCTTTGCCACCAAGTGACGATAGACCGGCGCGTGAAAAAACATCGGCGGCGCCACCAGCAGGCCGCCATGGCGGTCGAGGATCACGCAGGAGAAATCGCGCGACTCGCGGATGATGGTCGAATAGCCGGAGCGGTAGAAATGGTAGTGCATCTCCTGCATCAGGCTGCCGATGCGGTTGCGCACGACCTGGGTGGTGATGGCGTCGACCATGTTCAGTCTGTCCGCTCCAAAATGAGATTGCCGTGGCGATCGACAAAGGCGTGCCAGCCGGGCGGCACGACCGTCGTGGCGTCGAACTGCTCGACGATGGCGGGGCCGGCAAAGGTGACGCCGACGGACAGCTTGTCACGATCATAAATGGTCGTGTCGATCGCGTTGCCGGCATCGAACGATACGCGCCGCGCGCCCTTGATCGAAGCTGGCTGCGGCGATGACGCAGCGCCGGCCGGCAACGGCTGCGGCTGGTATTTCGGCACGGCGACGCGCACGCGCAACCGATAGCTGACGACTTCGACGCTCTTTTCCTTGGCGGCGTGGCCGTGAATTTTGGCGTGCACCTCGTCGAAGCGCTCGCGCACGGCCTTGAGTGCTTGATCGTCGAGCGCGTTGTGCCACAGCCCGCCGAGCGGCACGCGGAGCTCATAGCCCTGCCCGGCATAGCGCATGTCGAGATCGCGCTCGAACGCCGCTGCGCTCGGGTCGAGGCCTTCTTCGGCAAGCTCGCTTGCCGCCTTGGCCTCGATGTCGCGGAACAATTGCTCGGCGTGGGCCGGATCGAGCCGGTCGAGCCCGCCAAGCTCGGAGCGGATGTAGTCGTGCAGCACGTCGGTGCACAGCAGCCCGAGCGCCGAAAACGCACCGGGCCGCGCCGGCACGACGATGCGGCGCATGCCGAGCTCTTCGGCGACCGCGGCGGCGTGCACGGCGCCGGCGCCGCCGAACGGCAATAGCGCAAACTCGCTCAAATCCACGCCGCGCCGCGCCGCGAACACGCGCACCTCGTCGGCCATGCGCATGTCGACGATGCGGCGGATGCCGGCTGCCGCCTCGGCCAATGTTATTTTCATCGGCGCGGCGATCTTTGTCTCGAGCGCGGTGCGCGCCGCGGCCGCATCGAGTTTTTGTGTGCCGCCGAGGAAATAATCCGGATTGAGCAAGCCGCAGACGATGTCGGCGTCGGTGACGGTCGGATTGTCGCCGCCGCGGCCGTAGCACACCGGGCCGGGATCGGCGCCAGCGCTTTGCGGGCCGACGCTCAAGAAACCGGCGCGGTCGATCCACACGATCGAGCCGCCGCCGGCCGAGATCGTGGTCAGGTCGAGCGCCGGAACGTCGAGCTGCCGCCGCGCCACGGTGCCTTCGGTGACTTCGAGCGGCGCGCCGCCTTCGATGAAGGCGATGTCGCAACTGGTGCCGCCCATGTCGAGAGTGACGATGCCGCGCCCGCCGGTGCCGCCATCGTCGCGCGGCAGATAGGCGCTCGCCCGCGCACCCGCCGCCGGCCCCGACAACAGACTATGCACGGTCTTGTGGCCGGTCACCGCCGCGGCGAACGGCATCACGCCGCCGTTCGACTGCATCAGGAAGCGCTGCTGCGTGGTGACTCCGGACGCGTTGAGGCGCGTTTCCAGATCGGCGATATAGGTGACCAGCACCGGCGCCAGATACGCATTGAGCAGCGTCGCCGACATGCGCGGCCATTCGCGCACCCGCGACAATACCTCCGACGACAGCGAAATGTGCGCCTCGGGGAAAATCTCGCGGATCAGCGCGCCGGTGCGCTCTTCGTGCGCGGGATTCATGAAGGCGAACAGGTAGCACACTGCGATCGAGACGACGCCGGCGGCTTTGAGTTCCGCCGCCGCGCGCCGCACCGCGTCCTCGTCGAGCGGCTCGAGCACGGCGCCGGCGTAATCGATGCGGCCGCCGATCTCACGGGTCAAACTCTGCGGCGCGATCGGCGGCGGTTTTTGGAAGAAATAATCGAACACATTGCCGTCGCGCGCCTGGCCTTGGGTCTCCTGGATGGCGCGAAAGCCGCGGTTGACGAGCAGGCCGACTTTGGCGCCGCGCATTTCGAGCAGCGCATTGGTGGTGATGGTGGTGCCGTGGGAGAAAAATTCGATGCCGGACAGATCGACGCCGCGCGCGGCAAAGTTGCCGATGCCGCGCATGATGCCGAGCGCGGGATTCTTCGGCGTGGTCGCAACCTTCTCGACGGCGAGCGAGCCGTCGGCAACGTCGAGCAGCACCAGGTCGGTGTGGGTGCCGCCGACGTCGACGCCCAATCGATATTGCTTCGTCGCCATCGCTCGGACGCCGTTTCCTCAACTTACCCGGGCAATACGCCGCGGTAGGCGAACGCCGCCGGGCCTTGGCTCGCAGTCTTGGGTTTTTCTATAGTCGCTGGCGCCATCTGCGCAAATGCGTAAATCCGGGGATCGACATGCCGAGACTACGTGACTTCGGGCTGGCCCTGTTCTTGGCCCTGTTCTTTGCCGTGCTCGCGGCGACCGCGGGCCGCGCGCAGGACGCCTACCCGACGCACGTGGTGAAAATCGTGGTGCCGTCGCTGCCGGGCTCAACCACCGATATCCTGGCGCGCCTCGTCAGCAACCAGCTCAGCGACATGTGGAGCAAGCCGGTCATCGTCGAGAACATGGCCGGGGCCGCCATGGCCATCGGCGCCGAATACGTGGCGCGCGCGGCGCCCGACGGCTACACGCTGCTGATTTGTCCGCCGTCACCGGTCTCGATCCAGCACCTGCTCTATCACGACCTCAAATACGACCCGCTGAAATTCACGCCGATCGCACTATTGGCCAAGATCCCCAATGTGCTCGTGGTGCGCCCGGATTTTCCCGCCAACACGATCCAGGAGCTGCTCGCCTACGGCAAGGCCAATCCGGGCAAGCTCACTTACGCCTCGCAAGGCGCCGGCTCGACCGCGCATCTGTCCGGCAGCGAGCTTGAACTGCTCGGCGGCATCAAGATGGTGCACGTGCCCTATAACGGCGCGCAACCGGCGCTCACCGATGTCATGTCAAGCAATGTCGACATGTTCTTCGACACGCTCACCACGTCGGTGCCGCTCTATCGCGCCGGCAAGCTGAAACTCCTCGGCGTTGCCAGCGAGGAACGCTCCAAGGACGTGCCGGAGATCCCGACCATCGCCGAATCGGGACTTCCCGGCTTCCGCTCGATCACTTGGTTTCCGATCGTCGGACCGCCCGGTCTGCCGCAGGCTTTGGCCGACAAGATCAATGCCGACGTGGTGGCGGTGCTGCAAAAGCCGCAGATCGACGACAAGCTGCGTGCGCTGCGGCTCGAGCCGATGGGCGGCACGCCTGCCGACGCGGCAAAATTCTTCGCCTCAGAAACAAAATTGTGGGGCCGCGTCATAAAAGAGGCCAACATCACCTTACAGTAGCGCCGCGGGCCGGATCAGCGGAGCTAGCCGTGCGCTTTATCCTGACTTTGCTATGCGCAATTTCGCTGTCGTGTACCGGCATGGCCGGCATGGCGGGCGCCGCCGACGATATGCCGCTCATCCCGAAAGCGTGGCTCGATAAGAAAGTCACCATTGCCGAGGCCGAAGCGGCGCATCCGGGCATCAATGACGAGCGCGTGCAGCGCTTCCCCGACGCCGCCAAGCCGTTCGGTTTCAAGAACGGTCAATGGGAAGCGATAAAGGCGGCAATGCAGCCAGGCGACGAGCTGTGGACCTTTGCCAGTCCGGCGAAATCCTGGGAAGACCTGGCCGGCCGCGCCGGTATCGCCGTGGTCCGCGACGGCAGTCCCATCATGGTGCTGACCACGATGCTGAACTGACCTGACCGCGTGGTCGCCGTCAGAACCCCGGCGCGTGCTCGACCTGGTCGTACCAGTCAAAGCCCATGTCTTTGACGATGCGATTGCTCATCACGATGATGCGGCATTCCTGGCCGGCATTGGCGAAGTGCTGATGCATGGTGAAGGGCGGGATGTAGACGTAGTCGCCGACCGTCCATTCGAACTTCTTCGGCGCCTCGGCCCATTGCCAGTCGAACGCTTCGAGGCAGTCCCATTTCAGATCCCAGTGCAGGTCGTAGCCCGAGCCCTCGACCACGAAGAACAACTCTTCCCACATGTGGCGGTGCTTGCCGGAGCGCTCGCCGTCCTTGAGGAACTGCATATAGGATTCGATGCAGCACTCGCGCGTGTGCATCTTCTGGTTCACCAGATGCTTGATCAGGCCGTCGGGCGAACGCTCCCACGGCATGTCCTTGGCCTTGATGACGTTCGGCAATGTCGCGTAATCGGTACGGAATTTTTCCGACTCGACCATCGCCTCGGCGAGGAATGCGCTGGTGTTGTCGCCCGACAGCGCGGCCTGTTTGTCTTCGAACAATGTCATGATGCCCTCGGCGCTCAAATTTCCGTCGGCGGATGGAATTCCTTGACGCCGGGCGGAAGCTTGTCGGTCGGCCACTCGACCATCTTCTGGAACAGCAGGTGCATGAACAGGAACAAGGGCTTGGCCTTAAACACCAGGAGGATGCAAGATTCCTTCTCGTCGTCATTGAAGTGCTGATGCACGCAGCCGTTCTCGACCAGCATGACGTCGCCGGCTTCCCATTTCATGTATCGGCCATCGTGCACATCATGGCCGTGGCCCTTGAGCACGTAGAACACCGCGCTGTTGAGGTGGCCGTGTTTTTGGCCGGCGTTGAGCGGCGCGTAGCACTCGATATGCGACTCGATCGACTGCACGACGCTGACCGCTTGCGGCGAGATGATGTGCTTGCCGTACATCGCCGGCCCGCCCTTCCACGGATGGTCCTTCGACGAGTAGACCCGCGGCTCTTCGAGCAGCTTCTTGTAGAGATGGCTGTAGGTGCCTTCCAGCGCCCGGACGAAGGTGCGCTTCTTCGACCAGCGCTCCCATTTGCCGTGCTTGATCTCATCGGCGTCTTCGTCGGACGGCTTGTTATGGCCGAGCCCGGGCATTTCGTGTTCCAGCATTCCGGTCATTATGCGCTCCTTTATTGCTTCGCCGCGCTCCGCCCGGAAGCAGGCCGCCCTCCATGCTGCCGGGGAAGCGCGTTGGCGCTTCGTGCCGGTCGTTTAGGGGATTTCCGTCATGCGTGCAATGTCATGGCTGAGTTGCGACGCGACGCGACGCGCCGTCTTCACCTCTCCCCGCGTGCGGGGAGAGGGTGGGGTGAGGGGGCCTCTCCGCTGGGCACAGAATTGCAGAAATATCTGTGACGCAGCGCTTCATCCGCAACGCTCAGAATCGCAGAGAGGTCCCCTCACCCTCGTTCGCTCCGCTCACTCGACCTCTCCCCGCACGCGGGGAGAGGTGAAGACGGCGCGTCGCGTCGCGTCGCAACTCAGCCATGACATTGCAC
>JBAUYI010000336.1:0-7468 GCA_049584715.1 Xanthobacteraceae bacterium
GACGCCATGCCCGGCAAGCAGATGGCGATCGACGCCGATCTCTCCGCCGGCCTGATCGACGAGAAGGAAGCACGGCGGCGGCGCAAGAACCTGGAAGACGAATCCGGCTTTTTCGGCGCCATGGACGGCGCCTCGAAATTCGTCCGCGGCGATGCCATTGCCGGCTTGCTGGTGGTTTTGATCAATGTCATCGGCGGCATGATCATCGGCATCCTGCAGCAGAATTTAAGTTTTGCCGACGCCGCCCATTTCTACACGCTGTTGACCGTCGGTGACGGCCTGGTCACCCAGGTGCCGGCGCTGATCGTATCGATCGCCGCCGGCCTCCTGGTGTCGAAGGCCGGCGTCAGCGGCGCCGCCGACAAGGCACTCCTCAGCCAGCTGTCCAGCTATCCCAAGGCGCTCGGCATGTCGGCTGCGGTCATGATGGTGATGTCGCTTCTGCCCGGAATCCCGATGATCCCGTTCCTGATCCTGGGCGGCGGCACGGCCGCTCTCGCTTACACGATCAACCGCCGCAACAAGCAGGCGATCGCCGCCGAGACCAAGAAAACCGAGGTCGCGCAGGCCGCGCCCGTGGAAGAGCCGATGTCGGCGGCGCTCAAGATGGACGACCTCAAGATCGAGCTCGGCTATGCGCTGTTGCCGCTGGTCAATGCGCCGGACGGTTCCGACCGCCTGACCGAGCAGATCAAGGCGCTGCGCCGGTCGCTGGCGATCGAGATGGGCTTCGTCATGCCCGCGGTGCGCATCCTCGACAACGTCCAGCTCGACGCCAACAGCTATGTCATCAAGATCAAGGAGGTCGAGGCCGGCACCGGCAAGGTGTGGCACGGCCAGTATATGGTCATGGATCCGGCCGGCAATCAGGTGACGCTGCCGGGCGTGCACACCACCGAACCGACATTCGGTTTGCCCGCGACCTGGATCGACGCCGCGCTGAAGGAAGAAGCCTCGGTCAAGGGCTACACCGTGGTCGACGCGGCGACCGTGCTGGCCACCCACCTCACCGAGCTGATCAAAGCCAACATGTCGGAGCTGTTGTCCTACGGCGAGGTGCAGAAACTGATCAAGGAATTGCCGAAGGAACAGAGCGAGCTGATCAAGGACATCGTGCCGTCGCTGATCACCATTTCCGGCATCCAGCGCGTGCTGCAAATCCTGCTTGCCGAGCGGGTGTCGATCCGCGATCTGGCCACCATCCTCGAAGGCATCGCCGATGGACTTGGCACGACGCGCAATCCGGCGATGCTGGCCGAGCATGTCCGCGCCCGCCTCGCCCGGCAGCTCTGCGCCCAGCATATGACCGGCGCCGGCCACCTGCCGATCATCGCGCTCACCGCCCGATGGGAGCAGGCCTTTGCCGAATCCATCGTCGGCCAGGGCGACGACCGCAGCCTCGCCATGCAGCCGTCCCGCCTCACCGAGTTCATCAACCTAGTACGGGAAAAATTCGAGCAGGCGGCGCGCGACGGCGAGGCGCCGGTGCTGGTCACCTCACCGGGCATCCGACCGTTCGTGCGCGGCATCGTCGAGCGCTTCCGCGCCCAGACCAGCGTCATGGCGCAGTCGGAAATTCACCCGCGGGCGCGGCTGAAGACGGTTGCGAGTATCTAGGGCGTGTGCGCGCTACTGCGCGACCGACAGGCCCTTGACGTGATGTTTCTCGATCAGGCGCGCCACCAAGCCTGAACGCTTGGCCTCCTCGACGAATTCACTCAAGAACTTGGCGCCGGCGGTATTCGGCTTTGCCGTGCCGATGGCCTGCTGCACCGTCATGAAGTTGCCCGGCAAGATTTTGCTGCCCGGCACCTTCTCGATGTCCGTCAGCAGCGCAGGCTTGAGCGCCGCATAGGCTTCAAGACCCTCGGAGATGAATTGGTTGAGGGGACCGTCGGCGCTGTCCGACCGCAAGACCGTGGCGTGCTTGATGTTGCGCTCGAGCCAGAGATCGTAAGCCGCGCCACGCCGCACCGTGATCCGCACGCCGGCGCGGTCGACATCGGCTATGGATTGCAGGGGCGAGCCCTTCGGCACCAGGTAGGTCGCCTCGATCTCGCAATAGGCCGCCGTAAAGGTGATCTTTTCCGCCCGCTGCGGCTCGGCGCCAATCAGCCCGATATCCCAGGCATTGGTGCCGGCGGCGTCGGCGAGGATCGAGGGCCGCTCGTATTTCACGTAGGCGACCGGGACGCTCAGGCGCTTGGCGATTTCGGCGGCCATGTCGGGCGAAACCCCTTGCGGGTCCCCGGCCGCGCTTTTGCCGGTGACCAGCAAAAAATTGCTCATGTTGATTCCGGCGCGAAGAACCCCCGTTGGGGCCAGTTCCGACACGATCTGACGCACGATTCAAACCTCCCGCAGGCCGCCCCTGGGCGGCAAATGACTGGGGCCGGCCGGTGCTTACCCCCTTCGGAGGGAACCGGGAGCCCGTTCAACCGTTATCACGGGTCTTCACCGTTCGGTGAAGAGGCGTTTTTTAGCTGAATCTTAGTACCCAGTTGCTTTCCGAGTGAACCTTTTGGCCCGGCTGCCGCGACTAATAGGCAGAACACTGGGAGGCAGTAATGAACCACTCGATGTACAGCGCCGACCGCGGGACCCACGTCAAGATCGTGGTCCTTGGCTTGATTTGCGCGACGATGGTCGCAGTAGTCGGCATTTTCGCCCATGCCACCAGCAATATCGATCTCGGCACCTCGGCCCTGGTCAAAGCCGGCCAGCCCACGACCATGAGCGGCCAAGCCCCGACGATCCGCTAATACCCCGAATTCCCCGAACTTCAGTCCCCCACTTAGCCCGGCCTTGTGCCGGGCTTTTTGTTTTTGGCGACGTCGCGGCGGCGCCGGTCGCTTGGGGATTTATGTCCGCGGCGGCGGCGCCGCTGTCGGCACGGATTCGACGATCTTGCCGGTAAACAGCACCGGCCCGGTCGGAACGCCGCTGGGCGAGCCGCCCGCGGGCTCCAGCGACACCGCGTAGCTTGCCGTCCGTAGCGTCGCGACGTCGAAATTGCCGGGGATCGGCCGCTGGGTGAACTCGTCATTGCCGACCACCCCGAGCGATTTTGGCGCCGGAAACTGGCTGGAGATCAGCCACAGCTCGTAGCTGCGGCCGGCCTCCGGCGTGGCTGAGACCCGGCGAACCACCAGGGTGCGGCTCTGCGGATCGACCGTGAGCAGGAAGGCCGGTGCGGTCGGGTCCTGCTGCAGCACGGCGACGAGCCGGGCGCCAAGCTGCGCCGGTGCCGTAGATTGCGCGACCACCGGAGCGCGCGGCCCGAGCGGCACCAGGCCGGGCGCGAACTGGGCGAGCCCGATATAAAGCGCCAAGAGCGCGGCGATCGCCCCCGTGACAACGGTCATGCGGCGCCAATGGCTGGCGCGGCGCGCCAATTGCACGACATTGGCGCTGCGCTCGACCTTGGATTCGACTTTGGGCTCCACGTCCGGCGGGATCACCAACGGCGGCGCCACACGCTCGGTGTGCTCGTCCGCCGGCTCGGCCAGGGATTTGGCGAGCGATGCGGCAATCGAATCCGACACCGCTTCCGGAAGCTCCCCGACCGGCGGTGGTATGGCGATCGAGTCCGTGCCCGGCTCGTCCGCCATGATCAGCGGCGGCGATTCTGCGGGCGATGTTTCCGGCGGCGTTTCGACCGGCGGCTCGGGCGTGGCCAACACGGGCGTGGCCAGCACCGGCGCGGCCGTCGCTTCGCTCGCCGGCTCAACCGCGCCGAGCTCTGCTTTGATCTTGTCCCAAAGCTCCGGCGGCGGCTCGACCGCTTCGACCATGACGTTGAGCTCGCCGAGCCGGCGCTCCCACATCCGCACCGAATCGGCAAAGCCGGGATCGAGCGTGAGCAACGCCTCGGCATGCTCGCGCTCGTCGGCGGAGAGCGTGCCGAGCACGTATTCGGCGGCTAGCGCATCCTGGGCGTCGTCATACATCACGGCACTGATCCCATCGTCTTCCGATTACCGTCCCATACACTCGCGGATTTCGAGCAGGCTGCGGCGCAACCATGTCTTGATCGTGTTCACCGGGATATCGAGCTTGGTTGAGAGCTGTTCCCGGCTCCAGCCGCTGTAATAGGCGAGCAGCACGATGCGCTGCTTTTCCGGATCGAGCTTGCCGAGGCAGGACAACAGTCGTTTCAGCTCCTCGGTCATCTCGCGGCGCGCCAGCGGCGCCGGCGTCTCGGCGGCGACGTTCTGCGCCTCCGGCTCATCCTCGATGGAAATTTCACCGCGCTTGCGCACGATGTCGATGGCGCGGTTGCGCGCCATGGCCACCATCCAGGTGATCGGGCTCGCCAGCGTCGGGTCGAACTTGTCGGCCATTTTCCAGACCTTGAGATAAGTCTCCTGCATGACCTCCTCGGCCAATTCGGGCTTTCCCAAGATACGTAACAGCACCCCATAGAGTTTCGCCCGCGTCGCGCCGTAAAGCCGTTCGAACGCGGCCGTGTCGCCCTTGGCGACGGCTCCAACAAGCCAGACGAGCTCCGCCTGCATCAACATAACGCCCCTGGCCCCGGAAGCCTTACCCTAGCACCCTTGCCCCGGAGCGATTATCGCCGCGGAGCTAGGCACTCGTCGAGAGTGAAACGAGGGGGTTTTTCATCATTCCGGGGCGCCGCGAAAGCGGCGAGCCCGGAATCCATAGCCACGGTGGGTGCAAATCCTGCACCGATTGTGGTTATGGATTCCGGGTTCCTCGCTACGCTCGGACCTGGAATGACGGTAGGGATTTACGCCGGGGCGACGCCGCGCACGCGCATCAGCGCGATGTCGTCGAGCTCGGCCTGTTCGGCGGCGTTCTCGGCTTCGCGCTCACGGATCTGGTCGCGCTCGTCGAGCAGCTCGACCTTCTTGAGTTCTTCGAAAGCTTCCGCCAGCGCCAGCTTGGCGTCCTCGAGCTGGGTGCGCAATTCGTCGGAGGAGCGCTTGAGATTCTCGCGGCGGCCGATCGCGGCCTTGGCATAGGTCGGATAGGCGAAGTGGCCGGGATCGTGGATACCGGCGCGATCCTGCTCGACCTTGATCTCACGCTCGAGATCGGCGGCCATGCGCTCGAACTCGGCGATCATGGTCTCGATCTGCGCGACCTTGCGCCGTTTTTCGTCGACCTGAAACTTCTTCAGGCGAATAAGCGTCTCACGGGACTTCATCGACTACTACTCCCCCGAAGTCACAGCACCATGGCGCCGCAAAAAACCCACGCGGCGCCTCAAATCCCGCGGATTGTGGCGCGATATCGTTAGCGTTCCGTTTCAGCGGCCGTCAAAATCTCGTCCAAACGGCGATATCCCTCGGCCAGGCTGGTCGCTTCTTCCTTACCCTGGGCCAAAAAGTCCTCCAGCGGCTTGTGCAGGCGGATGGCCTCGTCGACCTCGGGACTGGTGCCGGCCCGGTAGGCGCCGAGCCGGATCAGCTCCTCCATATCGGTATAGGTTGCCATGACCTGGCGCGCCCGCATCAGCGCCGGCAAGTAGGCCTGGTCGGCCGCCCGCGGCATGGTGCGCGACACCGATTTCAACACGTTGATGGCCGGATAGCGCCCGCGCTCGGCGATGGCGCGCTCCATGACGATATGGCCGTCGAGGATGCCGCGCACGGCGTCGGCGATCGGCTCGTTGTAATCGTCGCCGTCCACCAGCACGGTGAAGATGCCGGTGATGGTGCCCTGTTCGGTGCCAGGGCCGGCGCGTTCCAGAAGCCGCGGCAGTTCGGTGAACACGGTGGGCGTATAGCCCTTGGCGGTCGGCGGCTCGCCCGCGGACAGTCCGATCTCGCGCTGCGCCATGGCAAAGCGCGTCACCGAATCCATCAGCACCAGCACGTCTTTGCCCTCGTCGCGAAAATATTCGGCGATGGCCAGCGTCTCGTGGGCGGCCTGGCGGCGCATCAAGGCCGGCTCGTCGGAGGTCGAGACCACGACCACCGAGCGGGCCAGACCGGCGTCGCCGAGGTCGTCCTGCAAGAATTCCTGCACCTCGCGGCCGCGTTCGCCGATCAGGCCGATCACCGTGACATCGGCCTCCACGTTGCGCGCCAGCATCGACAGCAGCACCGATTTGCCGACGCCGGAGCCGGAGAAAATGCCCATGCGCTGGCCGCGGCAGCAGGTCAGGAAGGTGTTGAGCGCCCGCACACCGAGATCGAGCGGCGCGCCGACCCGGCGGCGCGCGTGCGCCAGGGGCGGCGTATTGCGAAACGCATAAGGCGACGGCCCGAACAGCAGCGGCCCCTTGCCGTCGATCGGCTCGCCGAGCGCGTTGACCACTCGGCCGAGCCAGCCCGCCGACGGCCGCACCGCACCGGCCACCGACGTGACCAGCGCCCGGCAGCCGCGCCGCACGCCTTCGAGCGGCGCGAACGGCATGAGCAGCGCGTTATTGCCGGAGAAGCCGACCACCTCGCAGGGAATGTTCTTGGCCACCGTCTCGATCACCACCCGGGCGCCGACCGACATAGCGTGGAGCGGACCGGAGACTTCGACCATCAGGCCGCGCACGCCGACCACGCGGCCATAGATTTCGATGCCGTCGAGCTCGTTGATCTGTTCGGCAAGCGCCTTCATAGGCCACCACCCCGCGATCTTAAGACCGCAATAATGGTTACCCGGGAGGCCGTCATCTTAACGGTGTATTTACCCGGGCCGTTAATCATCCAGTTATCGTCCTTGGGAACAAGGCGGCTCACCGGCCAGGATGGAGGGTGAGTCGTTAGAGTCGGTTAGCACCGGAACTTAATTTGAAACATGAGCGGCGACGTGGTGAGAAAACCCCTGTGAAGCAACATCTTAAGGCGATTCGTCGAAATTCGCCTACAGAATGCTTGCGTGAAGGAATCAGGTTTTGTTAACCATAGCGTCGTTAGTGTGTCGAATCAGTTTGTCCCAAGGCGTTTTCCAGGGGCCGCCGCTGCGGCGTGCCGACCTAAGCCCTCGCGGCGAGGAAGGGGACTGGCATGCGCGTTTTACTGATTGAAGACGATAGCGCTACCGCGCAATCGATCGAGTTGATGCTCAAATCCGAGAGCTTCAACGTCTACACGACCGATCTCGGCGAGGAAGGGATCGATCTTGGCAAGATCTACGACTACGACATTATCCTCCTCGACTTGAACCTTCCGGACATGTCCGGCTTCGAAGTATTGCGCTCCTTGCGCGTTTCGAAGGTCAAGACGCCGATCCTGATCCTCTCGGGGTTAGCCGGCATCGAGGACAAGGTCAGGGGTCTCGGCTTCGGCGCCGACGACTATATGACCAAGCCGTTCCACAAGGACGAACTGGTCGCCCGCATCCACGCCATCGTGCGGCGCTCCAAGGGCCACGCCCAGTCGGTCATCCAGACCGGCGATCTCGTAGTCAATCTCGACACCAAGACCGTCGAGGTCAGCGCCGCGCGGGTGCATCTGACCGGCAAGGAGTACCAGATGCTGGAGCTCCTGAGCCTGCGCAA
>JBAUYI010000337.1:0-31921 GCA_049584715.1 Xanthobacteraceae bacterium
TCCTCCATCGACGGTTCCTGCGATTTCGCCGGTTGCGTCATGCGCGCATCCTCGCCCGTTCGCTGTTGCCCCCCAGACATCGACCGCCGCAAAGCCCTTCCCTTCGGCCGGCGCGGCGGCGGCGAATCATCGGCAGCAATTATGGAACGCCACCGGCGATTATGTCATGCCAAGAATCGAAGGCAAACAACGATTTGTGGACACTGTGCGCAACGGCTTCGCGGATCGCGCGGCCCCGCGCCGAGCGCCTAGATTTTCCGTTTGAGCATGATCTTATCCGAAAACCAGCTGCCATCACCGGATCGAGTCCGGCGACAAGCTTTTTCGGGATCATGCTCTACCGGCCGTCGGGGATACGGACGCCGATCCAGGCATCGCGCACTTGTTGATAGTGCACCTGCGGGTCGTAGATCGTCACGTTGAGGCCCAGCCGCGGCATCGACAGCCCGCCGACCGCCGCCAGCAAAGTATATGACGCCACCACGCGATCGTGCTGGGCGGTGACCAGCGCGACGCGGGCATTGACCAGCTCCTGCTGGGCGTTGAGCACGTCGAGCGTGGTGCGCTGGCCGACGCGCGCTTCTTCGCGCACGCCGTTGAGCGCGATTTCGGCGGCGTTGACCTGCGCCGTGGTCGACTCGATCTCGGCCTTGGCGGCGTCGAGCTGGCCCCAGCTCTGCACCACCGTGGCGCGGGCCTGGTCGCGGTTGACGTCGAGATTGAGGCGCTGCTGGCCGAGCGTCTCCTTGGATTGCCGGATGGTGGAGAACTCGCCGCCGCCCTGATAGAGCGGAACCGTCAGCGTGCCGACGATCGAAGCCAATGTCTGCCTGTTGATGGCAGCGGTCGGGTCGTAGTTTTTCGACGCCGACGCCGCCACCGAGAGATTGGGATAGAGTGCGCCTTCGCTGACCTTGACGGCGAGCACGGCGACATCGACACCGTACATCGCCGCCAATACCGTGGGGCTCAGCTGCTCGCCGTCGACGATCGCCCGCGGCAGCGTACTCGGCGAGAACCGGTCGACCGGGCTGCCCGGCGCCAGCTTGCCCGGATCGACGCCGATGACGCGGCGATAGTTCGCCTCCGAGGACACCTCATTGGACTGCGCGTTGAGCAACTGGCCGCGCCCGGCGGCAAGCCGCGATTCCGCCTGCGCCACGTCGGTGCGCGTCACCTCGCCGACGTTGAAGCGGTCGCGCGTCTGTTTCAATTGCTCGGTGAGGACTTCGACGTTGCGCCGGTTCAGCTCCAGGATCGCCTGGTCGCGCAGCAAATTCATATACGCGGTCGAGGCGTCGAGCAGCACCTGCTGCTCGGTGACGCGCAAGGTCTCGCGCGCGCCCATGACCTGGCTCTCGGCCTGGCGGACTCTGTTGGCGGTCTGATTGCCGTTGTACAGCGTCTGCGTCGCGGTCGCGGCAACGCCGCGCTGCTCATAGGGCTCGGCGAAATTGGTGTAGGACACGGTATTTGGAAACACCGACTGAACGACGGTGTGCGCCAGCGTGCTGGAATAATCGTAGCCGCCATTGGCGGTCACGGAGAGTTTCGGGCGATAGCCGGACAGCGCTTGCGGAACGTTCTCGTCGGTGGCGCGCAACGACGCGCGCTGCGCGTTGAGCGACGGATTGTTCTGATAGGCCTGCACCAAGGCCCATTCGAGCGTGTCGGCGGCCGCGCCGGCGCAGTTCGCGCCAAGCACAGCACCTGCCAGAGCGAGGCTTGCTAGGGGGCGAAAAAACTGCGCCCGCAGTCCTCTACCACTCATGACCCGCACGACGCTCCCCGTCCCACGCCCTATCGATTCAGTCCGGCAAGACTCTCAGCCTGGACAACGGCCTACATCTCCGCTGCCAACGGGCAGGCAGAGCCGACCACGGAACACTATGCGGCTGGATTGCAAGGTAAAACCCCTGCAGAGGGGACAACTTTCAGAATCCTGGCAATTGGCACATAAGCGCCACAGGTGATGACGCGAACCGACAATCCAAGCGGTCGTAAAGCGGCCGGCCCCGATCCCCGAACGGCCCTTTTCTCGCCCAGGTCCCTTAAAAGCCAAGCCCTTAAAAGACGAATGCCGGGCGCGCGACAAAGCCCGGCAGCACCGATGCTGCCGCATCGAACACCGGGCGGCCGATCAATTGGCCTTCGATCTGGCGGTAGATCATGGCTTTACCCGTCGGCCCGCGGCCGAAAATGCAAGCGAGGCGGCCGTCCGGCTTCAACTGGCGACCAAGTGTCTCAGGGACGATCTCGGTCGCGCCATTGATGAAAATGACATCGTAAGGCGCCGCTGCCGGCCAGCCGGCGGTCAACGGTGCCGTCACCACCGTCACCTGACTACCATCGGTCGCAGCCAGCGTTTCTTTCGCCTGCCGCGCCAGCGCCGCGTCCTCTTCCAGCGCCACCACCGCGCCGGCCAGCCGCGCCAGGACCGCCGACGAATAGCCGGTGCCGCAACCGACATCGAGCACATGATCGCTGCCGCGCACCCGCGCCGCCTGGATCAGCTTGGCGAGCACCATCGGCTTGAGCAGCACGCGGCCGGCGCCGATCGCAATATCGCCGTCGCGATAGGCCTGCTCGAAGAGCGCCGGCGGCACGAAGCGCTCGCGCGGCAACGCCGCCATGGCGGCGATCAGGTCGAGATCGGTGACGTCGGCGGTACGGACCTGCCCATCGACCATCATGCGGCGCGCCGTTGCCGTGTCGAACATGAATTCGGTTCCCTTGATCCGCCGGGCGCCGTTGTGCGGCAGCGCCTGCGAAAACGCAAGCTCCTGCAAACGCCAGCTTCGCCTGCGACAATCGCGGCGCCGCAGCGTTAAGGCTTAAGCGTGACTTTCCCCTGTAGCGTTGCCGCCAGAGGGGCGTTCCTCTATAGAGCGGAGCATTATTGCGGGGACCGGTTGCAACCACGCCGGCCCCCCTGACGGCCACGTGGCGGAGTGGTTACGCAACGGTCTGCAAAACCGTGTACCCCGGTTCAATTCCGGGCGTGGCCTCCACTCCTTCGCTCGCACAGCGAGGGAAGGTTGCCCGCCGAAGCCTAAGCGCAGGCGGGCCGCGCCAGCCGCAGCGCGCTACGCCCGGCAAGCCGGGCTTAGGCAAAACCAAGGCAAACCCACTGGGCTTCCCGCCGCTTTGCGGCTTTCAAAGCCGGCCCGGCTTTGTTATACGCGTTGCGCGCATGCAAGCTGCTGTTCCCCGGTAGCTCAGCGGTAGAGCAACCGGCTGTTAACCGGTTGGTCGCTGGTTCGAATCCGGCCCGGGGAGCCAAGTTGTTTCAAAGGCTTACCTCACTCCACCATTTTCAGTTTTGGCCAGCCTTGCGGCTCGGCTCGCGGCAAGCCTTGCGGCTTGGTGCGCCTGCGCCATGCCGGCGCGAAGATCACTATTCGTGACGTGCGCGTATTTGCTCGTAGTCGTGATCCCTTACCGCCTTTCTTGCCTTCCGAGCGATACGTCCAAACCTGCATGCGGTGCCGGCCGACCTGACGGCGTAGGATCGCGTCAACCTCCCCGGTGATCGGGAGGGCCGCCCGCAGTCGCACCCCTGCGCTCCTAATGTGAAGCCGGGCCGACCGCGCGGGCCTTATGAAGCCGACACCAGTCATGTTCCTGTACTGTCCAATCCTGGCCTCGTGATCGACGTGACCCAATGAAAACAGCGATTCCCATTCTCCGCTCCCATTGGGTGCATTTATTTGGGAATGCGGCCCGGCGCTTACGGCGATTTACTCGATCGACGCAGACGTTCCGAGGTGATGAAGAGCAGCGGAATCAGAAAGATTCCGAAAATGGCCGCTGCAATCATGCCGCCGAAGACTGGCGTACCCACCGCATGGCGCGAGGCCGCGCCGGCGCCTTTGGCGATCACCAGCGGAAACAGCCCGAAGATGAAGGCAAAGCTCGTCATCATGACGGGGCGGAAGCGCAATGCCGCCGCTTCGATGGCGGCCGCGTAGGCATCCTTGCCGAGCTGCCGCTGTTCCACAGCGAAGGCGACGATCAATATGCCGTTCTTGGCGGCCAGCGCGATGAGCGAGACGAGACCGATTTGGGCGTAGACGTCGAAGCTCAGTCCGGCGATCTTCACTGCAGCAAGCGCACCGAGAATCGCGACGCTGACCGATAGCAACGCCGGTATGGGAATGTTCCAGCTCTCGTACAGCGCCACCAGAAACAGATAAGCGAACAGAATGGCCAGGCCGAGCACGATCGCCGTCCCTCCGCTCGCGGCCTTCTCCTGGAACGCCGTCCCGGTCCATTCGAAGCTGTAGCCGGGCGGCAGCGTCGTTGCCGATATGCTCTCCATCGCGGCCAGCGCCTGGCTGGAACTGAAGGGCGGTTTCGGCGCGCCGTTCACCACCGCGCCGCGGTATCCGTTGTAGCGCACCACCGTCTGCGGCCCTTGCACGAGCTTGGCCTGCGCCAGCGCGCGGATCGGCACCATGCCGCCCTTGGCATTACGGACATAGATGCGTTCGATATCCTCGGCACGCTGGCGAAACGGGATGTCGGCCTGGATGTTGACCTGCCAGGTGCGGCCGAAAACGTTGAAGTCGTTGACGTAGAAGCTGCCCAACGTCGACTGCAGCGCGTTGAAGATATCGCTGATCTTGACGCCGAGGACCTGCGCCTTGTCGCGATCGATGTCGAGATAGATTTGCGGCGTGTCGGCGGCATAGGTGCTGAACACCGCGGCGAGCTCAGGCCGGCTGTTGGCCGCGACGATTAAGCCACGAAGCACCGCCGCCACGTCGGTGGGCGACTGTCCCTGCAAGGCCTCCAGCACATATTGGAAGCCGCCAGTATTGCCCAAGCCGAGGATCGGCGGCAGGTTGAACGGAAAGGCGATAGCGCCCTCGATCGCCGCCAGTTGCGGCCGCAGTCGCGCGATAATCGCGTTGGCGCTCTGTGCCCGATCGGTGCGCACCTCGTAAGGCTTGAGCCGAATGACGAAGAACGCCTGGTTCGATGCCGCCACATAGTCGATGAAATTCAATCCGACCACCGACAGCACGCCTTCGACGCCGGGGATCGGCTTGACGATATCCTCAACCTGCTTGACCACGGCCTCGGTGCGCTTGACGGAAGCGCCTTCCGGCAACCGCAAAGCGGCGAAGATCGCGCCCTGGTCCTCGTCCGGCAGGAAACTCTGCGGCGTGACGCGAAACAGCAGCACCGATGCCACCACCACGCCGCCGACAACCAGGACACTGAACGCGGACACCCGCACCAGCCGGCGCACCGTGGCCACATAGCCGCCGCGGATTCTGTCGACCCCACCCAGCACGTAGGCCATCGGACCGCTGCTGCGCTGGCCGCGCTTGAGCAGCACGGCGCACAGCGCCGGACTCAAAGTCAGCGCGTTGAGCGCGGAGATCAACATCGCAACCGAGACAGCGACCGCGAATTGGCGGAACAGCTGTCCGCTGATGCCCGGGATGAAGGCCACCGGAACGAACACCGACAACAGCACGAAGGTGATGGCGAGGATCGGGCCGGTGATCTCGGCCATCGCTTTCTTGCACGCCTCCGGCACCGTGAGCTCGGGCTCCTCGTCGATGACCCGCTCGATGTTCTCGACGACGACGATGGCATCGTCGACGACGATGCCGATGGCGAGCACCAGCGCCAGCAAGGAGACGGTGTTGGCCGAATAGCCGATGATCAGTAGCACGGCGAATGTGCCGATGATCGACACCGGCACCGCGACCAGCGGGATCAGCGTGGTCCGTGCCTTGCCGAGAAACAGAAACACCACGATGGCGACGAGAATGATGGCGATGACGAGGGTGCGCACCACTTCGACGATGGTTGTGGTCACGAACACTGTTGAGTCGAAAAATACATTATAGGAGAGATCTGCCGGGAAGCGCGTCGCCAGCGTATTCATGGTGTCGCGCACTTGCTTGGCCACATCGACCGCGTTGGAGCCTGGCGACTGGTAGATGCCGATCGCGGCGGCCGGGGCGCCGTTGAAGCGGCTGTAACGATCTTGCGATCTGGCGCCCATTTCGACGCGCGCCACGTCGTCCACCCGAATCACCGAGCCATCGGGATTGGTGCGCAGAATGATGCCGGCGAACTCCTCCGGCCGCGTCAGCCTGCCCTTGGTCTTGATGTTGATCTGAAGCTGCTGCTGGCTTGCAGTCGGTGCGGCGCCGACACGGCCGAGCGCCGCCTGAACGTTCTGATTTTGCACCGCCGCTATGACGTCGTTCGGCGTCAGGTTAAGCTGGGTCAGGCGATCCGGATCGAGCCATATCCGCAGCGAATAATCGAGCGGGCCGAACAAGGTGACCTGACCGACGCCCTTGATCCGCGCCAGCGTGTCGATGACATTGATGGTCGCGTAGTTGCTCAAATAAACGGCGTCGAAGGTGTTCTTCGGCGAATAAATGTTGATGACCTGAAGCAGAGCGGCGGACTTCTTGCGGACCGTGAGACCGGCGCGTGATACCTCGTCGGGAAGCTGCGGCGTAGCGAGGCTGGAACGATTCTGCACGTTGACAGTATCGATGTCCGGATCGGTGCCCAGCGCGAAGGTCACGTTCAACGTATAGCTGCCGTCGGAGCCGCTGGCGGACTGGTAATAGAGCGCATTGTCGACGCCGTTGATCTGCTCCTCGATCGGCTGCGCCACGGTGGTCTCGACCACTTCGGCATCGGCGCCGGGATAGTTGGCGGTGAGCGTGACCTGCGGCGGCACGATATCGGGGAATTGCGCGATCGGGATCGCCGAGATCGCGATCGCACCGGCCAATGTGATCACGATGGCAATGACGACGGCGAACCTCGGCCGGTCGATGAAAATGGCGGAAAACATGGCTGCTAATGTCCCGGCGCGACGGTCGCCGCCACGATTTGTCCGGGATGGATTTTCTGAATCCCGTCGACGACAACGAGCTCTCCCTGCTTGAGACCGTTTGTTACGACGACGTCGGGGCCCTGCTCGCTGCCGGTGGTGACCCGCCGCAGCTCGACTTTTTTCGCGTCGTCAACCACCATGACGTAGTGCCCGGCCTGGTCAAGTTGGACGGCGGATTGAGGAACGACCAGTGCCGAACTCGGCGCTCCGCGTTCGACGGTGACGCCGACGATGCCGCCGGGGATCAGCAAGCCGTCCGGATTCGGCAGTTGCGCCCGCACCACGACGGTGTCGGTGTCCGCCTCGACCTGGACATCGAGGAAGTTGGTCAGGCCCGGATGCGGGTAGATCGTGCCGTCGGGCAGCTTGATGTGAATGGTCACGTGCGGGTTCTTGTCGGCCGAGGCGGCCACCCGGTGCCTATATTCGATGACGTCGGCTTCGCTCGCCTGGAAAGTAATGTAGATCGGATCCTGGCTGACGATGGTCGCCAGTCTTCCCGACGACGGGCCGACCAGATTGCCGACGGTGAAATTGGCGAGCCCGATGCGTCCGTTGATCGGCGAGCGGATCTCCGTGTAGCCGAGATTGATCTGCGCCTGCTCGAGCAGGGCTTGCGCTTGCAGCACATCGGCCTGGGCGGCCTGCTCGGCGGCTTCAAGTTGATCGACGGTTGCTTGCGGAACATTCTGATTCTTTACCAACACCTGGGCGCGCTGCAGCTGGAGATTGGCGTTGACTTCCGTCGCTTTCGCCTTGGCGAGATTCGCGTTCTGCTGGTCGACGGCGGCCTTGTAGGTGTCCTGTTCGATACGAAAGAGAAGGTCGCCGGTTTTGACTTGCTGGCCTTCGGTGAAGTTGCGCTGCTCGATGAAGCCGGCGACCCTTGCGACGACGTCGACTTTATCGATCGCTACAACGCGGCCAATGAATCCGCTGCCGGTCTCGGTCACCTGGCGGCTCGCCACGGGGCTCACGGTGACGGCTGGGGGCGGAGAGCCTTGGGCGGTGGCTGCGCCGCAGCAAACCAGGTATACGAGTGCACCAATTGCAGCTCTAGGGCCAATGAAGCGATTGCGGCCAAGCATCACGCATACTCCCAACCAGTTAGGTTTCGAATATAACCCTCGCCGAGCCTAATTTTTAGCGGCAATCTGCGTAACGCGTAAAGACGAGGTCAGTATCAATTGCCACTGCCGGTATCTGGCGGAATGCACGCCATGGCTGCGGCGCCAACTAAGTAACGGCGACGCCGGTTTATCTCTTCTGCGATTTTGGCAGGTGCCACTCGTGATCTCCTTGGTTCGATGGTTGCGTAGCGGATCAGCCGAACGTGAACGAAAATACCTCCACGCCCGGATCCAAAAACTCGATTTCGAGCTGTCGCTCGGCGATGGGCTTCGGTTGCCTGATCGACTGGTACAGCCGCTGTTCGGTCACCGTGCCGTTGCCTTGCTCGTCGACGTCAAGCCCGTGAGCCGCGCCCGGCGGCTGTCCGTCGATCAGAACGCGAAATCTCACGGATGTTCCTGCCGCCGCCGGACCTATGACGAGATTAAGATCGCGGGCGTGAAATCGGTACGTGATGCGTCCATCCGGATTGTTCAGCGCACCGCCCGCGTTGCCGTGGCGAACAGGGCGGAGGCACCAACGGCTGCCGAGGTGGCAAGTAATTCGCGCCGGTCGAGCAATAACGATTTTGCGGACATGTTGAACCACGGCCGCGTCGATAGGTGGGCGGAAGCTCCGTCCGCCATGCCGTATTGAAATCGCGAGCCAAGCTGAAATCGAAGCGAGAATTATTCCTCAAAGCCCGTTGATTCTGGCTTGAAAGCACCACGCGGTCGCGCAGTCTCGGCAGGTAGACAGGGGCAGCAAACCAGTCTGCGGCTGTCTTTGTCTTAACCGACACCGCGGCATCCGGTTAGCGGCGAATACGAACGCGCTCGCGAAAAGGCAGAGAATTACATCTCGCCTTGATGCACCGTTAGAGCAAAGACATCTAGTTGACAGGTACATCAGGAACTGTGGACCAAATTACCGACCGGATCGTCAAGCTGGCCGCAACTCGACTGCTCGCCGTCACCGACTTGCCGCATTCCAACCAAAGCGAACTCCATCGCCACAGACAGACCCAGCGAGCCAACAACAAATGCAAGATAAATGTACAGTCCGTACCTTATTTCCACAACACCGAGACCCGTCCCCTTAAAGGCCACGACAGATACTGACAGCAGCATCACGTCCAGCATCGCCAACTTATTCAACGGCGCCATCCTGTTGAAGATGCGACGTGCGACGCCGGCATCAAACCAATACCAGCATAAGATAGACATCACTGCTTTGCACGCCGGCACAATGATCCCGAGAATGACCACGATGGAAAACAGAAACAGGTCGGTACGAAATAGATCATAGGCCAAGCGCGCAAGCCCGATGTCGCTGTGGCTCAGGAGCCAAAACCTCATTTTGAGCAGCGGCACAAACAAGACGACCGGAAACAACACTAATAAACCCAAGAGGCCTGGGCCTATTAGCGTTCGCATACCGCCAGCTTGAGTTGCCAAGGTACATTCAGCCACAGGAGCACTTCTTGGTCTCATCGCGTCAAACGCCTTGCAGGCTTCTTGAATGCCCAGAGCAGCAAGAGAAGCAGAACAGCCAATGCAATCGGCCCACCAAAGATGGTAACGAACAATGTGAAGGTCTCGTTCAACTGCGTTACCTGCCAAAAATGAATGTGCAAATCTCGACAAAGCTCCGCAACGCCCATGTCGCAGATCATACCGTTCAATCCATATTGGATTGCCAGCGCCCAATCGCGCTGTACAGGCCCACTTAACTGATCGTGGTATTCGTAGCCAATGACCGTCCAGTAGACGAGGACGAGAACCAGCCACAGGCGGACAGCGGTACGGAACAACTTATTCCCCGTGATTCACACAATTCGCCCAGATGAGATCGCCGAAGCGCTTCGCGCATCCAATGATATGTCGCGCGGGTCCAAGCGTGTTTCGCTCGCGCGGATCTCCATGTCTTTCTCCGTTTGAAGCAACTCTAGTCTTTTCGGGACCGCTGCTCGGCCCAGTCGTGGAATCGAGCAAGGTCATCTAACGATACCGATTTCGGCGTCTCTTCGACGACACGATCGATGTCATCGAGCGTTACCCGATCCTCATTGCCTGAGACGATTTCACGCTCCATCGCGCGCCGTTTGGCTCGTTCGCACGCCCACGCAATATCGGCACCGCTGTAACCTTCCAGATTACCCGCAAGGCGGTCGAACGGCAGATCGGCTTCCGCTGGGATGTTGGCCAGACAGCGACGCATGATCGCTTCGCGGGAAGCCTGATCCGGCAGGCCGACATACACGTGCTGACCAATTCGGCCAGGACGCAAAACGGCGTCGCCCAAAAGCCACGGCTTGTTGGTTGCGGCAAGGATGAAGCGGCTATAAAGCGCGTCCCTGCGTGTAGCAATACCATCGAGCTCGGTGAGGAACTGTGTGTAAATGTTCACCTTTTCATTTTGGTGCGCTGCGAGGATCGCATCACACTCATCGATGAAGATGATTGCACGTTCTTGTTTGGCGGCAGCCTCGAACAACCGCTTCACGTTCTTCTCGGACTTGCCCACCCATTTGCTCTTGATCGCCGCGGCGTTCACGACGAACAGGGCCGCGTCGAGCTCGCCCGCCACGGCTTTGGCGATATAAGTCTTGCCGTTTCCCGGCGGGCCATACATCAGTACCCCGGCCTGCGGTGCGACGTTGTACCTCTCGTAGCGTTCGGGGTGCTGCCGCGGCCAGATGACGTTGTCGCGTAGCGCCTTTTTCACGTCATCGAGCCCGGCAACGTCGCTCAGCCGGATGTCCGGACGTTCGGTGAGCTGCCACTCGTTGGTATCGTCAGCGGGAGCCTGCGCGTTGCGGTTCCGTTCCGGCCGCGCCGGAAGGGCTTGCCGCGTCCGCTTTTTGATGGTTTCGGCGAAGTCCAACAGCTCGGTTGCGTCGGTCAAATAGGCGCGCGCCACTTGGCCGCCTGCTTTTTCAGCGAGCAGCAACGAGTACTCGGCAGCCTTGGCGGTGTGGAAAACGGCCTCGCCAAGCAAGCCGGAGCGGAACGCTTGCTCCGCCAATGTCTGATGACGCATCCGCTGATCAGCATGGAAAGTCATTTTTGGTCCTCCAGCAGGTCCTTCAAGCGCTGTCTGCCGGCTTCGACCCCTTCGTCCACGTCGTGCCTGGCGCGTTCGGCTTCGGCGCGGACGTCGACGGCGACTTCCTGTTCGAGGCTCGTCATCATCGCGTCGACGGCGGGAAGTCCGCTGTTAACGGTTTCCAGCCCGGCAACTTCGGCGGTGTGGACGGAATCCCAGATCCGCTCGGCCTCAGCCTGATCGTCGAACATCTCCGTGACGTCGGCGAGGACACTGTCGAGGCGCTCCGGCTCGATGCTCATGGAGTTTGAAATTCGCCGCAGCGCCACCGTCACCTCCTCGTCCGCGCGGGACAGCCGCAGCTTGGTGATGATGCGGTCCACCGACCAACGACGCTTCTCGAGCTGATCGATGTGCAGCTCGATCGCACGGATCGACTGCAAATTGCGCTGCGCTCCGCTCTTGTCTCCGGCGCGCAGGCGCGCCTTCGCCTCCAGCCACGCTTGGTCGCGCTCCTTCTTGAGCCGTCCGGTATCGTCCCGAAGCTTCTCGTTGGCGCGCTCAGCCTTGCGGAAGGCTTCCCGAGTTGCGCGCTTCTCCTCGAGATCGCGCTCGCGCTTCGATTTGAAAAGACCACCCGTTATCATTTTGCATGGCTCCCTTGGTTTGATGGATCTCAGCGCGCCCTACTCGGCCTCGATGCCGAGCGCCTTCAGGCGCTCGCGTGTACGGACCGGCAGGACGTTCGGCGCCGCCGCCACCGCCGCATTGATTCCCGGGACGGGGCTTTCGGGCACATCCGGCAAAAGACCCGCCGACGCGACGGAATCGGAGCGCACCTTGGGGCTGTAGGATTGGCCGCGCAGCTCACGCATCGCCTCGTCCGTATCCTGCAGCCCGCCGATCGCCTCTTCGAGCTCGACGGCAAGGCGGTCGACATACGCCTCATCGAGATTCTGCTCTTTCGCGGCGACGATGGTCTCCAACTTGTGGATCGCCTCGCGGATGTCGGCGACGTACCGATCCGTCATCCGGTTGCGCTCGATGATCAGTTGCAGTTCGTCAGCCAGGGCGTTGATGCGGCCGTCCATGATCTGGCGCTGGCTGTTGCTCTTGGCGTGCGCGAACTCCGACCTCTTCTGCCGCAGCTCGGCCTCCAGGCGCCGGATTTGCTCGAGGGTCAAATCGTAGCTGCCCTCGGCGAGTTTCTTTTTTTGTTTCAGGCGGCGCAGCTGCGCCATTTCGCGGCTGCTGCTCGGACCGAACCAACGTTTCCACAACATGGCACATCCCTGTCTGTTTTATTGGCGGCTTTATTGGCGGCGGCCCTCACCATGCGGAGCATGACAGCGCCCACCCCTTTGACTTGTTGAACGACAGCATCGTCGTCACTTCACGGCCCCCCGATCCGGCCACGCGCCGGGTGACGCTTCGAGAGTTTCGGCGATTTCGTCGATGGTTCGCGGCGCCATGCCGAGAAGCTTGGCGAGGCTGACCCTGCCCTGTGCCGTCCGCGCGATCGCGACGAAGTGTTCGGGCTTGCTGATCCAGATTCCCTGGAGCAGATTCAAGTGTTCGTCGGTCAGGAGCGCCGGCCTGGACGACTTGCGAACCGGCCGTGGGTCGGCCTGGCGCGGCTGCAGAGATCGCGGCGACCAGCCGGCCGGAAGCGGCGCCGCCCGGGTCGGCTCCGGCGGATCAAAGACTTCTGACGGAAAAGCCGACGCCAGTTCATTGCCCTGGCTGTCCATCCAGGCCTTGATGGCGGATCGGCGAAAGCGCCAGTGCTTGCCGACCTTGTATCCCGGCAGCCGTCCGTCGCGGAGCATCTTGTAGATGCTGGACGGCGAGAGACGCAGGTAATCCGCAAGCTCGTCGATATCCATGATGTCGCCGGCGTCATCCGAAACCATGTATCGCTATCCTTTAATATCTATGACTGTCCGATGGTATCCGTTAATATCGCAAATTGATCGTCATTGTCAACAAGTATTATCCAATGTATATCATATATGCGTTTTATGATCTGTTATTAATTTTTGATTGCAGAAGATGATTGATTCTGGCATATACCGGTAACCCTCAAGGACAAGGCCGGCCATAGAGCCGGCCGGGGAGCGGCGTCATGTTTCGCATCGCGTGCATCGCGATTTTCGTTGCGGCGGTTGTTGCGACTGACTGGCTCGGTGCAACCGCCCGTTGGCTCAATCAATTCATCGCCCACAGCCATTCCGTGCCGATCGTGGTCACGCCGGCGGCGCCACCGCCGCCCCCCGGTCCGACCCCCCTTTGGCTGTGGCTCGCAATAACACTGGCGTTGCCGATCATATCCATGGGCTTCCTGCGCAGTGTCGTCCGCAAGCGCAGCAACTTCCTCAACGCCGGCACGGCGCTGCTCTATCTGGTCATTGAGCTGTTGGCAGCCACGCCCTTCGCGCCGGCGTCGGTCAGCCTGACGAGCGGCTTGGCGTGGAGCGCACTTGCCGCCTTCTCCCTTACCTATACTGTGGGTAGCATGAACCTAGCCTTGCATCTCGAAAGTTAGCCCCCTCTTCCAGCACGACGAAAATCATGATCATCGCTCGAGTTGTTAAGCGCAGGCCCCCGAGCTTCTGGGGTCGCGGCGAACGGTGGAGCCGGCCGGTTGCCGCGGACGGCGCCGTGACGTTGTACCGTTGCCGCCGCTATGCCGACGGCACGGTGGATGTGCAGGCTTCGACCGCCAAAACGACAGCCGAACGCGACGACCTTCTTGTGGAGTTGACACCGCGCGCGTTCGAAACGCTGCTGACCCAGTCGGGATTGAAGACGGACGACGATTTCGGCGCCGAGCTGACGCTCACGGTGACCTGGCGCGTTAGCGACCCACAGCTTTTTCTCGGCGAGCTGTCGTACCAGATGTTGCGCGAACACGGCCGCGTCAGTGCCGAGCAGGCCACGGCGCTGCTGCAGCGGCAATGCCGAACGCCCCTCGCCTTGGCCGTCGGCGGCTTGCATTACACGGAACTCAGGGAGCGTAGCGATAAGGCGCTGACGGCGCTGGAAGATGCGTTGCGCAAGGGCGCCGGCGCCGTGCTCGAGATCGTCACGGTCGTCATCTCGGCTCTTCTGAGCCCCGATGGCGAAGCGCATCTCGCCGCCGAGGCGCAAACCAAGGCCAAATGGCACGAGGCCACGGCCGCTATCGCGGCCGCGCAAGCGGAGGCGGCGCGGATCGAGGCCGAGACGGCGATTGTGCGGGCGCAAGGCAAGCGCGACAAGGAAAGGTTGCGGTCGCGCCTGAATTCGACGGCAATCCGGCGCGCCGACGTCTCGGCAAACGGCTCAGCAGGCGGCACGCGAAGACCTCGCGACGTGTTGGCTCAACTCGCCAAAGACGGCGCGTGCAGGATACCCGGCGTCGCCATTGAACGAGCCGGCCTCTCCGCGCATGCAGATCCGCGTCACGGACTACCGATCGCCTTGATCGGCCAGCCGGTGCTCTTTCATGTCACGAGCGCCGATTACGGCTTTGTGACCCTTATTGTGAACGGGAGTAGCGGACGCTCCCAGCTTCTCGCGCCGAACGCCAAGTTGGCTGCGAAGGATGCCTTTCTTCGGCCCGACCAGCACATCGAAATTCCTTGGCAGCAATTGGCTTCGTGGACGGACGACGAGATCGTCCAGCGCGGCCCCGAAGGTGCGGAAGACGTCTTGGTGTTTCTTTCGCAGGACGAATTGTTCACCGAAGACGAGCTGGGCGAGACCGTTCGCAGTAAAGGCTATCTGTCCGACGCAGCGCTGGGCCGGATCGTGCAGCGCCTGTCAAACGCTCCGCTTGAGCATTGGTCCGCCAGTTTCATGGCCTATTACGTCAGTCAACGAATTTCTCGCGACCAGGAGGCGGCGGATGAGTAAGTACGCACTCATCGTCGGGGTGAACGAGTACCAAGTCGGCAGCGGCGTCACCGGATTGGACTACGCAGTGGCGGATGCTCTGGGGCTTGCGGCAACTCTGCGGGAAATTTGCGGTTTCAAGGAGATCACTTTTCTCGCAGGTCCGAGTCCAGGCTCCGCGGGAAATGGCACGCGTGAGAATATCATCAACCAGCTCGCTCGGTTCGCCGGCATTCTGCAGGAAGGCGACTTGTTTCTTTTGGCGCTTTTTATGCATGGCAGCTGGGAACGGGTTGATGATGAGTGGCGCCAGTATTTCATCCCGTATGACGCACACGCCGATTATCCGTCGTCCTATCTCGAGCAAAAGACGCTGCAGCATGAACTGGAAAAATTAAAAGCCAAACAACGCGTGATCGTGCTTGATACTTGCAGGATTCGTCGCTCCGGCACACGCGACCTCGGAAGCTCCGAGCCCGACGATGCGGCACGCAACTTGCTCCTTGGCGTCAAGAAGGAGACCGGAACTTCAACCTTCGTAGTAAGCGCGTGTGGTCAAGGTCAGCAGGCATACGAGGTCCCCGACTTCGGGCACGGCGCTTTCACCCATTACTTGATTGAAGCGATTCGGAACGTTGACGCCAAACCGGGAAAAGGAATTTCGGGCTGGCGCCACGGTGCTCTGGAGTGCCGATATCTCGCCAAAGAAGTCGGGCGGGCTGTAAAAGATAAAACCAACGGCACACAAACTCCGTCGTTCGCGGAAACCGGCGAGCCAATAGTCCTGGCAACTGGACCGTCGTTATATCGCGATCGGGATAAAGGCCGGGTAGACACTGCCAAGCCAAAAGTAAGCTGGACCGCCTTTTTCAGATTGCCGCGGGCAGAGCAAATTACGCCGCCCGCCTTGATGGCCCTTGTCGTTGCTGCCGCCCTTTTTCTGGCTCGGTTCGACGGCGCGGCGCGCCAGGACCCGTACTGCCCGTCCAGCGGCCCGAAAGGTATCAATGTCGTGCTCATAGACGTGCGTGGCGACATTGCGGCGAGCGAAAAGCAGCAGATCAATGTTCTCTTGGAGAACAGGGCGTTCAGAGTCCACAAGGACAACCTCCTCCAACTGCGCCACTTGGACGGTCGAAAATCGGAAGAGCCCCCTCTGTTTTCCGAGTGCAGGCCCAACGACGTCGCATCCGATTTTTCGTCGGGTGAAAAAAGCCCGAGACTTATTTGGCTGGCAAAATACCGCACCAAGATCCAGGAGGCGCTGGAGACAATCAGAAAGGTCGATAAGTCGGCCGCGTCACCGATTATGGAGACGATAAAAGAAATAGCCGAAAGCCGACTTGCATCATTTGAAAATGGCGCTCAGGTGCCCGGCGGCCAAACCGACCTCACGCTTACAATCGTGTCCGACCTTGTGCAAGACACCGCCATATATTCGCAGCGCGAAGGGATCACTCCGTTTCAGGAGTTTCGCTCTATCTCGGCATATTTCCCACTTCACACCAATCTAAACAACACGGATGTTCGAGTTTATTACTTGAGAGATACGGCCAATGCCGATCTGGATCCACACGCCCATCTACAATTTTGGAGTGATTGGTTCCAAGATGCTAATGCGCGCTCGTTTCTAAGAGTAATTCCATGAACATCCAACTTAAGAATTTGATCGCTTTCTGCTGTCTTACGCTCTTGGGCTTTCCGCTAATATATTATGTCCACACGACATACCCCCTGGCCGTGATTTTGATCATGAGCGCGTACTTTGTGTTTTGCTATCGATATCTAAGAGATGTAAGTGGGGCGGAGGATTACATATATTACATGGGGTTTATATTTACTCTGACAAGTTTGACCATCGCATTATATCGCATAACGGACGTCGCCGACGTCACCCAACTCGTCCGCACATTTTCCGTGGCGATCACATCGACGATCTTCGGCGTATTTGGCCGAGTCTTTTTGTTGCAAGTGCGACGGGACCCGGAAATAGTTGCAAACGGCGCCATCGTCGAGGTTGCAATGTCCGCGCAAAGATTGCGCGGCGAATTGGACGCGGCCGCCGACGCATTTGCGAGTTTTCGCCAGCAAACCGAAACACAGGCGGCAGAGGCCGTCGAGACGACGCTAGCGGCCACGGAGGCCTTACCGCAGAAACTTCAGGAAGTCTTCGATCGCGTTTGGCAAAAGACGGAAGCGAATGCCGATAAGACGACCGAAAAGATTCTGGAAAGCATGGAGGCGTTGCCGAAGCAACTCGAAGCCGGGCTGCGGAATATTTGGCAACAGTCGGGAAAGAACGCGGCTGAAGCCAACGAGAAGATGCTAGCGCAAACAGACGCTCTTGCTGCGCAACTCCAGATGGCCTTCAGAGGTTTTTGGCAGCAGACACAAAGAAATGCCGAGGAAATCAACAAACGAATTCTGGCAGACGCCCAGTCCTTATCCAAAGAAGTGGGAGCAATCTCAGGAGAGATCGCCGCCGCAGGAGGAAAGGTCCGCGATCAGGGCAACGACGCCGCCGCGGGGATGCGCAAACTCGTCGCCGCCACCGAACGCGCCATCACCGGTCTGGAGCGGCTTCGCGATCCGGAAAAACTGATCGAGGTACAGTTTGCGCCCGTATCGGCGTCATTCAAGGAAACGATAGACGCCCTGCGGCAGGTCATCGAGGCCCATATCAGGGAAATGAACGAGATCGATCAAGCCAACCGTCGTTGGCTTGCGGCCCGCGGACGGCGGTGGTCCCGCCTCTGGCGTAGACTCTGGTCCAGGCAACGGCCTCAGGGAACACCCGGGGCGTCGGGGCAACCGACTGAAAATACGCGGGAATAAAGATGCCAACACCTCGAGTCCTGGCCGGCACAGACGGCTCCACTCACCATCGGCGGGGGCTGATTCTCGGCCTATCCATGGCGGAGGTGTTGCTAATCCTTATTTTCGTGCTGCTCATGATTTTCAGCGAAATGCTGGTCGAGCGCGAGCGAAAAGCGAAAGAATTCTTGGACATACTTGCCGGTTTGGGCTTGCCCGAGCACATTTCCGTCCAGTCTGAGAATTGGACTCGAGTCGCATCGGGTGTTGCCGCAATTCAAAAGTTGATCCAGGTGGGTTATTCGGACGATGAGTTGCAACGCCTATTCGCCGCAGTACCGCAATTCGGCAAACCGGGAGAACTTCCGCAGGATTGGACCAAGGCCGCTTGGGCCGCCGCTCGAATAAGCGAGCTGGAGAAAAGCGGCGCGGACGTGACTAAGCTCCTTGCCGCGCTTCAACGCCTGCTTTCCGAGGGCTATACGCCGGCGGAGCTGAACGACATTTTTGGCGCGCTGCCGCAGTTCGGCAAGCACGGCGAACTTCCCGAAAACTGGACCAAGGCCGCATGGGCTGCCGAGGAAGTGAAAAAACTCGAGCAGGACCGCGTCGATGTTCAGGCGCTGTTTGCGAACCACCAGACCATCCTCGCCATCCAGCAACTGATCGCCGCGGGCTATACCCACCAGCAGCTGCGCGACATGCTCGGTACGATTGGGCAACTGATCGGCAAAGGCTACAGCGCGGAACAGCTACGCGACATGCTCGTCGCGATGCCGCTGTTTGGCAATCCGGCCGACCTGCCCCGCGACTGGAAGCGCGTCGCCGATGCTGCCGTCGCGGTGAGTAAACTGGACAAAGCCGGAGTCAACGTCGACGCGTTGGTTGAAGACCCCGCCACCGTCGTCGCCGTGCAGCAGCTTGTTGCAAAAGGCTATAGCCAAACGCAATTGCGCGACATGCTTGCCGCGGCCACGCTCTTTGGCAAGCCGAACGACTTTCCCAAGGACTGGGGGCGTGTGGCGCGCGCCGTCGAAGCGGTGGGCAAGTTGGAGAAGGCCGGCATCAATGTCGACAAGCTGACTGCAAACATCGGCGCCCTATCCGCGTTTCTGCAGCTGATCGACAAGGGTTACACGGTCGATCAGATCCGCGACATGCTTGCACCGAAGCCGCCGCCTCTCACCCCACCCTCTCCCTCTCCTGCCAGTCGATGGCCGCCGATGATCCCACTCAGCGAGGCTGGCGGCTATCACTTTAAGACGTACAGCGCCGATTTGACCGACGACTTCAGAACGAAGCTTCACGACGGGATCGCGCCGATGATCGACAGGCTCATGAGGCAATATGACGTCGACGTCGTCGAAGTCATCGGCAATACTGACGAACGCCCGGTCAATGGATCGGATAGGAATCCCGTCAACGGATCGGATGGGCATCCCATCAACGGATCGAATAAGAATCCGGTAATTTCGAACCTGGATAACATGCTGCTCCCGGTGTTGCGTGGGAATCGTCTGGTGAGTGAACTGAAATCCGCCGACAATACCGACTTGGGCATGGCGCGAGCCGTCGCCGTAACCAAGGAGCTGAGGGCGCTTCTGCCCGGCCGAAATGTTATCCCTCTCTCTGCAGCTCAGATGATTGGCTTATCCGGCGACCTGTCCGACGGGACGCAACCCGGCGACGTTGAACAACGGCGCCGCATCGAGATCAGACTCCGGCACAGCGATGCGGGGCCTTGACTTGCTTCAGAAGTCTGAGTTCTGCGTCCGGTCGGCTTGACCTGCAGCGCCAAGTCACCGCCAGCTCCTCCGTCTCCAGATGCTTGGGGCCGACTCGCGTCGTGGCCCCGTTTCATCATCTATCGGGGGACAGCCACTTCAACTGCCCGCTCACGGCAGGGCCCATTATGGCATCTAGGAGTCAGGCTGATCGCAAAGCGACTACTTTATTGCCTGCCTGAGTTGCCACATCCGAGGCACAGAACTTGGCCCATGCCTCCATAAGCTTACGTCTCTTGTCAAAGACGGCACTTCGGACATATGCCGCCTCGATCTTGTCGCCGCCGGCATGGGCAAGCGCTGCGGCCGGACAAACGGCGACTTCCCACTCGGGTCAACCTCAACAAGAACGCGCGGAACGCTGCGAGTGCTGTGACCCCTTTAAATTCGCCTACGTAGGACTAAAATTCGGACCAATCAGCAAACATGTCGCGCAGGCATTTGATTATGATTCGGTGCAGGGTCGGAACGCAGACACGCACATCGTTTTTTGTCGCACAACTCGAGCAACGGCATTTTCTATCTTCTGGCCGCTTCGCTCAAGGTGCACCCTCGACTTCCTCGGGCCCCTGCCCCGAATCACACCAAGACGCGCGCGCGATGGTCCCACATTACCCGGTATTCCGGGACCCAATCGCTGTTGACCTCGACGCAGTAGAAGTCTTTCCCCAAGTACGTGTAGGACGGATCTGGTTCTCCCGGGAGACTGCCGAGACCGAGCGTGTTTTGGCTGGAGGGCGCCTTATGCTCCCCCGAGCAATTGTACGATCTCGCCGCCTCCAGGGCCGGATCGCTTATGTCGGTACGGTAGATCCTGTAGTCAGTGTAGAGGCCCTTCCTGACGGCATCGAGCGAGAAGAACTCCTCTCTGGATTTGTACAAGATTCTGTAACGGCCCTGGCTCCTGTCCTCGAACTCGACGAGACACTGTCGCAGCAGCCCCGCAAACCGGACCTGTTCTGCGGGTGCCAGCGATAGCAGCCTGAAAGTTTCGGCATAGACGGTGATCACGTCCGGCCGCACGCCGTCTGCGAGCGCGTCGAGATCTCTGGACAACTGCTTCAAGTCCGATGGGTCCTTTCGATCGATGAACGTGATCAGATCGCAGTTCAAGGCCATGCCGTTCTTGCAGACGAGATCGCAGAGCCTGTTGAATCGCTCGGTCGGCACGGCGGGGCGATTGTTTGCCCTCAAAACGCGCGTATCGAAGGTCTGGACACCGAACGACACGTAGTTGAACCCGCTCGATGCCAGTATGTCTATTTTCTCCTCATTCATGATGGACGGATTGCACTCGAATGTTTTGAACGGGATCGCGTCGAACTTCGGAATCGAATTGAAAATATCGACCATAATCTCGGGGGTCATCATCGACGACGTGCCGCCCCCGAAATAGACGCTACGAAGCTCGTGGCTGGCTATGACGTCCGAGTAGTGGGAAATCAGGTCGGGCAGGTAGTGGCGGTAGTACGTTTCGTAGATGTCGCTGCCGATCTTCGTCTTCATTCCGCGGTGTTTGCAGAACGTGCACTCGGTCAGGCAGAATGGACTGTGGATGTAGAGGTGATACGTCTCTCCGACCGTCAGCTGTTTTTGCAGCCAGATCTCACGGAGTTGGTGCCTGTCTATGACCTGTTCGGTGAGTACCTGCGGCTCCGACATGATCTACCTGCTTTGGCCTGGGCTAAGCCATTGATGATGGCCGTAATCGGCGCGACCGCCGATCAAGCGGCACTCAACTGTTCATCTCCAGCCGCCATGGTGGACTCGATCGTCTGCAGATACGACAGGATCTGTGGCGAGCAGAGTTCCTGATATTGCGCGATCAGTTGCGACGGTCGATGGAGAAACCCCGATCGCGCCTTTTCCTGCAAAGCCTTGCACCTCTCCGTGGAAAATTTGTCAGTCGAGGAGGCGCGATGCCAAAGCCAGTAAAGGGCGTACCACACCAAGCAGGCATGGAGGTAGGCGTGCAGGTTGATGACGTTTCCCGACCACGGCGACTTGACCATGATCTTGGCGGATGAACGGTCCAGCAAAAAGGGCGACTCGACCTCCTCGATCATGAAGAGCATCGAATGGATGGCTTCGTGGACGATCGAGTCTGTAAGTTTCTCGACGTCGACTCCGGGGAGGTGCGGGTTCACGAACAGCGCGAGCCCGATAAATTGCGAGAAGGAGCTGGAGTTCACCGTCGTGGGTGCGCCGGGCTCAAAGCGCAACGACACCTGCGTCAGAAACGTCTGGGTGAACTGCGCCGCGGGCGACACGGCCGCCGACAATTTGTTCATGCAGTCCGCAAGCCGCTCCCTAACCGCCTTCGAGTCGGATTCACCGAGGGGCAACAGCAGCTTCTCGCTCTCGCCGTCGTAAGGGAACATCTGCAAGCTGCCATCGTCGATAGCCACCCGATCCGCGATCAGCCACGACGTCTGGCAGCGCCTGAGTACTCCATCCTCGGGAACGAGCTTCACGTCGCCCCGTACGCTCCATATCGAAACCGGCAGGTCCGACACTTGTCCTTCGAGAACGAGTTCGGCCAAGAGCGCCTCGCTGACGAACGCTGGATCCACCGGGATGCGGTCTCGGCGCCACCGGATGACCTGCGCGACAAACTGAGGGGACCGAAGCATCTGCATCAGGCGGGGCTGCGGGAGCGCCCTAAGAGCGCGCGCGAGGCCCGCACCGATAGCCTCCACGAAGGCGTTGGACGCCACGGTCGCCTCGATGCCTTCTTCGAATGCCGCGCGCAGCGACATTGTTTGGTCGGTCGCGCTGTCCCATCTGAGAACCGACGTTACCGGGAACACCATTTAGCGATGCACCTCTTCTCGTGGAGCCTCGTCGACGCTATTGCCGGAACAGGCCGGCAAGCTCCTCAACGACCGAACCGATGGATGGAGCATAGCCGGTCATAGTCGCGCGCCCGTTGACGGAGGCGAGACCGCGTGGGCCGGGAGTGCCGCCCGCCATTTATCGAATGCCGCAGCGGCTAGCGAATAAAGGACCGAGCAGTACACGGACGGATTGTCGAAGGACACGCCATCGAAACGATGTGACAGGAGCCCGCCGCGGCACGCGTCAAAATAGACACAGTTCTGGCAGGTGGCGCAGGGCTGCTGCAAAAAATCAAGCCCGTGCCTCGGTGCGATTGCATCCAGCCGGTCGTCGAAGACGCTCAGCTCATCTTCCGCATAGCGCCCACCGCAAATGCGCATGAGATCGCTGAGCCCCATCGAGCCATCCGATTCGACGACACAGAGTCGTCGAGGGTCCCCCCCGAGGTAGTCCATGCTGGGTCGTACCCCAAGGAACGCCGACAGCATCTGCTCGAAGAGCCGTATTCTTGGCGCGCTCGCGCCGAGGGAGTGCCACTCCTCGAATGCGTCAAGAAGGAACCGGCGATAGGGTTCGGCGCCAACCCATCCCTGCGGCAGGTTGGCGAATGTGCAATCCGGCAGCAGCAGATCGAAGCTCCGAAACTGTTGTTCCCCGAACCAGCGGACGACGCGGCGGCCGTCGGCCAGGGGGTCGACGACGCACAGGAAGCCCGGCTTCAGGTCATCGAACAGACTGCTCCCATCGCGCAGCGAGCGGATGATCTCCAGAAGCTGCCGCGTGCTGCCTCGCCCATCCTTGTGGATACGGCGTTTGTCCCCGAACTCTTCGGGTCCGTCGCAACTGATGCCGAAGCGCATGTCGTTGGCGGCGAAGAACTTCAGCCAATCCTGGTCCAGCAGCAGCCCATTGGTCTGGAGGAGAAAGTCGATGCGAATGCCCGGGCAGTCACGACGCAAGGCGTCGATCAATGCCTGCATCCGGCGGCGCCCAAAAAGGAGCGGTTCGCCGCCGTGAAGTTCAATGATAAATCGATCGAGGTGGTAAGCATCGCAGTGCTCGACGACACGAGCCGCGAGCGCCTTGATCACTTTGTCCGACACGAACGCAGGCCGCGACTTCCACGAGGAGTCGCCACGATTGTACACGTAGCAGTACGTACAATCGAGATTACAGCGCTGAGCGATTTTGAGGATCACCCAGTACAGGACGACTTCGCTCGAATCGACGGACGGTTTCTTGAACGTGTCCGAAAGGTCAGACGTGGACACGCCGTCACCGCTCACTCTTTCTTTTCCACACTCTTTGCCAGCTCCGCGTTACTGTTGCTGGAATGAACGTTTGAGTGGTTGCTGTGGGCCGCCGCTTGTGGGTTGTTCGCGCGCGACACGATCGTCTTCAGAAGTTCGTCCTTCAGCGAGGAAACGTCTTCCGTAGAAAGCGCGCTTAGCGAAACTTTTGCTTTGGCAGCCCCGGAACCACCTGCCCCGGTAGCATTTTTTGCGTCGTCACCGCTCATCTACGCCTCCAACTGTTTCCAGTCTAAGAACACTAGATTTCCCCAGCATAGGCCACCCCAAAAAATTGTCTAGGGGGATCGGTCCCAACCGATCGATCCGGTTCGAATGTTATTAGCGGCGGAAGAAGCAGGCGGAGGTCACGGATGGGAAAGTGGAATTCTTCCTTTTGCGGCTTTTCGATAGGGCGCTGCAGATAGGCAAAATGACCGATGTTGCGCAGCAGGTTGGTCTTGTTCTGTTTGATATGGTGCTGCTCCATCCGCGCGAACGCATCATCGCCGCGATAGGTACCGGTCAGATAAAAGTCGGCGAAGTCTTCCAGATTCGATAGGTCCAGACCCGCATGCGGTGCCGGCCGACTTGACGGCGTAGGATCGCGTCAACATCCCCGGTGATCGGGAGGTGTCCCCATTCATCGCCGGCCTCCCTGGCGCTTCTTGCGATAGGTGATTGTGCCACTCTCAAAATCTATGTTGGGCCACGTCAGCGACACGCATCCGAAAAAGCGGATGCTGGTGAGCAAGGCGAATGGCGCGCTCGAATGATCTTGCGACGCTTTTATGAAGCCCGGTGTTATCGCTAAAGACAAACTTAAGGACTCCGAGCGCGGCTGGCGTGAGCCGACGTCGATCACGCAAGATTGTCGAGCCAAGTCGCAGAAGTATTCGGCGAGGATAGCCATTGGCCACTGCGGCCAGAGCTGCAGTCGCGGTCGATATTGAGAGCAACGTGGTTAAGACCGTCTTTGAGGAGACGGCAACTGACAAGGAGTTTGCGGCAAAGGTCGACGCACAAGTCAGGCGCATTCATATACCGCTTCCGAGCGATTAATCATCGCGGCTGACAACTTCCGACCTTTGCGGTTATCTCAATACGCTGACACAAACAGCGTCCGTTCCTATCTGCACAGGGTCGGCGACCGGCTCCCGAATCTCGTAGTAATACGGCGAGGAAGAGCACGATTTGCCTAATGATTTCGACTATGCCGCCGCATCTCGATTGCTATCGTAATCGAGTCGCCGTTCGGACCCGCAAAGCAATGGATCGTCGCAGTCAGGCAAGCATCAGCCGAAGAGCCTCTTTAGCCTGCATCCCGATCGTGACACCCTTGTCTTTCGCCGGCTCATTTGCCGAAGAAATTTTTCCCTCGTGATAGGTACTCAATGCATCGCCGATGCGGGCGGACATTGCCGCAACGGCGGCAGCTGGCATTCCCCTCGCTCCGCATATGGCCAGGCCAGCTATCCCCGAGTCGTCCTTGCCAGGACCGGCATCGTTTGCAATCCATCCCTTGACGTTCCACCGGATCGCATGTTCGGCCGCTACCCTTCCGGAGTGAGTGGCCAAGGCAAAGACATCGTCGGGATACCGAGCCGCCCCGAGGTAAAGCAATGTCCAAATCGCGTAGACGGCGCCGTTTGCCTCGCGCTGCATTGCACGCAGGGTGCTGTCGATTGCAACGGAATCGCGTATCGGCTTTCCAGCAGGCGCTCTCAGCATTAAATGTGACGCCACTCGTGCCAACTGGCCAGGGCGCACGCCGAGCCTTTGCGCCAAAAGGTTCGCGTGGCTGATCGTGCCTGTCAGCATGGAATTGCCATTCGACAATGCTGCCGTCCCGGCCGCCACAGCCGCAACGGGGACGCCATGCGTGTCCCCGTAAGGCAACCCGCTGATGCCCGCTTGATCTTTCCCAACAGCGGCATCTTGCGCGATGATTGCCTTAATTCCTTTGGTGAGGGCGCCACCGATAATAACTCCGCCGCAAAATGAGGCGGCCACGATCACGTCATCCGGACCAACTCGGTCGTCCAGGTACGATGTCGAATCCGACACTATGATCCGTCCCTCAGCACCCGAGTGGAGGACTCTGAGGTTATTTGCTCCAACTGGTTCCGAATCCGTCATGGAACCGACGGCCTAGGTGGCTTAGCGGAGTTTAGCGCCTCCTCGGGAAAGGGTAGCCGACCATTTTTTATCACCGCCGCACCTCCATCCATGAGCCACTCCCTCTTTTAATTGCTGACCCCAATAAGATCATATAACATTTTTCAAAAAGCAGAGGGATACGGGGTCGGCTCGTCGAGTGCCTGAACGCGCCAAGAAACGCTTGGCTTCGCAATGGTCGAGAATCGGCGCAGGGACCTGTGTGCTTACGAACTCAGCAACGTGGGGGCTCACGATGCATTTTCTTCCTTGGATGATATCAAAGCCTGCGGCCTTTGCCGCTGCGGCTGCCGCGCAAGTGCTGATGAGTTCGGCCGACGCGGCTCCCTCTATTCCGATTACGCTGTCTCAAGTGGTGCCGGCCGAGCTAAATCCGCCTTTTGCTGCAGGGCCACCTGCGGCGGGCGGCGCGCCGGCGGCGTCGCCAGAGCAGGCTGCCGCCTTTGCCTGGCAAGAATTCTTCGCCCTCAACTGGCCTGCGGCCCCACAGGAAGGCAAGGCTTATCAGCGCGAAAAAGCATCGGATCGCTGCCGTTTCGGTGACCCAACGTGCACTGGGCCGACGGTCTGGCAAACCTTCCGCGGAAAAGTCGAAATCTTTCCCGGTCAAGGCGACCCGCCAGGCTATGATCAAGGAGGCGCCCCCAATTTCGGTTACGACGCTCTGCCAAATTTTCAATACGCGATTTCCATCCCAGCATGCGACCCGGCACAAAATGCTTCACCTGCCCCTTGGATAAACCTGGACGAGACCGATCAGATCACACTAGATTCAATGTACGCTGGAACAGTTTCTGATGATGCATCTCCTGGGAACAGCTCACCGAAATTGATTCGATTCATGGCAAAAGCAAATCGGGTCGAGTACACTTACGTGGCGAGAAACCAATGGTTTGACGGCGCCCCGACGGCAATTGTCAAGGCGACCCTTAAATATTTGCAGGAGAAGCAAGCCAGTCCGCCACAAGATAGTTCCGATTTGGTCAGTCTGCCGAATGGCACTATCGAAGTCAAAGCGGCGTGGCGGCCTTTGAACCCTTCAGAGCGCAGATCGGGACGTTTTCATACACAGAGGGTTAGGTTCTACGAAAAAGCTCCTGGTCCGAATCCCACGGCGATTTGCTTTCGAGACGCGGAATGGGGGCTTGTTGCGCTCCATATAATACAGAAGACGCCGTCCGCCCCGTATTTTATTTATGCCACCTTTGAGCAAGCTGATAATTTGCTCAGCGACAATGGTCTGCCGGTCGAGGATGTTGATGGACGCATTCTCGATCCGGCGCCGCCGACGGCGACGACGCCTCAAATCTGTTCGCAGGATAAAAGACCTACGCAGCCGACGGAGCGCCCATCTCCCCAGGTTGTCGTGACTGATGATCCAACCACATGCATCGCGCTTCCGGTGAATGAGGCCGTATTTTGCACGAATCCCGGCAATAGGCTTTATTATCGCAACGTAAACAACAACGCTCCCGGGCCATCACCGGAGCCGTCCGGGGGCAACATTTGCGTCAACAAGCGGTACAATGCCATCCCGGATTCCATCAGTGACGCTAATGCAAGAGCCCATGCGGCAATTGCGGCTTACAACAAAGTCAATGGAATGAGCTCCAGTCCGTGGTTGTATTATAAGCTGATTAACGTCCAGTATTATCCGGGAGACAAAGTCATCGAGTCGCCTACTCCCAATGGTTCGTTATACACTTCGAGTCCGCCCTATACGGCGACAAATCCTTCGGCTTCGAACTTCTACCAAGCAAACATCGTTGTAGAAACGAACCGCTCCTTGCAACTTTTCAGCGGTGGTTTGACCTTAGGAGGCGGTGGCGCAAGCACCGATTGGAGTGATGGCGGACCACCCCGCAAGAACACTTACTATGGCGGCAGGCAATACAACGCGGGCGGCTGCTTGGGCTGCCATGGCGGCCAGGGTCAAACTTCGCACTTGAAAATTCAAGCGGGCGATTTCAGTGTGATTCTCGCCCGTGGAAGGGTGACGCTTCCGGAGTTTCCTGCTCAACCAACCTCCGCTGGAATGAGTGCCGTGCCGCGAAACCGAAGCCTTAATTGAAGCAAGATACCTTGGCTGAAATCAGGAGATTAAAATATGCCCGCCTCACCAGCATCTTTCGTGGTGCGTCAACCGTTTGCAGACATCGATTGCCCGAACGCCGTAACTTGGACGAATGACATATGCAAATTGTTCACCGACCTGGATATCCAGCACATGAAGGTGCATAACATCGATCTCAGCAGTATCGATAGCGTCAGAGTGTGGGCGACGCACATTTTCAAGGAGGTTTCCACCGGTGACATGCCGCCAGCGGGTTCCGGTGAGGCTGCATGGACGCAGGACATGGTGAATACGTTCGGCTGCTGGATAAAGCAAGGTATGCCCGAATAGACCCGAATAGAAATGGGTCCGGCCGCACGAGCACCGCGATTGCTCGCCAAGGCGTGCCCATCTGAAAAAGCAGCACTCGCTCAATTAGAAAGAATTTGCCAATTCAGCGCCGCCGGAGCACGTATGTGTATCCGTTTCGTAAAGGATCGGTGCTATCTGACGCGGAAAAATAGATTGTATTGCCTGAGAAACAATAACGGCCCTGCCCCCGATCGATAACGTCCTCGCGTGAACTCACGGGACCGAGCGGTGAATGGTCCTCAAACAAGACGTACTCTGAAGGGACAACGCCGAGAGGAATTCTGGCGCGATAGGAATTGCTTCCAGCTCGTTCACGCACGAGCGAGACCAAGTGCGCTTCTGGATTGTTGTACGTAAGTCCATACCCATCGCAAGACCGATTGTTCGTGTAAGTAACCTGTTGAATGCGCCCGGCGGCGATTGGAGCATAATGGCGAATACAAGAGTCGCACGCCGGCAGTGGTAAGGGACCAAGCGGCTCTCGCCGCAGCGAATTGCGCAACTTTTGAAAATTTTCTCCAAACCAAATGTCGGCAAAGCTTTCGACGTTTGTAATGCCGCCAAATGGAAACTGAGTACTGCGGCAACAGGCGCTGAGTTGACCTTCAATGTCAACAGCAAGGTTTCCCCAGGGAACAAGGCATAGGTACTCGGGGTGCGCTTCCGTATGATCGGCCTCCATGGGATAATAGTGGTGAGGCGTCCCGGCATGCTTGGCTTTGATCGGCGACGGCCCAGCCTCGCGCTGCGCATAAAGCCTTCCCGGATAAATAGTGCGCGAGTCGTAGGCAACGCGTAAGGCCGAATTCGCCTTGGTCAAAAATGAGAAAATATTCTCAAACTGGCGCTCCCGTTCAGAATTATCCGATCTTCGTTCAGAAGACCCTTCGGTTATCTGGTAGTCATGAAACACGATCGAGTCGACTTCGTGAGCCTGCGCCCACCGTACAATGTCTAAAAGACTTGAAACGGTTCGCTGGGTTATCGTTGAATAAAATACAACACTTGTTCGGCGTGGATCGCGTCGAGCAATAAGTTTTTTTACTCCCGGTTCTACCTTTTCCCAGACTGCGTTACGCCTCACTTGATCGAACAAAGGGCCCACGGCGTCGATTGAAAGCGAAATAGTACCGTGTCCGGCGACGAGGTGCTCGATCATCAAATCGGTAAGACGGGTGCCATTATGTTGAACTCGGAGGGCGCATTGATGACGAGCGACCGTTTCGAGTACTTGTTCAATTCGCGGGTAGAGAAGGGGATCTCCAAGGCTATTGAGCTCAACCATGAAAAGAAAAGGAAATACGGCCTCCGCGATCTGCTCAAACGTGGCAAAGGCCATGTGGCTGCGGGGAGTTTTGGCCTTATCCAAGGTCTTCTGGCTTCCGCAAATTTCGCAGCGGAGATTGCATTTATTCGTGAGCGTAAGATTAATGTGCCGCGGCGGCGGGATGCGATCGCCGCCACGCGCGATAAAATAGTTACCACGTGGGTGCAGATTCCACAGATCGGTGAATGAACAGCCGTCCATAGAAGCTGAGTTTATAGGCCTGGTGCGGCGCCTGAGCAATAATACGATTGCTTACCGCTTTCCCACTAGTAACCCGAGCGAGGTTAGACGGGAGCCAAGCTTGGTCTCCCACGGCAGTTCACCCAAGGAAACAACCTTCAGCGGGGCTCCCGCCGCGCGTAACTTCTCCACGGCATTGAATGGTCCGGAAATCGCAGCCCGGCCCGGCCAAATCGGCTTACCCTCCGGAAAATAATCATGCAGCACAATGATACCCTCCTTATTGAGGACATTGAGCGACATTGCGACCTCACTGAGAACGGTTTCCATCGCATGATCGCCGTCCAGAAATATGAAGTCGAACAGCCGTTTGGTGTTTCTTAAATAAGCCACCGAGTCCGAGACGACAAAGTCAACGTGTAAATCTGCGTCAAACTCAATGAGCATTTGCATCGGCGATCGACGTAAACCAGCTGTCCGCCAATAGGCGTCGGGTGCGTTATTCACTTCCCGAATGTCGATCGTAGCCAACGTCGAGCCATATGGCATTGCCGCGGCAATGTAGAGCGTCGAGGCGCCGACGTGCGACCCGATCTCGAGAATGCTGGTGGGCAACAGGGCTCGAACGAGGTAGAACAATGCACGTCGGTCGCCGATATTCACGCCGCGAGTAGCGGCATCTTCAATTTGGCAGATTTCGGCAAGACGGGCGGCTGATGAGTACCATTGTTCGTCGATCTCGGGAGATCGAAGAAACATCGATATCTGCGAAGAATTCAGAATTGCGAGCCTATCGGCTGCTTTTAGTTCCGGAACAGATACGCTCATGGTTCAACAGATCCGTTTCTAGCCGGCCGGGGCTTGTCTTGCGGAGCGCGCCCGCAACATTTATCCGCCGCCATGATAGCGGGACCGGTAGGTTCAATCTAGCGTCGTCACCAATGCGATTTGCAATCGACCAAGATCACAGCTACGGTTTGACTTCGCGTGCGACCTCGCCTCTCAAGCTTTGCTTATAGTAACAACAAGGCGGCAATTCGTTCGGCGCGCGGTTTGCAAAGGCGGGTAAGAGTGGGGAGTGAAAATTTGCGGATTTGTATTGTGACATACGAGTACTCACCCGATATCGGGGGATTGGGCAAATCAAGCCGACGAATTGCAATGTTCCTCAGGACTCTGGGTGACGTCTCTGTCGTAGGCGCATGTCTAACTCTTCCTCTGGGCACGATTGCAGAATCGCGCGAGGAAGGCATGCACGTATATCGGGTCGGAATATCCGACCGCGGACTCAGTGCGCTCGGATTATTGGAACCGCTCGTTAAGACATTGGACGCGGCCAATAAGTTTGATATTTTTCATGGGTTGTTTCTGCCTTCCGCGAAGGCTTGCTTGCATATCGCTGCGGGGCGGCCGGTGATCGCGAGCATTCGCGGCGCTGATGCTGCAGCTTGGCTACGGGTGCCGGAACGGGCTGCCGTGATAAGGGAAGTAATAGCTCAATCCACTTGGATCACGACTGTCGCGAGCGACCTACTGGCGCCTCTCGTGGACGCCGCGAATAGGATTTATCGGACTTCCGCGATCGCGAATTCGATCGACGAATCCAAGTACCCGGACAAGTGGACCTTGGAGAAGGCCGAGCGAGGCGCAGTCGGAACCGTCGCTAATTTTCGCAAGAAGAAGAACATTCCGCTGCTATTGAGCGGCTTTGCCGGCATCCCCAAAAACCACCGCTCTAAACTTGTGCTGTGTGGTGGGTTTCAATACGACCCTGAATTGAAGCGACAGCTCCTCCTTCATGCCGGCAAACTCGGCCTCGAACAGTGCATCGATTTTACGGGATTGGTGCGACCCCGTGAGGTACAGAGCGTTGTCAAGAAGATGCATGCCTTTGCCATCACGTCCAACGACGAAGGTATGCCCAATGCGCTGCTGGAGGCAGCGGCAATTGGCGTGCCGTTGGTCTGCTCAGACGTTGGCGGGATGCATGATATTATTGAAGATGGTGTTAATGGTCTTCTCGTACCGGCAGGAGATGAAAGCAAACTGAGCCACGCTCTCAGCCGAATATTATCGGATGACAATCTGGCAAAAAGATTATCGCAAGGCGCTCTCAACCTGGCCAAGCAACTGACGCCGGAGCGGGAATGCCGAGAGTGGACAGCTCTATAC
>JBAUYI010000338.1:0-17552 GCA_049584715.1 Xanthobacteraceae bacterium
GTCCGCTCATTCGCAACGACGAGCCGATGAACATCGAAAAAGACATGAACATCGTCGTGCACCCGACCTATATCAAAGGCGGCATGCTGACGTGGTACTGCGACAATTGGCTGATCGGGCCGAACGGCCCGGGCGAACGCCTGCATCATTTCCCGGAAGAGATCACCGAGCTCGGCTAAACTCCAAATAAACGACCGCGGAGCTGCGGCGAACGGACGAGTTGACCCGAGCGTTGCGTCGATGCTGCACTGTGGCAGCGGAGGAAACAATGAGAATGAAAATACTCGCGGCATTGGCCGCAGCCACGTTTGCGCTCACGGTGCCGGCGAAAGCGGACGACTATCCCTCTCGCTCGATGACCATGATCATCCCGTTCGCCGCCGGCGGGCCGACCGACGTGCTCGGGCGCCTGGTCGCAGGCCGCATGAGCGAGATCCTGCACCAAAACGTCATCGTCGAGAATATCAACGGCGCCGGCGGCCAGACCGGCTCGCTGCGCGTCGCCAATGCGACGGCCGACGGCTACGAATTCGTGCTCGCCACCGTCGGCACCCATGCGCAAGGCCAGACGCTGTATCAGCACCCGCTCTATAACGCGGTGACCGACTTCACGCCGGTGATCCTGATCGCCAATGTTCCGCTGGTGCTGGTGGCGCGCAAGGATTTGCCGGTCGCCAATTTCAAGGAATTCGTCGCCTACACCAAAGAAAACCAGGCGAAGATGCAATTCGGCTCGGCCGGCACGGGCTCGGCGACGCATCTGGGCTGCCTGTTGATGAATTACCTCTTGAAAGTGAACGTCACCCACGTGCCGTATCGCGGCAGCGGGCCGGCGATGCAGGATCTGCAAGGCGGCCGCATCGATTATCTGTGCGACGTCATGACCACAGCCAAGCCGCCGATCGACAGCGGCGCGGTCAAGGGGCTCGCGGTGCTCAACGCCAAACGTTCGCCTGCGCTGCCCGACGTGCCGACCGCGGTCGAGCAGGGCATGCCCGATCTGATCGCCTATACCTGGAACGCCATCTTCCTGCCGAAAACCGCGCCGGCGCCGATCGTCAAGAAGCTGCACGACGCCACGCTCGAGGCAATGCACGCGCCGGCGGTGCGCGACCGGCTCACCGCGCTCGGCGCGGAAATCGCAACGGACGAGCAGGCCACGCCGCAATATCTCGGCGACCTCGTCAAAAGCGAAATCGCCAAATGGGCGGTGCCGATCAAGGCGAGCGGCGTCACGGTGGAATAACGTCATTCCGGGGCGCCGCGCAGCGGCGAACCCGGAATCCATAACCACAGTCGGTTCAGGATTGGCGTGGGGTGCCCCATTTGCAACGGCGGTGATTATGGATTCCGGGTTCGGCCCTACGGGCCGCCCCGGAATGACGGCGGTTCAAAGGGCCGCTTTTCGTCGCTGCTTTGCGCGAAAAATTCCTCATTCGCGTCACCTTCAGGTCACGCCGCCTGTGCGGTATGGCCGCGAGGGGATTTCGCGATGGAGGACGGACATGCTCAGCATTCGCATCGTCACGGCGGGCGCGGTATTGGCCTTTGCCGTCAGCACAGCTGCCGCGCAAGACAGCGGCACACCCGGGCAACCGGGTTCGCTGTTGAAGATGTTGATGCATTCGAGCGAGCCAACGGCCGCGGCGCCGGACAAGTTCGAAGCGAAACGCGTTTCGTCGAAGCCGATCAGAACGGCCAGGCATTTCCACCACCACGCGACGCACATTGCGACTGCGACGGAAGACCCGGCATTAACCAGGGAGCCGACGCTGACAACAGAACGAACGCCGACCCTGGAACCGGCGTCATGGTCGGCGCGGGCTGCCATCGACGCGGCGCCGCCGAGCATATGGCCCGCAGGCAATGCACCGACATTCGCCGGCGTCCTCGACTCCGAGCCGCAAGTCCCCGCAGCTGAGCCGAGCTTACGCAGCGATCAGAACGCGGCCGCTGACACCCAGCCTGCTCCAGCCGTCGCGGCCGTCCTTGAGGACAACAGCGACCATAGCCGCGACGCCTGGTTCGAAGAAATACTTGCGACGCTCAGCGGCGCGCTGGCGGCCGGTGCGGTCGCCTGGTTGCTGTTCGGCGCCGCGCCGCAGCGGATGTACGGTTAGGCGGCGCGCATCGCGCCTTTAGCTTTCAGCGTGTTGAACAGGTCCAACGCCTCTTTCGGCTTCATGTTCTTGTGCACCACGGCGGCGACCGCCGCGATCATGGCCTGCGGCGCCTCGGATTGGAAAATGTTGCGGCCCATATCGACGCCGGAGGCGCCCTGCTGCACGGCGTTGTAAGCCATGGTCAGCGCCTCGAGCTCGGGCAATTTCTTGCCGCCGGCCATCACGATCGGCACCGGGCACGACGCGGTGATGGTCTCGAATCCTTCGTCGACGTAATAGGTCTTGACGTATTGGGCGCCGAGCTCGGCGATGATGCGGCAGGCCAGCCGGAAATACTTTGCATCGCGCACCATGTTTTTGCCGACCGCGGTGATGCCCATCACCGGAATGCCCATGCGCAGCCCGGCATCGACCAGCTTGGTCATGTTGTGCACCGAGCGGGTCTCGAACTCGCCGCCGATGAAGACCTGGATGCCGACGCCGGCGGCGTTGAGCCGCATGGCGTCGTCCATGTCCATGGCGATCTGCTCGTCGGACAATTCCTCGCGCAAAATGCTCGGCCCACCGCTCGCCCGCAGCACCATCGGCTTCTGGCATTCGGCGGGAATCACCGAGCGCAGAATGCCGCGCGTGCAGAACAGCGCATCGCAATTCGGCAATAGCGGCACAATGGACAGATCGATGCGCTCGAGGCCGGTGGTCGGGCCCTGGAAATAGCCGTGGTCGATGGCGAGCATCACGGTGCGGCCCGAAGTGGGATCGAACACCCGTGCCATGCGGTTCTTCATGCCCCAGTCGAGCTGGTGCGAGCCCTTGAGAAAGAAGCCCGGCGTCTGCTGCGGCCGATCGACGGAGTAGCGTTCACCTTCCTTGTCGGCTTCCGGCATGATGCACCTTCCTGATCTGCACGTCCGCGCGCACGCCCGCGCAAGTCGGCAGACGTATGCTCCATCGTCCGCGCACCATCAAGGGTAACAGGCAGCGACGCGCTAGCGCTGCGCGTGGTGTTTCTTGCGCGGAGCCGCCGGCGTGGCGGCTTGCGGGCCGGGCCCGGCCGGATTGAGGTTGCACGAGCCCTTATTGCCGGCGAGCACGTTCGGATAGCACTCCTCGAAGGTGCGATAGTTGCACTCCCAGGTGACGCCGCCGTCGCCATAATCGATCACCGCGCACCATGGGTTCTCCCGCCACGTGGCGGCATGGCCGGCCGGAACATCCAGGTTCAGGACCGCCGCGAACGCAGCCGCTGCAAAGATCAGTTTCGGGGTTTTCACCACGGCCATCTCTCCATTGCGTCGCCATTCGCGCGCCAAACGACAAACACCGGCGGCGCCTAAATCTTGCAGCGGCGGAGCACCGCAATGCGGTCTGCCGGCGTTTTACGCCTGAGGGCTCAAGCCATTGATCGCTCAATAGGATGCCGATTGCCCGCTATTCAGCCTTGGCATTGTTCTTGATTTGTTCTAGTATCTACAAGCAAGAACATACAGTGAATATTCAATGGGTTTCCACATTATGGGCGTTGCATAGCCATGACCGGGCCCACCGCCCTTGCCGTAGCGCGAAACCGTGCCGCCGTGATGGCAGAGCTGCGCCGGCTCATGCCCCCGATGGGGGAAGAGCGCAAAGCCCTGCCCTTCGGCTTGGCGGCAATCGATTCCCACTTGCCGGACGGCGGCCTCACCTGCGGCGCGCTGCATGAGATCGTGCCCGCAGCGGAAAGCTGCATCGCCGCCGCCTTCGGTTTCATCGCGGCGGTTCTCGCCCGTATTTCGTCGATCAATAACGGTGCGGCGCGCACTGCATGTTCCCCTCCCCCACCCGGGCCGCGCTTGCGCGCGCCCGAGTGCAAGCTTGTCGGGGAGGGGTTTGGGGTGGGGGTCGGGAGGTTCTGTAAAAACCTCGACGCTCTCGCGTCACCTCACGACCCCCACCTCACCCTCCCCACAAGGGGGAGGGAGCAGCGAGCCGCGTCGCCGCGTATTCATCCGTTGTTTTTCATCGCGCCCACTTATGGGCTGCGCCCGTACCGCCCGCACGGCCGGCTGCACGGCCATGGCCTCAACGCGCTCGGTCTCGATCCGGACCGCCTGATCCTGGTCCAGACCGCGCACCGCAAGGAAACCCTGTGGGCCCTGGAGGAGGCGGTGCGGTCGGCAGCGCCGGCCGCCGTCGTGGGCGTCATCGACACGCTCGATCTGAAATTGAGCCAACGGCTGCACCTCGCCGCCACCGACGCGGGTCTTCCTGTTTTTTTGCTGCGGCCGGCGGCGACGCTGGAATCGAGTGCGGCGGCGACACGCTGGCGCATCGGCACCGCGGCAGCCGTGCGCGACCGTTTCGGCCTCGTCACGCGGCCGCGCTGGCATTTGCAACTCGAGCGCTGCCGCAACGGACGGCCGGGTGAATGGGTAGTGGAGTACGATCATGTCGCGCATCGTTTCAGTTTGGCTGCCGCGCTGGCCGATTTTTCGCGCGCTCGCGGCGCAGGCGAAAAACCCATCAAGCAAGCAAGTTGATCCGGACCGTCCGTTCGTCCTGGCCGTCGCCGGCTCCGGCGGCCCGCGCATCGCCGCCGCGAACGCGGCAGCGGAGGTTTTGGGCCTTGCGACCGGCGACCTGTTGGCCGACGCCCGGGCCAAAGCGGAATTTTTGCAGGTGCGCGACGCCGATCCCACCGCCGACGATGCCGCGTTGCGGCGCCTGGCGTTGTGGGCGACGCGCTACACGCCGACCGCCTCGCCATTGTGCAGGGATCTTTGGAGCGAGGACAATGGCGCCGACGGTTTTTTCCTCGACATCGCAGGCTCCGCCCATCTGTTCGGCGGCGAGGAAAAATTGCTCGCCGATCTTGCTGCAAGACTGCAAAAAAATTTCGGGCTGCCGGCGCGGCTTGCCGTCGCCGACACGCCGGGCGCGGCGTGGGCGCTGTCGCGCTTTCACAAGACGCCTTTATTCGTATTGCCATCAGGCCAGGAAGCGACGGCCCTGGCACCGCTTCCCATCGCGGCGTTGCGGCTTAAGGCGGACACCCGCGCCACATTGCGCCGGCTCGGCTTCAAGACCGTCGGCATGTTGCTCGACAAGCCGCGCGCGCCGTTCGCCGCGCGCTTTCCAACCGAGCTCTTGCGCCGCGTCGATCAGGCGCTCGGCCGCATCGACGAGCCGCTGGTGCCGATCGTCGCGCCGCCGGTCTATCATTGCCTGCGTTATCTGCTCGAGCCGATCTTCACCCATGACGCGATCATCGCCCACGCCAATCGCCTCATGGCGACGCTCATCCACGTACTGACTCGTGACGACGTCGGCGCACGGGGATTGCGGCTTTGCCTCTACAACGTCGACGGCGCGGTCGAGACAATCGATATCGGACTGACGCTGCCGACGCGCAACGTCAGCCACGTGGCCCGGCTCATCGAACTGAAGCTCGAAGCGCTGGCGGCGACCTGCGATGCCGGCTTTGGTTTCGAAGCGATCGGCCTTGCGGTGACCTGCGCCGAGCCGATGCCGGCGCGACAGACGGAGCTGACGTCTGTCACCGACGAGGGCGATAGGACTGAGCGTTGCGCAAGCTTGATCGATGCGTTGCGCCAGCGGCTCGGACCAGCGAGCGTGCGGCGCTTCGAACCGGTGGCCAGTCATCTGCCTGAGCGTGCCGAAGTACTGCCGCCGATCGACGGCGAGGCAACCGCGTGGCCTGAACCGGAGCAAAAACCGCGCCCGCTCCTGCTGTTGCCCCATGCCGAGCCGGCCGAGGATGTCACAGCCCTCGTCCCCGATGGCCCGCCGCGGCGTTTCAGCTGGCGCGGCGTGACTTATGACATCACCGGCGCGCAAGGGCCGGAACGCATCGGCGCCGAATGGTGGCGGCATCGCGAGCCGAAGCCGACGCGTGACTACTACCTCGTCGAGGATGCCAGCGGCCACCGCTTCTGGCTGTTCCGCGAAGGACTTTATGGGCGCGAGACGACGGCGGCGCGCTGGTTCGTGCACGGGCTGTTTGCGTGAGTGAGAGTGAGATGAGTTTGCTGAGGCGGAAGGACTCCCCTCCCCCTTGTGGGGAGGGGCGGGGGTGGGGGTCGGGAGGCGAGGCGCGTGCGTCGACGACATACACTTCCCTCCCGACCCCCCACCCTACCCTCCCCCACGAGGGGGGAGGGTTTAGATGACCGCCTACGCGGAACTCGCCGTCACCACGAATTTTTCCTTCCTGCGCGGCGCCTCGCATCCGGGTGAGATGGTCGCGCGCGCCGATGAAATCGGCCTCGCCGCCATCGGCATCGCCGACCGCAACAGCTTTGCCGGCGTCGTGCGCGCCTATGACGAAGCCAAGGACAGAGCCATAAAACTTCTCGTCGGCACGCGCCTCGTCACCATCGATGGTTTCGAGGTCCTGACCTATCCGACCGATCGCCAGGCTTATGGGCGGCTCTGCCAGCTTCTGACGGAGAGCAATCTCAAGGCCAAGAAAGGCGCGTGCCATCTGACTTTCGAGCAGATTCTGGATGCCAGCGAAGGCCAGATTTTTATCGCTTTACCGCCGCCGACGCTGTTCGCACGGCCCCACCCGGCCGCTTCGCGGCCACCCTCCCCCTGTAGGGGAGGGTTATTCACCGAACGCCTCTCCGCTTTGGTCCACGCAGCGCCCGGCCGCACCTTCCTCGCTGGCATTCATTATCACCGCGGCGACGAGCCGCGGTGGCTCGGCCTGTTGGCCGAGCTCGGCGAGCGGCACGGCGCGCCGCTCGTCGCCGTCAACGACGTGCATTATCACGCGCCGGAGCGCCGGCCGCTCCTCGACGTCGTCACCTGCATCCGCGAGAAATGCACATTTTCCGAAGCCGGCTTCCGGCTCGCCGTCAATGCCGAGCGGCATCTGAAAGCGCCTTCGGACATGGCGCGGCTGTTCAAAAATTTTCCCGACGCCATCGCCCGCACCGTCGCTATTGCAAATGCCTGCACCTTCTCGCTCAGCCAATTGCAGTATGAATATCCCGACGAGCCGGTGCCGCCGGGCAAAACGGCGCAGCAGCATCTCGAAGATCTGACATGGGCCGGCGCCGCGAAACGTTATCCCAAAGATCAATTCCCAGAAGGCGTGCCAGCGCATGTCAGGAACCGGCTGTACGAGGAGTTGGCGCTGATCGCGACGCTCGGATATGCGCAGTATTTCCTTACCGTGCACGATGTCGTCGCTTACGCGCGCGACGAGAAAAAGATTCTTTGCCAAGGCCGCGGCTCGGCGGCGAACAGCGCGGTGTGCTTTTGCCTCGGTATTACCGAGGTCAATCCCAATGAAACCGAGCTTCTCTTCGCCCGCTTCATTTCCGCGAAACGTAATGAGCCGCCCGATATCGACGTCGATTTCGAACACGAACGGCGCGAAGAAGTAATTCAGTACATCTATAAACGCTACGGCATCCATCGCGCCGCGATCTGCTCAACTGTCGTGCATTACCGTTCGCGCCGCGCCATCCGTGAAGTCGGCAAGGCTCTTGGCCTGACCGAGGACATCACCGCAGCGCTCGCCAAGACAGTGTGGGGCACCGGCGACGAATTGCCTGACGATCACATCCGCCAAGCCGGCCTCGATCCGGCAAATCCGCTGATCCGGCAGGCCGTTGAACTCGCCGACGAACTGACCGGCTTCCCACGCCACCTCTCGCAGCACGTCGGCGGTTTCGTCCTCACGCGTGGGCGGCTCGATGAAACGGTGCCGATCGCCAACGCCGCCATGGCAGACCGTACCTTCATCGAATGGGACAAGGACGACATCGATACAGTCGGTCTGATGAAGGTCGATGTGCTTGCGCTCGGCATGCTGAGCTGCCTGCGCCGCGGGCTCGACCTTCTGAAGACGCATTACAGCAAGGAATATTCGCTGGCGAGTATTCCGAAAGATGGAACGGACGATGCGCCGGAAGTCTACGAGATGCTGTCGCGTGCCGACTCAATCGGCGTATTTCAGGTAGAGAGCCGTGCGCAAATGTCGATGCTGCCGCGGCTCAAGCCGCAATGCTTCTACGACCTTGTGATTGAAGTTGCGATCGTGCGCCCGGGTCCGATCCAGGGCGACATGGTGCATCCCTATCTGCGCCGGCGCGACGGCATCGAGAAGGAGCATTACCCCTCCCCCGACCCGGTGTACGGACCGCCCGACGAATTGCGCGACGTTCTCAAACGCACGCTCGGCGTGCCGCTGTTCCAGGAGCAGGCGATGCAGATCGCCATTACGGCGGCGAAGTTCACACCCGACGAGGCCGACGGTCTGCGCCGCGCCATGGCAACCTTCCGGCACAACGGAACCGTCCATCTTTTTAAAGACAAGTTCATCAACGGAATGGCGACGCGTGGCTATAACCGCGAATTCGCCGAGCATTGCTTCAGCCAGATCGAAGGTTTTGGCGAATACGGATTCCCGGAAAGCCACGCCGCGAGCTTCGCGCTTCTGGTCTACGCCTCGGCATGGATCAAGTGCCGTCATCCCGACGTGTTCTGCGCCGCCATCCTCAACAGCCAACCGATGGGTTTTTATCAACCGGCGCAGCTGGTGCGCGATGCGCGGGCGCACGGCGTCGAGGTTTTGGCCGCCGACGTCAATTTCAGCGATTGGGATTGCACGTTAGAATCGGCTGCCGAAGGCAAGCATGCCGTACGGCTAGGCTTTCGCCTCGTTTCGGGCTTAAGCGAAGACGAATTGGAAAAACTCATCGCCGCGCGCGGCAATGGTTTTTCCTCGATCGAGCGGCTCGCGGCAATAGCCGGCGTGTCGCGCTTCACCATCGAGCGGCTGGCGGAAGCGGATGCGTTCCGCTCGCTGGGCCTCGACCGCCGCGCCGCATTGTGGGCGGCGCGCCGCCTCGACGTCATCGGCATCAGCACCGTGCGGCGCGCGGCTAACGTCAAGATCGAGGATCCGCTGCCGCTGCTCGCGCCGCATTTGAACGACGAGCTTTTCCCCGAGCCAGCCGTGGCGCTGCCGGCGATGCCGCTTAGCGAGCACGTGGTGGAGGATTACGTGGCGACCGGCCTGTCGCTGAAGGCGCATCCCGTGGGCTTCTTCCGCGACCGTCTCGACGCGCTCGGCGCGCTGCGCAACGCGGGCCTGCGCGGCGATGAATTGCGGCCGGACCAGCCGGTCACGATTGCCGGCCTCGTCCTGGTGCGGCAACGGCCGGGCACTTCGAAAGGCGTTGTGTTCATGACGCTGGAGGACGAGACCGACATCGCCAACATCATCGTCTGGCCGAAGGTGTTTGCCAAAAACCGCCGCACCGTGATGACGGCGCGCTTCCTCGCCGTGCGCGGCCGCCTGCAGCGCGCAGGCCTCGTCATCCACGTGGTCGCGGAAAGTTTCGTCGACCTGTCCACGGAGCTACCATGGCTGCGCGAGGGCGGCGATCTGTTCTCGCCGAAATTTTCCGGCGGCCCGCTGCCGGACGACGCCGCACTGCCGCTCAAGAGCCGCGACTTTCATTGAACAGGCCTTTCAACAACCACCCTGCCGTCGCGACTTGCCATATGCGACTTGCCATATCCGGCCGCCCACCTCCTGGCAGGCTGGATCGCCTGGGCCGGCGAAAATCGGCGTCAAACTCAACACCGCCGGTCGTTTACGGCAAAAACCTACAACCGTGGGTGAATGCAACGTTATCCAGTGGGGAGTTGCACCTGTTGCGGCTGCCCTATATCGTCTAGCGCCTGATAATCGGGGGTCTCCACGCGTTGATTGAGCGCGGTGGGGGTTACGGCGGAGACCCGCGACACCGCGTCACCGCGGAACCTGTCAGCATTTGCGGTAGTTCCTCGGACTCGAAGAAATCGGGCCGACGAACAAAACGGCCCAGAGACGGCCGGGAGGAAATTGTGCAGCCTGCTACCAGCCTTCTGCGCGACCTCGTGCGAAAGAAAGACTTTTACGCGGGCGGCCTGATGCTGTTGCTCGGCTTGGGGGTGGCGCTCAAGGGCTCGACCTACCGCGCCGGCACGCTCATGCATATGGGGCCCGGCTTCCTGCCGACGGCGCTCGGCATCCTTCTCGTCCTGCTCGGCATCACCATCGCCGCGGGCTCACTGGCGTCCGGAGAACCGGGCCACGCCGAGGACCAGAGCATCCTGCCGGCGGAGCCGCAATGGTTGGCCTGGTTCTGCATCCTCATGAGCCCGGTCTGCTTCATCTTCTTCGGACGTTATTTCGGCATGGCCCCGGGGACGTTCGCCTGCGTCTTTGTCGCCGCGCTCGGTGACAAGGGTGCGACGTGGAAGGGTACGGCCATCCTTGCCACCGTCGTCACCGTCTTCGGCGTCGGGTTGTTCTCCTACTTCCTGCAAGTGCCAATGCCGATATTCACATGGAGGGGCGGCCTGTGATCACGACCGCACTGACGGACCTCTGGTACGGCTTCGGCGTCGCGCTCGAGCCGCACAATCTGATGTTCTGCTTCATCGGCGTGCTGGTCGGCAACATGGTCGGCGTGCTGCCCGGCATGGGCCCGCTCGCCACCATCTCGATCCTGTTGCCGCTGACCTTCGGCATGAAGCCGGTCGCCGCCATCCTGATGCTGGGCGGCGTCATGTACGGCGCGCAATATGGCGGCGCGATCTGTTCGATCCTGCTCAATTTGCCGTGCCATCCGCCGCACGCGGTGACCTGCCTCGATGGCTTCCCGATGACCAAGCAGGGCCGCGGCGGCGTCGCGCTCGGCTTGACGGTGTTCGCCTCCTTCGTCGGCGCCTCCTGGGGCATCACCGAGATGATCTTCCTGTCGCCGCTCCTGGTGCGCGCGGCGTTGCAATTCGGCCCAGCAGAAGTCTGCTCGCTGATGCTGCTCGGCTTGTTGGCCGGCTCGACCTTGGCGCGCGGCTCGCCGATCAAGGGCGTCGCCATGACCGTGCTGGGGCTGTTCCTCGGCTCGGTCGGCACCGATCTCGAAACCGGCTCGGAACGCTACACCTTCGGCATGACCGAGCTCGATGACGGCATCGAGCTGATCGCGCTGGCGCTCGGACTATTCGGCATCGCCGAGTTCATGAACAGCGTCAATCAGGTGGCGCCGATCAACACCAAATATACCAACGTCACCTTCAAGGACATGCGGCCGACCAAGGCCGACATGAAACGCGCCTTCTTCCCGATGTGGCGCGGCACCATCATCGGCAGCCTGTGCGCGCTCATTCCCGGCACCGGCCCGACCATCGCCTCCTTTGTCGCCTATGCCACCGAAAAGAAGATCTCCAAACATCCGGAAAAATTCGGCACCGGCCTGATCGAAGGCGTGGTCTGCCCGGAAGCCTCGACCCACTCCTCGGTGCAGGGCGACTTCATCCCGACCATGAGTCTCGGCATCCCCGGCGACGCGGTGATGGCGCTCCTCCTCGGCGCGCTGATGATCCAGGGCATCGTGCCCGGACCGCAGCTGATCTCGCAGCATCCGGACATCTTCTGGGGCCTGGTGGCCAGCTTCTGGATCGGCAACATCATGCTGGTGCTGCTCAACGTGCCGCTGATCGGCATCTGGGTGAAGATGCTGGCGATCCCCTACAAGTATCTCTATCCGAGCGCGATGTTCTTCGTCTGCATCGGCGTCTATGCCGCCAACAACGACTTCTTCCAGGTCGGCGAAGTGGTGGCCATCGGCCTGTTCGGCTACATCCTGCTCCGGCTCGGCTTCCATCCCGCGCCGATCCTGCTCGGCTTCGTGCTCGGCCCGCGGTTCGAGGAGAACTTCCGTCGCGCCATGCTGATCTCGCGCGGCGACATCCTGGTGTTCGTCGAGCGGCCGATCAGCGCGGTTTTCATCGCGCTGTGCGCGATCTTGATCGGCAGCCAGATCTACTTCCGGCTCAAGGGCGGCAAGACGCCGGATCTCGAACCCGCCGACGAGAACAAGCCCGTGGCAATACCGGCCGAGCTTACGCCGCACAGCGTGCCGGTTACTCCGGCGGAATAATCAGCGCAGGCCGCGTCCGAGCACGCGGCCGAGCCGATCGGAAAACAGCCGCGCATCCGTGGGCCGCTCGCCGTCGAGCACGCGCGCCTCGTCGAACAACAGATGGGCGGCGTCCTCCTTGAACGCGCGGTCGCTGTCGCCGTCGCCGAGCTTGGCCAGCGCGACCACGATGTCGTGCCGCGGATTGACCTCGAGGATCGGCTTCGACGCCGCGTTCAACCGCCCAGCGCCTGCAAGAATTCGCTCCAACGCCCGGTCCGGCCCGGAATCCGGCGCCACCAGACAGACCGCGCTGTCGGTGAGCCGCTCCGAAGCGCGCACGTCTGCTACCGCTTCCCCGAGCGTCGTCTTCACGAAGACGAGGAACTCCTTCACCGCATCAGCGACATCGGCCGGCGGTGCAGTCTCCGTGTCGGTGCGCGGAATCAGCGCCAGATCGGCGGCGCCCTGGGTCACCGACTTGAACGGCTTACCGTCGAAGCCGACACCCGGCATGACCCAGAAACTGTCGACCGGATCGGGCAGCAACAAAACCTCGATGCCGCGGGCGCGAAAACCTTCGAGATGCGGCGAGGCTTCAAGGCGCGCCAGGTCGTCGCCGGCGAGATAATAGATCGCGGTCTGGTTGGTCTTGAGCGCGCCGACATATTCTTTCAGGCTGCGCCAGCCGCCGCCCGACGCCCCCGACGCCGTGGTCTTGAACCGCGCCAGCGCCAGCATGGCGTCGCGGCGCTCGAAATCTTCGTAGATGCCTTCCTTGAGCACGGCACCGAAGGTCTCCCAGATTTTCGTGTAGGTTTCCGGCTCCTTGTCGGCGAGCCGCTCGAGCTCGGTGAGCACGCGGTGCGTCGCACCCTTGCGGATCGCGGCCAAGAGCGGGCTCTCCTGGATCTTCTCGCGCGAGACGTTGAGCGGCAGGTCGGCGCTGTCGACCAAGCCGCGCACGAAGCGCAGGTAGCGCGGCAGAATGTCGGCGTCGTCGGTGATGAAGACGCGCTTGACGTAGAGTTTGATGCGGCCCTTGCGGTCCGCATCGAACAAATCGAACGGCCGCGCGCCGGGGATGAACAAGAGCGTGGTATAATCCTGCCGGCCCTCGGCGCGGTAATGGATGGTGGCGGCCGGCTCGTCGAACTGGCCGGCGATGCTGCGGTAGAAATCGGTGTAGTCGGCGGCGCTGATCTCCGCTTTCGGCTTGGCCCACAGTGCCGCGCCGTCGCTGATCTCGGCGGGCTCGCCGCCGGCCTTGTCGACGATCGCGATCGGCACCGGCACGTGGCCCGATTGCGCCTTGATGAGCCGCTCGATGGTGAACCGTTCGGCATAGGTCTTGGCGTCGTCCATCAGATGCAGCACGACGCGGGTGCCGCGCGCCGGCGCGTCGGCAAGTTCGGCCGCCGAAATGGCAAACGTGCCCTTGCCGTCCGACGACCACAGCCATGCCGTATCGGCCCCGGCGCGGCGCGACACCACGTCGACCCGCTCGGCCACCATGAAGGCCGAATAGAAGCCGACGCCGAATCGGCCGATCAGCGCGGTCTCGTCGTCGGGCTGTTTGGCCTCGATGCGGTCGAGGAACGCCTTGGTGCCCGAGCGCGCGATGGTGCCGAGCGCCTCAGCGAGCTCCTCGCGGCTCATGCCGATGCCGTTGTCCTCGACGGTCAGGCGTTTGTGCTCGGCATCGATCGACAGCGTGATGCGCGGCTTGGCGTCGTCGCCAATGAGCGCCGGCTCGGCGATCGCCTCGTAGCGCAGCCGCTCGCAGGCGTCGGCGGCATTGGCGATCAATTCGCGCAAAAATACCGATTTATCCGAATAGACCGCGTGCACCATCAGCTGCAAAAGCTTGGCGACGTCGGCTTGGAACGGTTGGGCCTCGGATGGCCGGTTTTCCGATTTGCTATCGGCGTCGGCGTCAACAGTCATGGCGGGGTCCCCAGCAGGAATTCGTCGGTTCCGAAATGGCGAGCAAACGGCGCGGATTCAAGGGCAAATACCCCTCATCGTCCGAGGCCGACATGGACTCCCCCGCGGGGCGGCCGCAAGACCGGGCCGCCTCCACAGGGTGCCAATACATATTTCAACTGGCAGTTTCAATCTGCTATAATGCTTTTATCGATCAATCTGGCCTGGGGAAAAAGCCATGCACATCGGGAACAAAGCCACTCTTATCCTGGCGTTGTTGGTGGTCACGTTGTTGGGCGGCAGCGCCGTTCAAGCGCAGACGATTCAATTCACCATCAAAGACATCGCGCTCAAGAGCGGCGAGAGCACTGAATTCAGCGACGTCTATATGATCGGAACGGATTGCAAGTCGCTGCTGAAAGACACGCCGGTGGTCGAGATTCTGGACGGTCCGCCCGGCGTCACCGCTGTCGTCAATGCGGCGAAGGTCGTACCTCACGGTTACAGCTGCGCCAGTCCGGTGGCGGGCGGCAAGCTCGTGATCACCGCCAAAGACGTTCAAGACTACAGTTACACGCGGATGGTGCTTCGGATCACTTACAAGACAGTGAGCGGCGAGCGCCAGCTCAGTCAGGGCATCAATATCGCGCTGTTTCCGCCGAGCTAAAGCCATGAGCTTCTCGCGCTCACGGAGCGCCATGCCAAAGGGCCGCACGGCAATTGTCGCGGCGTTTGTGTTGGTTGGCGCCGGCCTCACAAGCCTTGGCCTCACAAGCCTTGGCCTCACAAGCCTTGGCCTCAGAAGCCTTGGCCTCACAGGCCTTGGCGCAGCCAATGCTCAAGATTCGCCGCGCCGGTTTGCGGTGAAAAGCGGCGAGAGCGTCGATCTCGGCTCGGTCTATTACGTGGGCAATTGCAGATCGATCATGATCGGCCTGCCGGACGTTGAAGTGCTGGAAGGTCCGACAAACGTGGCGCTGAGCATCAGAGAGGAGCCGGTGCTGCCGCGCCGGCAGGGCTGCGCCGCCAAGGTGGCCGGCGGCACCTTGGTGCTCACAGCCAAGGATGTGACCGAGCCGACCGAGGCGAAGCTGGTCTATCGGTTGAAGTACAAAACCAAAGACGGCGACCGCCAGAGCAGCAACACCTTTATCGTTTCGCTATTCCCTGATCACTAGACCATGATCCAATTCAATTGAATCGGATCATAGTCTAGACTCTTTGTTGGAGCATGATCTTATCCGAAAACCGGTATCCACTTTTCGGGATCATGCTCTAGACCGGCACCTTGACCGTCGCGCGCAAGCCGCCCATCGGGCTTGCGCCGAGCGTGATGTCGCCGCCGTGGGAGCGGGCGATGTCGCGGGCGATGGCCAAGCCCAAGCCGGTGCCGCCTTCGTCCTGGTTGCGGGCGTCGTCAAGCCGCAGGAACGGCTTGAACACGTCCTCGCGCAACGGCTGCGGGATGCCCGGCCCGTCGTCGTCCACCGTCACCGTGAGCCAACGATGGTCGCGATGGCCAGTGATCGCGACGGTGGAGGCAAAGCGCGCGGCGTTGGAGACCAGATTGGCCAGGCAGCGCTTGAATGCCGCCGGCCGCACCGTGACCTCCGGCGGGCCGTGGAAGGCGGCCGTGGCGCGATGGCCGTGGCGCTCGATGTCGAGCCGCAACTCCTCGAGCAAGGCGGCGATATCGGTCGGCGCTGACTGCTCTCCGGTGTCGCCGCGGGCAAAGGCCAGATAGGCCTCGAGCATGGCGGCCATCTCGTCGACGTCCTTCTTGATCGCCTCGACCTCGGGGCTGTCGCCGAGCAAGGCAAGCTCGAGCTTGAACCGCGTCAGCACCGTGCGCAGGTCATGCGACACGCCGGCAAGCATGGTGGTGCGCTGCTCGATGGACCGCTCGATACGCGTTTTCATTTCCAGGAACGCCGCCGCGGCGCGGCGTACTTCGCGGGCGCCGCGTGGGCGAAAGTTCGGCGCCTCGCGGCCCTTGCCGAACGCTTCGGCGGCATCGGCAAGCCGCACGATCGGCTTGATCTGGTTGCGCAGGAACGCGATGGCGATGGTCAGCACGACCACCGAGGTGAGCACCATCCACATCAGGAAGGCCAGCGAATTGGAATTGTAGGCGTCGGCGCGCGGCGCGAACACGCGCATGATGGTGTCGTCGAGTTTTATGCGGATTTCCACGATCGAGGAGCGGCCGACGGTGTCGATCCAGAACGGCAGACCGATCTGCTTGCGGATTTCGTTCGACAGCTCCTGGTCGAGCGACGAGAAGAACGGCTTTGGGCCGGGCGGCGGCAAATCCGTGACGGGCAGGAAATCGACCACCAGGCCGAGCCGGTCCTGGGCGATGCGGCGCAATTGCGCGCGATTGGCGCCCGGCGGAAAGGTTTTGTAGACGTCGATGAGGGTGGCGATCTCGCGGGTCACCGCGGACGACAGATAAAAATTGACCACGCTCGACTGCCGCTCGACGAACAGGAAGGCGACGATCGATTGCAGCACCACGAGCGGCATGATGACGATCAACAGCGCGCGGGCATAAAGGCCGTGCGGCATCACCGAGCGCAGCCAGCGGGTGAAGCGGTCCCACGGCCCGGTGATATAGCCCGCGGCGCCGGCGACCGCGTTGGCGGCGGTCACCACGTGCCCCGCCGCGACCCGCAGACGTCCGATGCCATCGTCGAAACTGGCCATTTTCGCGATCACGCTTTAAAGAGCCGGGACGAGCCGATAGCCGACGCCGCGCACGGTCTGCACGATCAACGGATTGGCCGGATCGCGCTCGATCTTGCGGCGCAGCCGGTTGACCTGCACGTCGACGGTGCGCTCGCTGACATTGTCGCCGTTGCCGGCGAGCGCCTGGCGCGGCACGGTCTCGCCGACGCTCGATGTGAGCACGCGGAGCATGTCGCGCTCGCGGTCGGTAAGCCGGATCGCCTCCTCGCCGCGGCGCAACTCGCCGCTCACGAGGTGGAACACGAATTGGCCGAAACGCACCGATTCCACCGGCGCCGCCACCGGCGGCCGGGCGCGTTTCAAGATATTGGCGATGCGCAGCGAAAGCTCGCGCGGCTCGAACGGTTTTGCCAGATAATCGTCGGCGCCGATTTCGAGCCCCATGATCCGGCTCTCCTTCTCGTCGCGCGCCGTGAGCATCAGGATCGGCACGGTAGACGAGGTGCGGATGGCTTTGACCAGGTCGAAGCCGTTCTCGCCCGGCATCATGACGTCGAGGACGAGGAGATCGAATTTCAGGCCCAACAGCTTGGCGCGCGCCTCCGCCGCGGTTTCGGCGGTGGAGACGCGGTAGCCTTCGGCGACCAGAAAACGCAACAGCAGCGCGCGGATGCGGCGATCGTCGTCGACGACGAGCAGATGCGGCGCGTCGTCTGGGGGGATCGCTACAGCCGGCGCCGTCATGAGCCGCGGTCCCGGCCACGCGGCCGTGCCCGGTCGGCATCGGCGATCAGGCGCAGCACGTGGTCGCGGTCGTCGGCGTCGATCATGCCGGCGAGAAAGCGCCGTGCCGCCTCGCGCGCGCTGGGGCCGAGCTCGGCCAGCA
>JBAUYI010000339.1:0-16026 GCA_049584715.1 Xanthobacteraceae bacterium
ACGGCGGCTTACGCGCCTACGACATCTCCAATCCGTACCAGCCGAAGGAAGTCGGCGTCTTCCAGCCGCCGGCGCCGCCCGGCGCGCCGACCGGCACCATCCAGATGAACGACGTGTTCGTCGACGAACGCGCCATCGTCTACGCCGTCGACCGCCACATCGGCGGGCTCTACACGCTGGAAATGGATTTCTGATGAGAAGCGGGCGTCGTCTCCTTCTCCCCGCGTGCGGGGAGAAGGTCGGGATGAGGGGGCCTCTCCGCGATTCTGAGCGCCTAGGGTTTTGCTCCGAGTCTCAGCCCGGCCGAGAGGCCCCCTCACCCCACCCTCTCCCCGCACGCGGGGAGAGGGAGCCGCACGCAGCGGCTCACCGCTAGGCCCATGCTCGACCTCTTCCCCTCGCGCGAAGCCGGCCGGTTCGGGCGTAGGCTTAAGCGCGAGCGCGGCGCCAAAATTCCGGTGACGGTCGTCACTGGATTCCTCGGCAGCGGCAAGACCACCCTGCTGCAGCGTTTCCTCAGCCTCCCGGAAGGGCAGGGCACTGCCGTCATCATCAACGAGTTCGGCGCCGTCGGCATCGACGACGTGCTGGTGCGCGACAGCGCAGAGGAGACGGTACTGCTCGGCAACGGCTGCGTCTGCTGCATTACGCGTACCGATCTGCAGGCGGCGCTGCGCCGCCTGGTGTTCGATCGCGAGCACGGTGCGGTGCCGCCATTCCGCCGCATCGTGATCGAAACCAGCGGTCTCGCCGATCCCGGGCCGATCCTGCAAACCTTCGCCACCGATCGCGCGCTCGGTGGTGAATTTCATATCGACCAGGTGCTGACCGTGGTCGATGCGGTCAATGGCGAATCCGCGCTCGAGGGCGCCGCCGAAGCACGCAAGCAGGCGATCCTCGCCGATCGCCTCGTGATCTCGAAGACCGATCTCGCGGATGCCGCCGCGGTCGCGCGGTTGACGCAACGCCTGCAAAGTCTCAATCCGCGCGCCACCATCGATATCGCCGTCAAAGGCGCGCTCGATCCGCAGCGTGTCATCGAACCGGCCGCCGGCGAGCGCTCGGGCTTCGTCGCCGAGGCCGCGCACAGCGACGGCATCGCGAGCTTTGTTATCGCGCAGGACAAGCCGATCGAATGGCTCGCCTTCGCCCGCGCCATGGAGACCTTGATCGGGCTACGCGGCGCCGATCTGTTGCGCGTCAAGGGTATCCTCAACGTCGCCGGCTGCCGCGGGCCGGTCGTGGTGCAATACGTCCAACACCTCGCCCATCCGCCGGTCGAGCTCGAATCCTGGCCGGATCAGAATCGCGACAGCCGCGTCGTGTTCATCACGCGGAATATTGCGGAGCGTGACGTGCGAACTTTGTTCGCAACCGTGCAAGCGCTGGCAAAGGACTAGTTCTCCTCGCAGAAGTTCCACGCCCCGAAGCGTGTTCCCATGCCGCAGTTTTGGGAATAATCTTCATGTCAGCGGATGCAACGGCAAGGGGACTTAACCGGCACATGGCCGGCCCCGATAAGAACGGTCGTTGCGCATATGGAGGACGCTCGCGCAATGACCCAGAAGTATTCCCTCAACGTCAATGGAAAGGTGAGCACCGTAGAGGCGGACGACGACATGCCGCTGCTCTACGCGTTGCGCAACGATCTCGGCCTGAACAATCCGCATTTCGGCTGCGGGCTCGCCCAATGCGGCGCCTGCACCGTGCATCTCGACGGTCAGCCGATCCGCTCCTGCATCACGCCGGTCTCGGCGGTGGGTGACAGCAAGATCGTCACGCTCGCCGGCCTCGGCACGCCGGACAAGCCGCATCCGCTGCAAACGGCTTACGTCGAGGAAGAAGTGCCGCAATGCGCCTATTGCATCAACGGCTGGATCATGACCGCGGCGGCGTTCCTGCGCGACAAGAAGAAGCCGACCGACGCCGAGATTCGCGACGCGCTGACCGGGCTGAAATGCCGCTGCGGCACGCATATGGCGATCCTGCGCGCGGTGAAGCGCGCCGCCGCGATGATGGGTTGAGGGGGAGCGCCATGACCATACAAGACAAATCCACAATCTTTTCGCGCCGCGCCGTTCTCAAGGCCGGCGGTGCGCTCGTCATCTCGATCGGTGCGCCGGTAACGCTCGCGCACGCGGCCGACGACGCCATGGCGGTCGCGGCTAAGCCGCCGCTCACGCCCGACCAGCTGTCCTCGTACATCGCCGTCAATGGCGACGGCACCGTCGCCGCCTATTTCGGCAAGATGGATATGGGGCAGGGACTGTTCACCGCCGTCGGGCAGATCGTCGCCGAAGAGCTCGATGTGCCGTTCAAGGCCGTCAAGGTGTTCATGGGCGACACCGCAACCAGCGTCAATCAGGGTGGTGCCTCCGGCTCGACCGGCCTGCAGGAAGGCGGCAAGCAGATGCGCATGGCCGCGGCCGAAGCGCGGCGCGTGCTGGTCGCCATGGCGGCCGACAAGCTCAATGTTGCCGCCGACCAGTTGACGGTCAGCGACGGCGTCGTCCACGCCGTAAGCGACGCCACCAAGAAGGTGAGCTACGCCGAGCTCATCGGCGGGCGTTACTTCAACGTCCACCTCGACTGGAACGGCAAATACGGCAATCCGCTCTACGCGCCAGGCAAGGCGCAGCCGAAAGATCCGAAGGATCACAAGGTCGTCGGCCAGCCGATCAAGCGCGAAGACATCGCGCCGAAGGTGTTCGCGCAGGAGGACTTCTGCACCGACGTCAAAGTGCCCGGCATGGTCCATGCCCGCATGATCCGTCCGGCGATCGCCGGCGCCATGCCGGTGAGCGTCGACGAAAGCTCGATCAAAAATATCCCGACTGCCAAAGTGGTCTGGGACAAGGGCTTCCTCGGCGTCGTCGCCGACAAGGAGTGGGATGCGATCAAGGCGTCGCAGCAGCTCAAAGTGGTTTGGTCGGACACCGCACCGCCGTTCCCCGATCAGGCTGCGCTCTACGATCACATCCGCAAGGCGACGCCGCGCAAGCGTTCGGTAGAGCCCGCGGAAATCGGCAATGTCGACGAGGCATTCAAGTCGGCGGCGCGGGTGATTGAGGCCGAATATGAGTGGCCGTTCCAATCGCATTCCAGCATGGGGCCGGCCTGCTCTTTGGTCGAGATCAAGGACGGCAAGGTCACTTGCTGGAGCGGCACGCAGAAATCGCATTTCGTGCGCTCAGGCCTCGCCGCCATCCTGGAAATGCCGGAGGACAACGTCCACGTGATCTGGACGCCGGGTCCGGGCTCCTACGGCCGCAATGACGCCGATGACGCGGCGATGGACGCCGCTGTGCTCGCCAAAGCCGTCGGCAAGCCGGTGCGCGTGCAATACATGCGCAACCAGGGCACCGGCTGGGATCCGAAGGGTCCGGCTTCGATCCATCACGCGCGCGCCGCGCTCGATGCCCAAGGCAATGTCATCGCCTACGACTTCGTCAGCAAGGGATTCTCCCGCGTCGATGTCGATACCAACGGCAGCAAGCCGTTCGACACGCTGGCCGGGCAGACGCTCGGCGTGGCGTTGAAATCCGGCGATGGTTTCGGCGTGCCGGCGGAGTCCTATCGCTTCGACAACAAGCGCACCGCCTGGGAGACGATCCCGCCGCTGCTCGACCGCGCCTCGCCGCTGCGCTCATCGCATTTGCGCGATCCGGTCGGGCCGCAAATCCACTTCGCCAGCGAATCGTTCATGGACGAAGTGGCCGCGGCGCTGAACGTCGACGCGGTCGAATTCCGCCTGCGCTACGTCAAGGATGCGCGCGACGTCGCCGTCATCAAAGCGGCGGCGGAGAAGGCAGGCTGGCAGACCCGGCCGTCGCCGCGCAAGGACCAGACTGGCGACAAGGTGTCCGGCCGCGGCATGGCTTATGCGCAGCGCAACGGCACGCGGGTAGCCATGGTCGCCGACGTCGACATCGATCGCCGCAGCGGCAAGATCTGGGTGCGCAAGTTCACCGTCGCCCACGATTGCGGCCAGATCATCAACCCAGACGGCATCCGCATGGCGGTCGAGGGCAACGTGGTGCAAGGCATCAGCCGCACTTTGTGGGAAGAGGTGAAGTTCGACCACAAGACCGTGACCAGCGTCGATTGGTTGACCTATCCGATCCTCGACATCACCGAGACGCCCGAACAGGTCGACGTGGTGCTGATCAACCATCCGGAGATCGCGCCGTCGGGCGCCGGCGAACCGTCGAGCCGGCCGGTCGCGGCGGCCATCGCCAACGCCATCTTCGACGCCACCGGCGTACGCATCCGCCGGGTGCCGTTCTCGCCCGGCAACGTCAAATCGGCGCTGTCGTAGAAAAATCACCTCTCCCCGCCGCGTGGGGAGAGCGTAGGCGTCTTTCGGACGCCGTTCTTAAAGTAAAGAACGCCGATCCAAAGGATCGGCTATGTGAACGAAGCGAACGAGGGTGAGGGGGCGTTGCCGCGATTCTGAGCCTTGCGGATATATTCTCAGCCCAGCGGAGAGGCCCCCTCATCCCGACCTTCTCCCCGCACGCGGGGAGAAGGAGCAGCAAGCGGGGAATCGGAGTAGGTTACTATCATGCCGATCATCGCCCGCACGCTCGATGACGCGATCGAGCCGATCACCGACGGCTGCATGCTCGCTGTGCCGCGCGAGACTTCGGGCGCGGCCATGGCGGCGACGCGGGCGCTGATCCGGCGCGGCGTCAAGCGGCTGCATCTGGTAGCGTTGCCGACCTCGACCCTGCAGGCCGATCTGTTGATCGGCGCCGGCTGTGTGGGGACACTGGAGACGTCTGCTGTCAGTCTCGGCGAATTCGGACCGGCGCCACGCTTCACCGCGGCGATCCTTGCCGGCTCGATTCGCATGATGGACGCCACCTGTCCGGCGCTGCATGCGCAGTTTCAGGCCGCCGAGAAGGGCGTGCCGTTCATGCCGCTGCGCGGCCTGATCGGCTCCGACGTGCTGGCGCACCGGCCGGATTGGAAAATTCTGGACAATCCGTTCGGCAACAACGACCCGATCGTGCTGTTGCCGGCGCTCAAGCCCGATGTGGTCTTGTTCCACGCCCCGATGGCCGACCGCGCCGGCAATGTGTTTGTCGGCATCCAGCGCGAGTTCTTTGCCATGGCGCATGCCGCGCGGAAGACCATCGTCACCGTGGAGAAAATTCACGACGGCGATCTGTTGCGCGATCCGCTGCTCGCCGCCGGCACGCTGCCGGGCTTCTATATAGAGGCGATTGCGGTCGCGCCGCGCGGCGCTTGGCCGCTGCCGCTGCCCGATCATTACGGCATCGATGCCGCGCATATGACCGAATATGCCCGGCTCGCCGCCACGCCCGAAGGTTTTGCCGACTACCTGCAACGGTACGTACATGAGCGGCGTGCTGCCTGAAAAAACGTTCCGTGACGAGGAATTGCTCGCCGACGTGATCTGCCGGCTGATCGGCGATGTGCGCCACGTCGCCGTCGGCGCCGCGTCGCCGATCCCGGCAACCGCGGCGCTGTTGGTGCGCGAGCGCGGCGGCGGCAAGCCTTACGTCTCGCTGCTCGGCAGTCGCGCCCACACTTTTTTCACCGACGGCGCGCGCGAATTGTTCGACTGCGCCGGCCAGGGCCGTATCGACGTGTTCTTTCTCTCCGGCGGCCAGATCGACGGCGAGGGCAATATCAATCTGGTCAGTGTCGGCGACTACGACAAGCCGAAGGCGCGCTTTCCCGGCTCGTTCGGCTCGGCCTATCTGTATTACGTGGTGCCGAAGGTGATTCTGTTCCGCCTCGAGCATTCGCGCCGCACCCTGGTGCCGAAAGTCGATTTCATCAGCGCGCCTGGCGGCAGCGCCGACAATGTCTTTCGCCCCGGCGGTCCGATCGCGCTCATCACCAACCGTTGTCTGTTCGACTTCGACCGCACACAGCGCCGCTTTCGCCTCGCCAGCGTGCATCCCGGCCACAGCGTAGCAGAGGTGGTTGAGAACACCGGATTCGATTTCGATCGGCCCGCTGAGGTGCCGACCACGCCGGCGCCTTCGCCGGAGACGCTGGAGCTGATGCGCAACGTCGTGGCCCCGCAATTGGCCGAGGTCTATCCGCAATTCGCCAAAAGCGTTTTTAACATTGTCATGCCCCGCGAAAGCGGGGCAGCCGGTATCCACAATCGCGAGTAATCCTCGCTCATCGCCTGCGATTACCGGGTCGTCCGCCGGAGCTTGTCATCGGGCCGGCCACTTCGGGCCGAACCCGTTGGCGGACGATGACAATGTCGGTTAATGGCACGACCACCCACCAAGTCGCGATTGCGGTCGGTACTGGGGACCCAAAACGAACATCGGCAGCGAAATTTGCTGTGATGCACAACACCGCTCCAGTCTCGATCATGTTCGCGAAAATCTCGAATTGTGTGAAATCGGCAACAGCCATCGAAGCGTGGGTAATGTAACCTTGGCGTGAGTTTGATCGCTGACAGGTACGCTGGACATCCCGCGAAAATCTCGCCAACGCGCATCGGGGGACGAGTCATGAAGACACTACCAGTCATGAAGACATTAAAGGTCCTGTTGCTTGGCTCAGGGGCCGGCCTGATTGCGGTTACGGCGGGGCAAGCCGCCGATCTTCCCGTCAAGGCGAAGCCGATCGAATACGTGAGGATTTGCAGCCTCTACGGGCAAGGATTTTACTACATGCCCGGCACCGACCTGTGCATCAAGATCGGCGGTTGGGTTCGCGCTGAGGCCACCTGGGGCTCGAACGGCAACTTGGCCTGGGGTCCGTTCAACGGCAACGTCAACAACCGGCTCACCAACAACGAAACGCTGCGCGCCCGCGGCTACATCACCGCTGACGTTCGCAACCAGACCGAATACGGCACGGTCCGCGGCTATATTTCGATCGGTCTAAGTACCAACGACACCGGCTTGCAGGTCGCCAGCCTCGTGGACAGCGCCAACCGCGCGTACGTCCAGTGGGCGGGCATGACCGCGGGTCTCGCGCAGTCGCAATACGACTTTTATAACTCGCTGAAGTACCAGTATCGCGCCGACTATCTGCCGGCGTCCGATACCGGTGACACCGGCTGGTGGGTGTGGGCCTACACCGCTCAGTTCGGCGGTGGTTTCTCCGGCACGATTTCTTCGGAAGCGCGCCGGACGACGCAGATCATCGACGCCAACGGACTTCCTGGTCCGGCAGGCACGCAAGCTCTCGCTGGCGCCGGCACTATCATTCCCGGTGGCTATCCGTGCGCAGCGACTGTGACCGGCAATACCGGCGTCGCCGGCACCGCCGTTGGCGGTTGCGGCGCGCTGCTCCCAGGCGCGGGCGCCTACGGCGGCATGCAGACCACCGACTTCGTCGCCAACTTGCGCGTCGACCAGGCGTGGGGCGCGGCCCAGATCATGGGCGCCCTGCACGAGGTCAATGCCAGCTACTACAGCGCCGCCAACGCGCTGCAGTCGGCTCCGAGCGCCACCGGTGCCGGCGGCGTCGGCCACCCCGGCGACAAGTGGGGCTGGGCTGCTGGCGCGGGTATCTTGATCAATACCCCGTTCATCTCGCAGGGCGACTCCTTCATGGCGCAGGCGAACTACACTCAGGGCGCTCTGCGTTACCTCTTCCAATACCCCAACTCCAACTGGGGCAAGGTTGAGACCGGTAAGGAAGCCTATGGCGTGCTCAGCGACTGCGTGTACGCAGGCGTCGTTGCCGTCGGCAACAACACCGGCTGCATGCTGACCAGCGCATGGGGCATCAACGCCGCCTACGAGCATTACTGGACCCCGGCTTGGCACACCTCTCTGTACGGCGCCTACTCCGCGGTGTCGTACGGCAAGGGTACCGGCTCGGCCAATGCCAACCTGTGCTCGGCGGCGGGCTTCGGCAACACGCTTGCGGGTACGCTGGCGGTTGCTGGCGCGGGCTGCGACAACAACTGGCAGACCTGGGGCATAGGCTCCCGCACGCAATGGGACGTGACCAAGACGTTCTACTTGGGCGTGGAAGTTCTGTACCAGAACCTGCACAGCGCGCAGACGGGAACCGGCTCTGTCATCGGTCCGGCCGGCTTCGCCTCCTACGCCTTCGGCGGCGCGACGGTCAACGAAGCCAACGCGTCGAACTGGGCGGTCACTCTCCGCGCTCACCGCGACTTCCTGCCCTGATCGTCTGATCACGGCGCAAAAAATCGAGAGTCCTCCGGCGTCGATTTTCGCCGTCGATTTCGAATGACTGCCCGCTCGGTGTAGCGCCCATCCGGGCGAGGCCTGTGACTGAAAAGGCCGCAATCCAAAGCCCCGGACCAAGCAGGCCCGGCCACCATGGTGCGTATCCGGGGATCAAGACAAACAGAATGAAAGGAATGTCGGCAATGCCGACCATTATCCCGTTGACCCAGAAGCCGAGCCGATCGTTGCGCCAATTCAGCGTAAGTGCGAGCACGATCGCGGTCGCAGCAAACGCCGTCAAATAAAACGACGTCTGCATCAAGCGCCCTTGAGCCATGGCTGCCGGCGCGTTCTGCGCCAATCTGTAAACGCCGTAGGCCGCGGTGAAGTGCAGGAGTCCCCAACACACGTAAAGCACTGCGCCAAGTTTAGCGGTTATCTTTTCCATGATGTCCTCCTGCGAAAGCGGCAAGCCTTAAGGGGCCGGTCCTGAGAGGCCAGTCTCGCGCAAATGCGGAAAGCGCTCGGTCAGAAGCGATCCCGGGTAATAGGTTGGGGCGAAGGCCGGATGGGCGGCGATTGCCTCGTACCAGCGTTCAACGCGCGGCAGATCGCGCCAGTCGCCAGCACGGCCGAGATCCGCCATGCGAACGATCGCCGGCATGAGCATGACGTCGGCTAACGAAAGATCGGCACCGAGAAGCCACGGTCCATCACTCTTGGCAATTTCGGAATCCATGCGCTCGTAAGTGCGGCGCAGCCGTGCCAGTGCTTCATCCATGTCCTTCTGCGGAAAGCCCGTCCGGCCCATTGCCAGCATGAATTCGCGCCGCAACGGCTTCGACTCGGCGAAGGCCTTAAACGCGTCCTCGCTCATGGCCGCAAACCGCGGCAGAAAGGCGAGATTGAACGTTGGCACCCGCACCGCAGCCGCTGGCATCTCATCGATGAAATGCATGAGCGCCCGCATCTTGGCCCGTAACACGGGATTCTCCGGCGTGAATTTCATGGGCTCGGGCGCAATTTCGTCGAGATATTCGATAATGACCGAAGAATCGATGATGATCGCGCCGTTATGATCGAGGGTGGGCACCACGCCATTCGGATTCAATGCGAGATAACCCGGCTTGAGTTGATCGCCGGCGAGCAGGTCGAGCTTGATTTCGTCGAACGGAATAGTCTTGGCGTTGAGCACGAAGCGTACGCGCTGGCTGCAGGTCGATTGCGGTGCGTTGTAAAGTGTAAACGTCATGGTGCATGACGCCCGAAAGTCTCGGCCAAAGTTTCAGCGCCTATGAAGCCAATTCGCATGATGGCGCTCCTCTCCGAGACGGCGCAGGCGAGCCGTCACGCGGCGATGGCTGGCACGGCAACCGCGGCCGACCTGACGGCGGCGCCGAACTGCTCGACTGCCGATTCACCGGTGGCGCCGGCACGCCCGCGCCCGGCCAGGATGAATTCGACGTCCTTGATCCCAATCCAGGCCAGGACCTGGCGAAGATAGCCGCTGGCCTGATTGTATTTCTCTACAGGCGAACCCGGGCTGAAGTCACCGCCGCTTGCCAGGATAACGGTCGCTCTCTTGCCGGTGAGCAGGCCGACATTATTCGGCGACACCGTCACACCGACCCGAACGATCTGGTCGATATAGGCCTTGAGGACCGCCGGGATCGAGAAGTTGAACATCGGCGTGCCGATGATGATCTCGTCGGCCGCCTTGAGCTCGGCGACGAACTCGTCCGAGATCTTTATGGCGGCGGCGTTTTCCGGCGAATGCTGCTCACGCGGCGTGAAGGCACCGCCGATCCAGGCATGATCGACGAACGGTGGGGGCGTCTTCATCAGATCGCGGACGACGACAGCGGAGCCGGGGTGCGCGGCTTTCCACGCGTCGATGAAATGCGCGGTGAGCCTTCGGGAGGTGGAGAACCCATGGCGAGGACTGACCTCGATGGCGAGCAGGGTGGGCATTTGAGGCTCCTATGCAACTGGTTTCCCACAACAGGTAGGAGATATGGATTATCAAAAAAAGAGATGAAGTTTCGATAGAGACGATCTATTAATCTGATTATGATCGACTCGTTGACCCTGGACCAAATTCGGCTTTTCCTCGCGGTCGCCGACACCGGAAGCTTCTCGAAGGCTGCGAAACAGCTGAACCGCGCCCAGTCGGCGGTGACTTATGGAATCCAGAAGCTTGAGGCGCAGTTCGGGATTCCGTTGTTCGACCGCACCGCCTATCGGCCCGCGCTCACGGAAGCGGGGCGAGCGCTGCTGCCGCGGGCGCGCCGGATCGCCGAGGAGACAAATGCTTTTCGCGATACGGCGCGAAGTCTGGCCAGCGGATTGGAAGCCGAGCTGACGATCGTGCTCGATTCCATGTTCCCGATGCGCGCGGTCGTGGAGGCGTTACGCGCTTTCACTGCAAAGTTTCCAACAGTCACGCCGCGTATCTACGTGCAGTCGCTCGGCGCCGCCGCGGAACTGGTCCTCGACGGCACCTGCATGATTGGATTGCTGCCGCTTTTTTTCAGCGACATGGCGCTCCTGAAGCGCTTCCCGTTGCTTACCGTGGATCTCATCCCGGTGGCGGCACCCGATCATCCGCTGGCGGCGCTCGACGGCCCGATCGATCCGCACACGCTGCAGCAGCATGTCCAGCTTGTGCTCACCGATCGCTCGTCGCTGACCGCAGGGCGCGACTACGGCGTGTTGTCGAGCCGCACCTGGCGCCTGGCGGATCTCGGTGCGAAGCACTCGATGCTGCTGGCGGGTCTTGGCTGGGGCAACATGCCCTCTCATCAGGTCCAAAACGATATCGCGCAAGGACGACTAAAGGTCATTCAACCAATGGAGTTCGACTCGAGAGTCGCGCAACTCGTGATGTGCGGCGCCTGCCTCGCCGACCATCGGCTAGGTCCCGCAGGCGAGTGGCTTGTCGAACATTTGTCGGCCGTTGTCGGCGGTTAGGCCGCGAACGCGCGCATCTCACCATGTCGCTCATCGGCACTTAGCGTCAGCCGGCAAGTCGCTATTGCGGTCGCTAACGGGGGAAGAACGGACATCGGCTCACTGTGGCCAAAACGACGTTCCTGACCCATCTGCGACATCGGCCACGCAAAATTGCTGTCATGCACAACCGGCGTTGCCCCCGATTGTGATAGCCTCGCTTCGGCAGGAGAGGGAACCCCATGAGGCGGCGCGAGTTCATCGGGTGTCTTGGCGGCGCTGCGGTCAGCTGGCCGTTCGCCGCGCATGCGCAGCAGCAAGCGCTACCGGTCATAGGGTATCTTGGTCTTACCTCGCCCGAGGCCTTTGCCGGGCTGACTGCCGCACTTCGGCGGGGCCTTGGTGAGACGGGATTTGTCGAAGGCCAGAACGTCGAGATCAAATATCGCTGGGCGCATGGCCAGTTCGATCAATTGCCGGCGCTGGCAGCCGATCTGGTCGCCCAACAGGTGAGCGTGATTGCCGCCTTGGGCACACCCGCTTCTGCCACGGCAGCCAAAGCCGCGACAAGCACGATACCGATCATCTTCGTGACTGGCGGCGACCCGGTCGACCTCGGGCTTGTCAAAAGCCTCAACCGGCCGGCCGGTAATGCCACCGGCGTATACATGCTGACCGTTGCACTCGAGCCGAAGCGTCTTGAGCTGATCCACGAACTGGTCCCGGACGCCGCCGTCATCGGCATCATCGCCGATCCGAATTCGCCGGACACCGTTGAGCAGATGAATAGTCTGTCGGCCGCGGCATCGTCGTTGGGTCGGCGGCTTAAAACCATGAACGTCAGCGGCGAGAGCGATATCGAGCCCGCTTTTGCCGCGATGGCCGAACAGCGCGTGGCCGCGGCGGTCGTGACCTCCTCGCCCGTTTATCTGCCACAGCGGCAAAAATTCGTTGCGCTGGCCGCACGCTACGCCATTCCGACGGCGTATTTCGTGCGCGACTTTGCCGATGCCGGCGGACTCATAAGCTACGGTACCAGCTTTCCCGATGCGTATCGCCGCGCCGGCGTCTATACCGGCCGCATTCTCAAGGGCGATAGGCCTGCCGACCTGCCAGTCGAGCAGTCGGTCAAGGTCGAGTTGGTCATCAACCTCAAGACTGCCAAGATGCTCGGCATCACTATCCCGCTGACGCTGCTCGGCCGCGCCGACGAGGTGATCGAATAGATCGCGATTTGCTGCGGTGGGTGAGGCCGTTGTTGGCCCTTTTGGACGTCATAACGTGTCGCAAGTTCGGTAGCTGTCGAGGCAGTAACCGACATCGGGCCGGAGCGGACAAAACGACGTGAATGACCCTTAGCGTCACTTCGCCACCCTCAATTGCCGCATTGCGAAAAGCTTATTCGATCACCTCGTCGGCGCGGAGCTGGATCGCCGTCGACAGTTCGACGCCAATCGCCTTGGCAGTCTTGAGGTTGATGACCAGCTCAAATTTCACGGCTTGCTCGACGGGAAGATCAGCAGGTTTCGTCCCGTTGAGTATTTTGCCCGTGTAGAAACCGAGCTGACGATAGATAGCCGGAGGATCTACCCCGTATGAGATAAGGCCCCCAGCCTCGGTGCAGAGCTTGAAGATAAACATGGTTGGCAGCCGCTGCTGGATCGCCAACTCGGCGATATGCGAGCGGTAAGAGGTAAAGAACGGACTGGAGAGTACGAGGAGCATTTGCGGAGAGCCTTCGGCGAGGCTCCGAAACGCTGCGTCGAAATCGTAAGGCGGGTTTTCCAATTTCAACGACCGGACGTCCAAGCGTAGCGTTTCGCCTGACGCTCCGCAGCGGCAAACTGGTCCGCCGATATTCCATCCCAGAGAACCGCCAATCGGGTTCTTTCGGGAAAGGCCTGGGTCAGTAACTCCACTTGCTTTGCGGCCAATTCGGTTTGCAGAGAGACCACCCCGGTGATGTTGCCGCCAGGCCGCGCCAGGCTCTTCACATAGCCGCGTGCGATCGGATCAAAGTTAATAGCCAACATGACAATGGGAATGGTTCGGCTCGCCGCGATGGCGGCCTTTAGTGCGGTCTCGGACCCGGTCGCGACCAGTAATTCCACGTTCGACCGCACCAGGTCGGCCGTTGCAGCGAAAAGTTGCTGGGCGTCCTGGTCGTCCCTGACAACTTCGATAGTCAGATTTTGGCCCTCGCTAAAACCAGACTTTTTCAATTCATCGAGAAACCCCGGATAGCCCACGCTTACGACCGGATTGTCCAGAGGGGGCCGCACAATTCCGATCCGGGCGGTCCTGCCGGCAAGCTGCTGCGCGCGGGCGACGAGCGGCCACGCGACCACAGCGCCGCTAATGGCGGATATAAATTGCCGTCTGCCGATGTCGATTGCCATTAGACCCGTCGCCAATGGGACCATGCCCGCTGAAATGTAGGGCAAGATAGCACGCCTTAAAATGTACTTCTGCGCCCGGCGTCACTGTGGTCGCACGGCAGAATAAGCTGACTGCTTTTGTTGCGGTGGGTGAGGCAGAAAGTGGCCCTTAGCTGCCGCGCCGTTCGGCGGCAGCCGCGGCAGCTTTCGGGTGTAAAGCAGACGCCGCAGATTTCAGCTGCCGCGACAGTTCACGACACGGAACGGACATTTTGGCTGTCAATTTGCTGTTTGGTTCGGCGCCGTCGGTGATGGTTTGGTCAGGCGTCATACCATCGTCATAGCGAACTTGATGTTCTCCTTTATGTTGTTTTAAACCCATTTGCGTTAGAAGCCGGTATGGCATATTGGGCTGTTACGCTCATCATCATCGCTTTCGCCGGAATATACGGCTGTTTAAGGCTCGCTATCGCCCGTGCTCGCGAACGCGCTGGCCTACCAGCACGGGTTCGAGTTAAGTTGCCGTTTTATTTTTGGGCTCTCTTTATTTTGCTGATGTGCATAAACACGGCGTCTTTATTCTCACATTCTCACGGCGCTCCATAGTGGCAGGTTTTGGTTCCTCTTTGTAATAAACACAGCGGCTGTTGAGATAATCGCCGGTCGCCTCATAATGCGACGATTTCCCCTCGCTTGATTGGGAATAAAGCTGAATGCCGCTTCTGGCCTTAACTGCCGCCGCGGTCGGAGATTTTAGCGGCAGCTTTTCGGGGTAAAGCGGACACGACCGCCGCGAGTGAGCGCGGCAGCTCCTGACCCGAAGCGGACATTCGCCGGACAGATGCAGTGCCGCATAACATGACAACGTCCACAACTACAATTGGACAGCCCACGATCGCCGCTTTATCCATTCGGCGAACCTATCGAGCGACAAAAGCGAGCCAACATGACTGACACACCCGCATACACGCCGCCAGAAGTCTGGGTCTGGGAGAAGGATGACAGCCCCAATTGGCGCTATAGCCATACCAATCGCCCTATTGCGGGCGCGACCCATGAGAAGGAGTTGCCGCGCGGCAAGCATCCGCTTCAGCTCTATTCATTGGCGACGCCTAATGGCGTCAAGGTTACGATCATGCTGGAGGACTTGCTGGCCGCCGGTCACAGCGGAGCGGACTATGACGCTTGGCTGATCCGGATCGGTGAGGGCAACCAGTTTGGTAGTGGATTTGTCGGGGTGAATCCGAATTCCAAAATCCCGGCGCTCATGGACTATAGCGAGCAGACGCCGCGACGGGTGTTCGAATCCGGCGCGATCCTGCTCTACCTGGCGGATAAATTTGGCGCTTTCCTGCCAAAGGATCGCGGCAAGCGCACTGAGGCGCTGAACTGGCTATTTTGGCAGATGGGTTCAACGCCCTATGTCGGCGGCGGCTTTGGGCATTTCTATGCCTATGCTCCGGTGAAGATCAAATACGCCATCGACCGTTTTGCAATGGAGGTAAAACGCCAGCTCGACGTGCTCGACCGGCAGCTTGCGGACAATCGCTTCATCGCCGGCGACGAATATACGATCGCCGATATGGCAATCTGGCCATGGTACGGCAACGGCATGTTGAACGGCGCCTCCTACAACGATCCGCGCACGTTCCTGCAGACGCACGAATATAAAAACCTGACACGCTGGACGAAAGAAATCGGCGAGCGGGCGGCCGTCAAGCGCGGGCGAATGGTCAACCGCACCAGCGGGTCGCCTGAAGAACAATTGCACGAGCGCCATGACGCCAGCGATTTCCAGACCAAAACGCAGGACAAGATCGGCGCGCGCGGGTAACCCGTCGTAATCCTAATAATCAAACCGACGATGCCAACCTCACACCTGTTGCGTGCTGACGAAGTCATCGAATGAGCGCGCCAAGCCGTAGGGCGGATTAGCGCAGCGTAATCCGCCATTTTTTTACGCCCAAAGACGGCGGATTACGCCTTCGGCTAATCCGCTCTGCGGCTACGGGCCTCGCTCGCCGAACGCGCCACTCGGCGCGACCTCGCCCGCCAGTCGAGCGGGAATAGGCCGTGGCGAACGTCGCGATGAAACGATGAATGTGGCCAATCTTGCGCGCGGCGCGCGTGACCGTGCTTGATTGGGTTGAAATAACAATATTCGACGTGACGCGCATAATCGGCGTCGTCACGAATCAAGTGTTCCCAAAATCGGCGCTGCCAGATGCCGCGTTCGCCACGCGCCTTGCGGACTGCTGAACGCCGCTCGCGCCGCGGTAGTGATTTTGCAAACCGCGTTTTTATCAGCCGCCATCGCGTCGAAAAGTCGGCGTCATCGGGCGGCAAGGTCCAGATTGCGTGCAGATGATCCGGAAGCACGACAATGGCGGCAATGTCGAATGGGTATTTCTGTTGTGTTTCCTCGAACGCCTGCCGCAGCGCATCGATGTGATCGACGAGCAACGTCTGTCGCCGATCCAGCAGATTGTGGGTGAAAAACCAGCAGCCGTTGGCGACAAATGCGCGGCGATAATTCGGCATGCGTCAGAATA
>JBAUYI010000340.1:0-5598 GCA_049584715.1 Xanthobacteraceae bacterium
GGCCACTACAAGGCCAAGGTGTCGATGGACTACGTCAAGTCGCTGCAAGACAAGCCCAACGGCAAGCTGATCCTGGTCTCCGCGATCACGCCGACGCCGGCCGGCGAAGGCAAGACCACGACCACGGTGGGCCTGACCGACGCGCTCAATTACATCGGCAAGAAGGCGATGCTGTGCCTGCGCGAGCCGTCGCTCGGCCCGTCGTTCGGCATGAAGGGCGGCGCCGCCGGCGGCGGCTATGCCCAGGTCGTGCCGATGGAGGACATCAATCTGCACTTCACCGGCGATTTCCACGCCATCACCTCGGCGAACAACCTGCTCGCCGCGATGCTCGACAATCACATCTATTGGGGCAACGGGCTCGGCATCGACGAGCGCCGCGTCGCCTGGCGCCGCGTCCTCGACATGAACGACCGGGCGCTGCGCACCATCGTCGGCTCGCTCGGCGGCGTCGCCAATGGATTTCCGCGCGAGGACGGTTTCGACATCACGGTCGCCTCCGAAGTCATGGCGATCTTCTGCCTCGCCCGCGATCTCGAGGATCTGAAAAAACGTCTCGGCAATATCGTCGTCGCCTATACGCGCGACCGCAAACCGGTGCGCGCCAGCGACCTCAAGGCCAACGGCGCCATGACCGTGTTGCTCAAGGAAGCGCTGGCGCCAAACCTGGTGCAGACGCTCGAAGGCACGCCGGCTTTCATTCACGGCGGCCCGTTCGCCAATATCGCCCACGGCTGCAATTCGGTGCTGGCGACCACGACCGCGTTGAAACTCGCCGACTATGTGGTGACCGAAGCCGGTTTCGGCGCCGATCTCGGCGGCGAGAAATTCCTCGACATCAAGTGCCGCAAGGCCGGCATCGCGCCCGACTGCGCGGTGCTTGTCGCCACCATTCGCGCGTTAAAGATGCACGGCGGTGTCAAGAAAGAAGACCTCAAGCAGGAGAACCTGAAGGCGCTCGAAGCCGGCATGTCGAACCTGCAGCGCCATGTCGAGAACGTGCGCAAATTCGGCATCGAGCCGGTGATCTCGATCAACCGGTTCTCGGCCGACACCGAAGCCGAGATCAAGCTGGTCGAGGAGAAGTGCAAGGCGCTCGGCGTCGAAGCCTTGATGGCCGATCACTGGGCGATGGGCGGCGAAGGCGCGGCCAATGTCGCTCGTGCCGTGGTCAAGATTTGCGACAGTGGCAAGAGCAAGCTGAAGTTCCTATATCCCGACGAGATGCCGCTTCTGGAAAAAATCCGCACCATCGCCAAGGAAATTTATCGCGCCAAGGATATTTCCGTCGACAAGCCGGTGCGCGATCAGTTGGCGAACTTCGAAGCGATGGGTTACGGCAAGTTCCCGATCTGCGTCGCCAAGACGCAATACAGCTTCTCGACCAATCCCGATGCCAAGGGCGCGCCGGTCGATCACATTATCAATGTGCGCGAAGTGCGGCTGTCCGCGGGCGCCGAATTCGTGGTAGCAGTCTGCGGTGAGATCATGACCATGCCCGGCCTACCCAGAGTGCCGGCGGCGGACTCGATCGACGTCGCGGCGGACGGAAAAATCGTCGGACTGTTCTAGCAATCAACAAGGAGTGAACGATGCTGAAATTCTATTATAGCGGTGCGCCGAACCCGACCAAGGTGGCGCTATTCCTCGAAGAGACCGGCCTGCCGTATGAAGCCATTCCGGTCGATACCCGCAAGGGCGAGCAGCACAAGGCGGAATTTTTGGCGATCAATCCGAACGCCAAGCTGCCGGCCATCGTCGACGGCGACGTCACTGTTTTCGACAGTAGTGCGATCCTGCTCCACCTCGCCGAAAAGACCGGCAAATTCCTGCCGGCGAAGACCGACAAGGCACGCGGCGAGCTCCTGTCATGGATGTTCTTCGTATCGTCCGGCGTCGGCCCCTATGCCGGCCAGTCGGTGCACTTCCGCAATTACGCGCCGGAGAAAATACCCTACGCCATCAACCGCTATGCCTTCGAAGGGCAGCGTCATTTCGGCATCATCGACGCGCGGCTCGCCAAGCACAAATACATGCTCGGCGACACCTACACCATCGTCGACATGAACGTGTGGGGCTGGTCGCGCCTTATCCCGAACGTGCTCGGCGAGGGCGCCTGGGACAAGTTCAAGAACTTGAAGCGCCTGACCGACGAGATCAGTGCTCGGCCGGCGGCGCAGAAAGCGACTGCGCTCAAGGATCGCCACAAGTTCAAAACCGAGATGGACCAGGAATCGCTCCACGCCATGTTCCCGCATCTGAAGGAGAAGGTGGCGTAGCTTCGTCATTGCGAGGAGCTTAGCGACGAAAGCAATCCACGCTTTGGCTCCGTCGACTGGATTGCTTCGCTTCGCTCGCAATGACGAAAAAGAAAACGGCGCGGCCTTGCAGCCGCGCCGTTCGCATTTGGGATGTCGAAGCTGCTACTGGAACAGCTTCATCGCATTTTGCAGCGTTTGCAGCACGCCCCACAAAAGGGGAATCCCAACGAACGTCCATGCTAAGGCGACCCTGTTTACAACTTCCAGTCTTTGTCCCTGTCCGGTCATGGGCAAAATGAAGCCCAGAGTAAGAGATATTAGCCCGATCCACATCACGAAAGGTCGATATGCCCAATAACCTGCCAGCTCGGCTGAACTGGCTACTACGTCGCATCGGCTGTTCGTGTAGATGGCGCACATGAGTGTGTCTTCGCCGCCAACTTTCCCGTAGAACATAAGCCACCAAACGATTGCCAAAGACACGAGGGCAAGACCGACGGGTTGAAGCAGCATAAGCCCTAGCTCGCCACTGTCCGAGAAAAGGCGGTTATTGGTAGAGCTTTGAGTTAAATTTTGCATCGTTGTTTCCCCTTAGGCTCTGGCCGGCCGGGAGGCGGCATCAACGTCGAATTGCCCCCTGACGGCTTCATGATCGGCCTGCATGTGGAAGCGCTGGTGGACCGCCTTGATCAGGAAATTACAGATGAAGCCGATCACCAGAAGCGCCGCCATGACGTACATGGTGGTGTTGTAGGCCTGGGCTTTCGGCACGCCGTTGTCGATCTGGTACTGGCGGATGTAGTTCACCAGGACCGGGCCCAGAATGCCGGCCGCCGACCAGGCGGTCAGCAACCAGCCATGGATGGCGCCGACATAACGCGTGCCGAACATGTCCCTGAGATAAGCCGGCACGGTGGCGAAGCCGCCGCCGTACATGCTCATGATGATGACGAAGCACAGCACGAACAGCGCCACGCTGCCGATCGAGCCGGTCCACGGCACCAGGCAATAGAGCACCGTGCCCAGCGCGAAGAAGCAGAAATAGGTGTTCTTGCGCCCGATGTAATCCGACGTGGAGGCCCAGAAGAAACGTCCGAGCATGTTGAACAAGCTGAGCACCCCGACGAAACCAGCCGCGGCGACGACCGACACCTTGCCTGGGAACATTTCCTGGCTCATGGCGGAGGCTTGGCCCAGCACGCCGATGCCGGCAGTGACGTTTAGGCAAAGCACCCACCAGATCAGCCAGAACTGCGGCGTCTTCAACGCGTCATAGACGTAGACGTCGTTCTTGGTGATGAGTTTTTGCGCAACGACCGGCGGCGTGTAGCCTTCGGGCTTCCAGCCCGGCGCCGGGATGCGCACGATAGCTGCGCCGACCCACATGAAGATGAGATAGATGACGCCGAGGCAGACGAAGGTCTCGGCAACGCCGATATGGCTCGGCGTGGTGAATTTCGCCATCAGCCAGACCGAGAGCGGCGAGGCGATGAAGGCGGCGCCGCCGAAGCCCATGATGGCCATGCCGGTCGCCATGCCGGGCCGGTCCGGGAACCATTTGATCAGCGTCGAGACTGGAGAGATGTAACCGATGCCCAGCCCGAGGCCGCCAAACACGCCGTAGCCCAGATAGACGATCCACAGATTGTGGATATAGACGCCGAATGCGGAGATGAAGAAGCCGATGGCCCAGCACAGGCCCGCGGTAAACATCGCCTTGCGCGGACCGCCTTCCTCGACCCAGCGGCCGAATGTCGCCGCCGAGGCGCCGAGAAAGAATATTGCGATCGAGAAAATCCAGCCCAACTCGGTCAGTTTCCAGTCGTCGGGCGCCGATTGGGAGATACCGATGAGCTTGGTCATCGGCAGGTTGAACACGCTGAACGCATAGGCTTGGCCGATGCACAGATGGATGCACAATGCCGCGGGCGGCACCATCCACCGGCTGAAGCCGGGTTTGGCAATCGAATGACTGCGATCGAGAAAGCTCATGGGTCAGTCCCCTCCGTAGTTTTTTTACAAATTGGGATTTCTACACCGCAAAGACGCGGTTGCGCTCCCAAGTTTGTTGTTTGGACAGTGACAACCGTTTTTTTTTAATCAATAAGCGTTTTCCTATCGCCCGATAGGAAAATCAAATATTGCCATAGCCAAGGGCTATATCCCACCGTTCAAGGCGGGCCTAGCGCGCAGGTTGTATCAATCGGCAAGCGAAGGCGCCAGCCGCCTGGCCTCGGCAACCAGCGCTGCAGTCAAGGGTTTCATGGGTTTGCGGGCCAGCACGACCAGGCCGATGGTGTGGCTGGCTTCCGGTTCCACGATCGGAATCGCACGCAGCGTATCGGTGAGGCCGAGTGTCGCAGCGAGCCGCGCCGGCATCACGGTCGCCCAGCGTCCGGTGCGGACATGGGTGTAGAGCAAAATCAGCGCATTCGATTCGAGCATCGGCTTGAGCTCGCCGCCGGCGTCGCGCATCAGATCTTCGATGATCCGGCGTATCTTGGTGTCGGGCGTCAGCATGCAGAGCGGAACTTGCGCGACTTCCGCCCACGTCACCTTGTCGCGGTCGCCGAGCGGCGCGTCGGCGGACGTCAAGAGACAATAGCGCTCGCGATAGAGCGGGATGCCGGTGATACGGCCGTTCGGCTCGTGGTCGAGATAGGTCACGCCGGCATCGATCTCGAGATTCTCCAGGAGGCTGAGAATCTGCTGCGCGTTGTGAGACAGAATGCTGAATTGAACCTCGGGATGGCGCTCGTGATAGAGCGCGGTCAGCGGCTCGATCACCGCATGGGCCATCGGGACCGCGGCGATGCGCAGCCGGCCGGTCAGCCCGTGCTTGAGGGCGTGCACCTCCTCGCGCATGGCGCGGCTGTCGCCCACAATGCGGCGCGCCCAGTCGAGCACCCGCTCGCCTTCGGGCGTGAAATCCTGAAACCGCGAGCCGCGGTTGACCAGAAGCACGCCGAAACTATCCTCGAGCTGCTTGACGCCGGCGGAGAGGGTAGGTTGTGTCACGCCGCAGGCTTCGGCCGCCCGGCCGAAATGTTGTTCGCGCGCCAGCGCCAGCAGGAATTCGAGCTTATCGATCACAGTCTATCGCCCTCAGGACACCGTGACGCGGCGTGCGCGATTTGCGAAATTTGGATATATCCGGCCTGAATGCCTATCTTGACGCGCATGCAGATGATAGAGAATTCCGAGGACAGTCAATATATCAATAGAATATTTCTATTGAATAATCCGCAAATCGCGCTTGTTTTGCAGCAGCACCGTGCGCTTTCTGCTTTTCGCGAGGACATATGACCGTTACTGAGCAGCCGCCGACCTCACCGCC
>JBAUYI010000341.1:0-3534 GCA_049584715.1 Xanthobacteraceae bacterium
CGGCCGGGACTGGCCGCCTATCGCCGCGACAGTTGAGCGCGCGGGTGACGGTGCAGCGACAGGCGATCGCGCTGCGGCCGCTGTTGCGGCCGCGGTCGGTCGCCATCGTCGGCGTTTCGCCCGAAGCGGGATCGCTGGGCGGCAATGTGCTCGCCAATCTCAGCCGCATCGGCTTTCAAGGCGACATCCATCTCGTCAGCCGCAGCAATCGCGAGATCGGCGGCCGTCCCTGCGTCGGGTCGATCGACGAGTTGCCGGAGGGCATCGACGTCGCCGTACTGGCGGTGCCGCGCCAGGGTTCAATCGATGCGGTGAAAGCTTGCGTGCGCCGCAAGATCGGCGCCGCGCTCGTCTTCGCCTCGGGTTTTGCCGAGATGGACGAAGCGGGACGTGCCGACCAAGACGAAATGGCGCGAATTGCCGCCGAGGCGAAGCTGGCGCTGTGCGGACCGAATTGTATCGGATTGGTCAATCTCACCGATCGGGTAGCGCTGACGTTCGAACCGTTGTCGTTGCCGGCCCAAGTCCAAGGACGCGGCATCGGCGTCGTCACCCAGAGCGGCGCCATGTGCTCGACCTTGCGGCTGGCTTTGCTGGCGAAGGGGCTCAAGCTCTCCATCGTCGTCTCCACCGGCAATGAAGCGCAGCTTACGACGGAGCATTTTCTCGCGTTTCTCATCGACGATGACGCCACCGAAGTCATCGTGCTGTTCATGGAGCAGGTGCGCGACCCGGCGCTGTTTCTTGAGCTCGCGGCGCGCGCCCGCGAGCGCAAAAAGCCGATCGTGCTGATGCATCCCGGCCGCAGCGCCCGCGCGCAGGAATCCGCGCGCACCCATACCGGCGCCATGGTCGGCAATCATGCGGTGATGAGCGCATTGGTCGCGCACCAAGCGGTCGTGCGGGTCGAGACGCTGGAGGAGCTGCTCGACACCGCGGAAATTCTGGCGCGCTTTGCCGCACCGCCGGTCAAGGGCGCGGCGGTGATGACCAATTCCGGTGCCTTCAAAGGCTACGCGCTCGATTTTGCAGAAACCTTAGGCCTCGAATTGCCGGCGCTGTCGGCCGCGAATGCCGAAGCCATCAGGAAAATTCTGCCGCCGTTCGCGGCCATCGAGAATCCGGTCGACACCACGGCGCAGACCGTGCGCGATCCGTCGATCCTGGGCAGCACCGCCGCGCAGCTCCTCGCCGATCCGGCGATGGGCTCACTCGTCATCTCGATCGTCGCCGGCGCGCCGCGCTTTGCCATGGACAAAGCCAACGCCATCCTGTCCGGCATCGCGAGCCTCGAAAAACCGATCGCGGTCGCCACCATGGGCGATGAGACCGAACTGCCGGCGGAATTTTCCGCAAGCTTGCGCGACAAGGGGCTGGCGTTCTTCCGCTCGCCGGATCGTGCACTACGCGCCATGGCGCGAGCGACCTGGTACGGCAACGCCGTAACGTCGCCGCATCTGCGCGCTGCAGCGCCGGCATTGCCGGCATACAAGATTGCAGAGAGCGGCGCGCTTACCGAGTATCAAGGCAAGGCTTTGCTGGCGATGCTCGGCATCGCCGTCCCGAAAGGTGCGCTGGCGCGCGATCCCGACGATGCGCGCGAGATCGCGGCGCGGGTCGGTTATCCGGTGGTGTTGAAGGCGCAAGCCGCTGCGCTGGCGCATAAGAGCGACGCCGGCGGTGTCGCCCTCGCCATCGCCGACGATGCAGCGCTGCTGCGGGCCTGGGACGCTATCGCGGCCAATGTCGGCAAGTCGCAACCCGATCTTCGTCTCGATGGCATGCTGGTCGAAGCCATGGCCGCGCCGGGGCTCGAGCTCGTCGTCGGCGCACGCCGCGAAAAGGGTTGGGGGCCGATCCTCACGGTCGGCCTCGGCGGCATCTGGATCGAGGCGCTGCACGACATCCGCATCCTGCCCGCCGACATCGGCCGCGATGGCGTCATCGCGGAATTGCAAAAGCTCAAGGGTGCTGTGCTGTTGCGCGGCGGCCGCGGCACGCCGGCAGCCGACCTCGACGCCGTCGCCGACTGCGTGTTGCGGCTCGGCGCGATCATTCGCGGCGATGCGCGGATAACAGAAATCGAAATCAATCCGTTGCGCGTTTACGCCAAGGGCGCGCTGGCGCTCGACGTGCTGATGCAGGTCGAGCAAGCTTAGCCGCCGCCACTTCGCGGTTGCAGATCGTCCGTTCCGGGCGTTAGATCGTCGAAACATAAAATTGCGGGAGGAAACCATGTTCAGCCGTCGCGCGTTCTCCGCCATGCTGGCCGGCAGCGTCGCCGCCATGCGTGGCTCCTTGGCCCAGGCAGCAACGCAGCGAATGGCGTTTTATTCCGGTGTCGGTAGCGAACTCACCCACTACGACGTTGACGTCGACGCCGACGCGCTGACCAAGCGCGGCTCGGTCAAGATGCCCGGCGGCATCCAATATGCCTGGCCGAGTCCGTCGCGGAAGTTTCTCTATGTGACCTCGAGCACCGGCGGTCCGGGCTTTTCCGGAAACGAGCATTATCTGGCGGCCTTCCGGGTTGGTGGCGATGGCGAGCTCACGCCACAGGGCGACATGGTCAAGCTACGCTCGCGGCCGATCAACAACAGCGTCGATCGAAGCGGCAAATATGTCCTCGTCGCCTACAATTTCCCGTCCGGCATCAGCGTGCATCGGATCAAGGCCGACGGCAGCGTCGGCGACGAGGTGCCCCAGCCGGACAATCTGGAGAAGGGTATCTACTTCCATCAAGTCCGGGCCACACCGGGCAACAAGACCGTGCTGGTCGTGGCGCGCGGCAACAATGCCGAAGGCGGCAAGCCGGAGGATCCCGGTTCGCTCCATGTTTACGGTTTCAACGACGGCGTGCTGTCGAACCTGAGAAAGATCCAGCCGAACGGCGGCTACGGCTTCGGACCGCGGCACCTCGACTTCCATCCGACCAAGCCGTGGGTCTATCTGTCGGTCGAACGGCAGAGCAAGCTCATCGTCTACAAACTCGAGCCGAACGGCGATCTTGATCCCGAGCCGTTGTTCACCAAGGAAACCTTAGGCGACCCAGACCACCGCATCCCGGTTCAGGGCGCCGGACCGATTCACGTTCATCCCGACGGCAAGTTCGTCTATCTCGGCAACCGCTCGGGCGTCGCGCCGGCGGTGGGCCCCGGCATCGAGGACGTCGACGGCGTGAAGGTGTTCAGCGCCGGCGAAAGCAATATCGCGGCATTCGCCATCAACCCGAAGACCGGCGAGCCGACCGCGTTCCAGCATGCCGATATCCGCGCCGCCCATCCCCGCACGTTCGGCCTGGATTCCTCCGGCAGGATGATGGCGGTGGGAGCGCTGGCGCCGACCGCCATCCGCCGCGACGGCAAAGTCGTCGTCATCCCGGCCGGCATCACCGTCTTCAAGGTGAGCGCCGACGGCAAGCTCGATTTCGTCCGCAAATACGATCTCGATGTCGGCAAGCTGACGCAGTGGTGGAGCGGGATGATCCCGCTGGCGTGAGCCTTGCGCGGGGCCGAGCGGAGCTTAGCCCTATCC
>JBAUYI010000342.1:0-71535 GCA_049584715.1 Xanthobacteraceae bacterium
CCCAACGGCGACCTCTTCATGGAACCCCGAGGAACCCCCTGCGATTACCTGGGCAACGAAGGTCTTCAATTACAAACGGCGGTCCGTGATCAAAGAAACGGCCATAAGCTGGTCCAACCATAGATGTTCGATGATGGGCGCCGCGTTGGCCTATTATTCGATCTTTTCTTTCGGGCCGTTGCTCGTCATCAGCACCGCCGTTGCCGGCTTGGTGTTCGGGCCCGATGCGGTCCAGGGCGAGATCGCGGCCCAAGTCGAGGGGCTGCTCGGCAGTGCGGGAGCCCAAGCGCTGGAAACGCTGTTGGCGGCGGCGAACCGTCCATACCAAGGCGCGGTGGCGACGATTTTCGGCATTGGCACGTTGCTGTTCGCCGCCGTCGGTGTCGTGGCCCAGCTCAAGGAGGCGTTGAATACGGTCTGGGGCGTTGAGGCATCCAACAGCAGTGGCCTTTTGCTATTGATCCGCACCTACGTCATCTCGCTCGCCGGGGTGCTGTCGCTCGGATTTTTGCTGTTGGTGTCGCTGATCTTCACGGCGGCGCTTGCGGCAATCGGCAAATTCGTCGCGCCCTATTTTCCGGAAGCCGCGTTCCAAATCGCCGGATCGGTCGTTTCCTTCGGCTTCGTTACCATCCTGTTTGCGATGATGTTCAAGTGGCTGCCCGACACGCAGGTCGATTGGCGCGACGTCTGGCTCGGCGCCGCACTGACCGCGGCGCTGTTCGAAATCGGAAAATTCCTGATCGGCTTCTATGTTGGGAAACAGGCACTGGAATCGACCTATGGCGCGGCCACTTCGCTGGTCATGCTTTTGATTTGGGTCTATTATTCGGCTCAAATCGTTCTGTTCGGCGCGGAATTCACCCACGTCTATGCCGTGCGGCGCGGCATGGGACGTGCGCAGCCTCTCGTCCGTGTCAAGACATGAATCCGGCGACTGCGTCCCGGGATCTTGAGAACAATCGCGGTTGACCGCGCACTCGCTGAACCGCGCTTCCCTTAACAGTCAGGTCGCCTTCTTGCCAGGGTGCCCCTTGGCGCGCGTTCGCGGCTTTTTGCCGGTTTTTATCGCTTTCAACTTTATGCACACGACCGTCAGCCAGGTAATGTCAAAGGCGTTGCCAAGCGCTTCGTCGTCCTGATGCTTCATACTGCTATAGGTGTCGTCGATACCGACGGCCCATATCTCTTCGCCGGCCTGCCTTAGAGCCAAGACAACATCGGCGCCGTCCATGCCGGATGCTTGTTCGCTGAAGAGGTCCCATAACTTGTCGCGAAAAGGCGTAACCGCATCCCGCTTCATCTTCGCCCGTTTTGTCATCGCAATATTCCCGGTGGGTCTCTCTTCAGTCGCGAATGCAGCTCATGCAATGGCGCCAGACGCTGGTGAAACATCTTTATGATAAGCCGCGTCGGGCATCCTTGTTGCCGCCGTCAGGACTGGGTCGCTCGCAAACCGATGGTGTCGCCAAGTCTTATTAGGGTTTCGATGCTTTGCGCCGTATGTTCGAGAATATCGTCCGCCGGGCGCCATTTTCCAGGTTCGCCGAACAGCACAACCGCCGAGCCGCCAAACTTGAAAACTGATTTTTCCTCGCCGCGCTGAAAGGCGATCTCACGCGGATGGACCTGAACAATACGGCCGACCGACATCGCGCCTACTTCAACAAACGCGAGCCGTCCGAAATTTTCCGTTTCAAGAATGTCTATCTGCCGTTCATTGCGGAGCAGGATATCCGGTTGGTTTTGCAGAGCGTGCCAGTTGACCGTCCATAGGCTACGCCCAAGCCGGGCGATATCCAGGGTCAAGCCGTCGTCGGGGTAATGCACATGGTGGTAATCCATCGGCGACAAACGAGCGAGCAGTACGGGGCCGCCGACGAAGGGAGCCGCGCGGTTTTCATTACCAAGAATTTGTTCGGCGCTGAGGGAGTGTCCTTTGACGGGGAATTGCTGGTCGGCTTCCAGCCTATTCCAGCCGAAATATCGTGCTTCGGCGAAAGCGGCCATCTCGTTCGGCGCTGCCACGAATATTCGAGCACCCGGCCGAAACTCCCGATCAAAGAACTCGGCGAAAGAGCGATAGATGACCGGCTTAAAGTCGCACATTTCGATTTTGTGATTGCGGATGAACGGTTCAATCTGGCGGGCGCTGCGGCGCGTATTCTGGTAAGCCGCAAGCAGCCAGTCGTAGAGCGGCTCCGATTCGAGCCATTGGTTTAACGAACGGCGCGGTCGACTCTCGTAGGTGGACGGGTGGTCGTCCATAAATTCTTCGATGAGCTTTCCAGCCTGGCGATCCCAAACGGCTAATGGCAGAGGTTTGGCCATATTCGGCTTCCAGCTGAATACTTTACACCTCTAATCGAGGTCCTGGCCGTCTCCGGCCTTCCCCAATTCTTTGCGAACCGCGGCGGCAGAATTGCCAACTTTGTCGACGGCTCGTTGCAGTACTTCTCGGGCAACGCCGAGGTGCTTGGTCCAGTATTTCACCTCCAATTCCTTGTCCATCGCGATGTGATTGCGAAGCGGCGGCGTTTTCGTTGTCAGAGCACCAGCCATTGGGACCCTCGGTATTGGGGCGTGAACGGAGGCAGTTGCTGTTAATCGCTGCTAGGTGCGAAGCGAAAAATATGCCGTCATGATGACGACGAGCAAAAGCATGGCACCCATCGCCCGAAGAAAAAATCCGAAAGACGGCTCAGGAATAACAGCTCTGCCGTTTTTGCTCGCGTTTGCCATGGATTCTGAACTGCAGGTGGGCAGATTAGTTCCAAACCGGCCGCGCTGGAAAAGTCAAAACGCCGGGAATGCTCCCCATTGGGCGACAGAGCGACGGTCGCGGCTATTTTGATTTTTTTGCCGCCTCTTGCGCCACGTCTCGCAAGTCGGCTTCGTCGTTGTGCGAAGAACCCAACGGCTTATCAAAATTTGGCTCGGGCTGTTTCCCGCGGGTGTCTTTGTCGGTGCCTTTAGCCTTGTCGGCAACACCCTGCACTTTATGGTCCATCGTGACCTCCTTACTCAAAAAAACGGCGCAAGCCCGCATTGGGCAGGCTTGCGCCGATAAATCTCCGCGCGATTCGGCTTGCTTCAGGCCGCTTTGCGGTTGACTTGACTTTCGGCCATCGCGGTCAGTTTCTTGTCGGTGGCCTTTTCCTCGTCGAGCGTCTGTTGCAACAGTGCTACGCAATCATTGCGCCCGAGTTCCTTCGCCCACGAGATCAGCGTGCCGTAACGCGTCATCTCGTAATGCTCGACCGCCTGCGCGGCGGCGATCAGCGCCGCGTCGAGCACCGACTTCTTCTCGACTTCGCCGGCGACGTCGTCGGCCTCTTCGAGGATGCCGTCGATCGCCGGGCAATCGACGCCCTGCGCCTTCTGGCCGATGAGCTTGAAAACCTGTTCCAGCCGCTTCACGTGATTTTCGGTTTCGCGCAGATGTGTCTGGAAACCTTGCTTGAGCTGCGGATCGGTGGATTTTTCGACCATGTCAGGCAAAGCCTTCACGATCTGGTTCTCGGCGTAATAGATGTCCTGCAGGGTGTGCACGAACAGGTCGTTCATAGTTTTGATGTCTTTGGAGAAGAAGCCCATTGTTATTGTCCTTGTACTTCGCGGGGTTGATGGAACCGGCGAGGCCATGTGCGGCCCGCTCATTTTGCCAACGTGTGGCGACCCGGTCCGTTCCGCTGCGACCCCGATTACCGCGATGCTGTAGGGAACCGCACGCCGGATGGTGAAAAAGCCGGCGTAGCTTGCCGCGCGACGCGCGATGATTGTGCGCTGCGATTTGGTTGCCGTGCGGGACCTGCTGTTCCCCTTTACGCCGCGGCGAATGGCGCCGCGCGCAATGGGCCTAAAGGATAACGGCAGTTTCGTCGGAGTGACTGGTACAGCTGGGTGGACTCGAACCACCGGCCTCTTGATCCACAGTTTCAGGGCCTGCCTGTCCTCAGGGTTCCCTGGGATTCCGAAAGACGCTAATATAAGCCTTATTTCGGGCACTTCTGGTCAGGGAATATTCCGGCAGGTTCCGCGAGTTCCCCTGCCGTGGTCCCGCGGTGGTTCCTTGAAGGAGGTTTTGGGCATGCGAGGAAAAGCAATCACAAAGCGCAGTGTGGATGCCCTTAGGCCGGCTGACCGCGAGTACTTCGTCTGGGATCGCGACCTCAAAGGTTTTGGCTTGCGGGTACAGCCGACGGGTGAAAAATCCTACATTGTAAAATACCGTGCAGGCGCCGGCCGGAATGCGCCGACACGACGCGTCACGCTGGGACGGGTCGGCACGCTCAGCCCGGATGAAGCCCGCAAGCTGAGCAAGGTCACGCTTGGGTCTGTCGCCCATGGACTTGATCCAGCGGCCTTGAGGTCGGCGGAACGTCGCGCGGCAACGCTCAAGGAACTCGCGGACTTGTTCCTGTCCGAGCATGTCGAAGCCAAAAGCAAGCCGGCCACGGCGGTGCACTATCGGGATATTCTGGAACGGATCGTATTGCCCCAACTCGGCACCAGGCAGGCCGAGAAAGTCGCAACGCCGGACCTCGCCCGACTACACGTTGGCATGAAGCGGCGCCCTTATCTGGCAAACCGCATGTTGGCGGTGGTGGGCAGCCTCTATGCGTTCGCCGGCAAGCGCAAGCTGGTGTCGGCGGGCTTCAATCCGGCTCGCGGTATCGACAAATATCCGGAGAAAGGCCGCGAGCGATTTCTGACCGGTGACGAACTTGGCAGGCTCGGCGACGCAATCCGGGAAGCCGAGACGATTGGACTGCCGTGGACCGTCGACGAGACCAAGCGAACGGCCAAGCACGCGCCAAAGGAGGCAAAACGCCGGACCGTCATCGATCCGTTCGCGGCGGCCGCGATCCGGCTCCTGATCCTGACCGGTGCCCGGCTGCGCGAAATCCTTAGGCTGGAATGGCCACATGTGGATTTTGAACGCGGCCTGCTTTTGCTGCCGGACAGTAAGACTGGCGCGAAATCGATTGTCCTGAATGCACCTGCGCTCGCAGTGCTTGCTGGATTGAAACGCGTCGGTACTCACGTCATCGCCGGCCAGAGCGCTGGCGCGGACGGCGAGAAGCCGCGTGCCGACCTGAACCGACCTTGGCGTTCGATCGCTAAACGGGCCAAGCTCCCTGGCTTGCGCATTCACGACTTGCGGCACACCCACGCGAGTTTCGGTGCCGGCGCGGGTCTCGGGTTGCCGATTCTTGGCAGACTGTTGGGCCACGTACGCGCCAGCACCACGCAGCGCTACGCACATCTCGATACCGACCCGCTACGCCGTGCATCGGATCATATCGGCGCTCGCCTCGCAGCGGCGTTGGGCGAGCCGAATCCCAAGCCCACGCAGTCGGCAGTCGTTGCAATCCGCGCCGCGAAATCGTGAGATTATGGGCTCCAAGAGCACAAAGCGGTGATGAAAACCCGCACCAAGGTCACTGCTGCCGAGGGCGCAGACTACGAGCTCTTGCTACAAAGGCTTGAAAGAATAGTCGACTCGGCAGCAACGAAATCATTCGGCCCTCTGAATCGAAAAGTTCTCGAGTTATTCGTCAGCGAAGCAATAATGGTCTACGAGGGCACTAAATTTTTGAATGAGTCTGCTTCGCATTCTACCCTTCATGAGCTTACAGAGCCACTTGCTCGCGTGATTAAAATATTAGAGCACGAAGCCAACTACGACAGCGTTTTCGTTGCGTTGGGTGCGCCTGCTATGCTGGCTCTGAGCCCCGATCAAGAGGCTGTTAAAGGGGCAATAATGCGATACGAATATCTTTTGAACGACCTACATAGCATTGCCCGCGCGGTGCCGCGGCGTCCAGCTAAGCGCCGCAGAGGAAAGCCACCAAAAGCGAACGATTTATATGCCTTGGTGGATACGCTGGCGACTTACTGGCAGCGTGCGACCGGTAAGCCATTCACGCAATATTGGCATAATGGCAGCCCGGCCGCCGCCGCTGCGCAGTTTGTCCATGCCATAGTCGGTTTTATCGACCCCGAACGTGTGCGCTCATTGCGGAAGGTGACTGAACGCATCATCGCTGATCGTCGCTCGACTTCTCATAAATAGATCGTCTCTCGCGAATTACGGGAACTGGATTTTATAGCGGTCGCATCCGAACGAGCCTATTTAGTCCGCTTCATTCCCGGCAGAACCAGGAATTAGCGGACGGTGACATCATGGCGATTGAGACTGAATATCAGGCGCCGCGGCAATTCGCCCGGACCACCAGCATTCCAACGTCAACGCTGGCTAAAATGCGAATGCGCGGAGGCGGGCCACCATTCGTCAAGATCGGCCGCAGCGTTCGCTACCCGGTGCGGGCTGGGCTCGAGTGGATGGCCTTACACGGTCGCGCGAACACCTCGGATGCAGCTGTCGAAAGCCGCTCCGGGAAAAGGCGGCGCACCGCGACGGCGGTAAATGCGGCGGGATGAAAGTTGGCCCGAAAAGCGGCGCGCCCCCGACACTGCATCAACAGTGTGGAGGCGCGAGGCGTTGACGAGATTGCGGATCACGTCGACACCATCGCTAACTCTACATCGCAACTGCTGCAAGCGGCACCTCTTCGCGCCGAGTTGACCGGCGACACATGTTCCGCGGCGGGGCTTAGAGTGTCCGGCTACGCGCCGGTCTTGGCATTGGCTCGCATGCTCATCGATGCGGGGCACAATCCAGCAACGCCGCTCAAGGTCTTTCGTGGCGACATGTTGTGCCTCACCGTGCGCGCGATCGGCGAGGCCGCCCGACTCGCTGTTGAAGATGACCGGCATGGCAGGCCACGGTTCCGACGTTGGCGTGGCAGAAGGTATGGCGCAGGCTCGCCCATCGCGCAGAAAGGGCGGGGTGAGGGGACGGCTAGCCAAACGCTCCCGAGCAAAGCGCCATCACCTGACTAGGCTGACCCGTGGGCCGAGACAAGCACGAACGAGAACGGCACAAAGAGCGATTGCCCCCATTTGTGCCGGTCCTCATATCCACGCTCGATCAACGGGCTTGGCGTGCCATGTCGCTGGGCGCGCGGTCGCTCTACATCGCACTCAAGCGAAGGTGCAGTTATAAGAATCCCAATAACGGGCGGCTGTTCCTCCCACAGCGAAAAGCCGCGAAGGAACTCGGTTCGCACCATAACCAGATAGCGCGTTGGTTCCGCGAGTTGCAGCACTTTGGCTTTATCGAGATGACGACGCCCGGTTTCTTGGGCATCGAGGGCAAAGGACAATCACCGCGCTGGCGGCTTACCGAAATTGGCTACATGCGAGATCCACCAACACAGGATTACGCCCGTTGGGACGGAACGCCGTTCGTCGACAAAACAAAATCCCGTGCGAGAAAACCTGCACGGAGTGTGCCGGAAAATAGGCACGCCACCGTGCCGGAATGCCATCCACCGCATGATGTAACCGTGCAGGAAAAGCCGCACAAAGGAAACGGGATGCACCGTGCTACAAAGCCCGCACAAATCTAGATTGCCACTCCTGCTCTACAAAGCGGACGCCCGTTAGGCGGAGCGCGTGCGTAGCGCAGCCTAAAGCGGAGCGTAGCGCGCGCGGTCCGGTTCTACGCACGACGGCGCGGCTGGAACGGCGAGATCCACGCCTGTGCGCATGATCGCAAATATCGACCGATCACGTCGACTTTGCCCGCGCCAAAGCATATTATCGCCCTCGGGACAGCTCCAAAGTTGTCCCGGGGCGTGAGAACCCCAATCAAGGCGGCACTCAGTGCGGCCGCAAACGCACTCCTCGACCCTGTGGTCGGGGAGGCGTGCGCGTATGTCCGAGGATCGAAAGGTCTAAAGGCGCACGCGGCCTTCCCTTGGTTGGCTTCTCAACTCCCCGATCACCAGGGCGGGGAGACGAAGCCATGCGCGTTCTGTCGGCGCTCGTGCTTTTTATAGTTATGATTTTGGTGGTGGCGGCGCTCAACGGCGGCAATTCCTCATCCTCCGTCGTCTCGGTGGAGAACCAGACGCTGCTCTCGGAGGATGGCGTCAACGATGCTGATTGGCAAAGGGTGAAAAATCGGAGCGGTGACGTGGCTGCGATCATCGATCTGAAGACCGTGACCCGCGACCGCGACGGTAACGCCCACGCCCGGCTGTGCCTCATCAAGGACGGGGCGTGCCCCAAGGGATACCGGATGCGGTGGTACTTCGACTGCCGCGATCACTCTTACTCGTGGGTCGACACCGACGTTCTCCCGCAATTCCAGCACGAGATGAAGCGCGTCGAGCCGGGTTCCGTCGCGGACCAACTCGCGGCCTTGGCCTGCGCGTCCGGCAATACTCAGCCGCCCACCGAAGCGGCAAAGAAAGCGCCCAAATGGCAGGCGGTCCCGTACCCCAACATGTACGACAACACCCGCTTGGCGTTCGATGCCAACTCAGTCGTCGTCACCAACGACGAGAAGGGCAACGTCAACGGCGTCGATGTGACGGCCCGCGTCATCGCGGGCGATGTCTCGATCAACGGCAAATACATGGTTTTGAGCTTCGACTGCGCCAGCCACTATAGGATAAATCATTCGTATCCGCTCGCGCTGGATTCACCCACGCAGGAAAGCTTCATCGGCAACATTGCCTGCGGTGCGGCCCGGTGCGAGATTCTGCGGCGTCAGGAAGGAAGGCCCGTCTGTAACGCCGCAGCAAACTAGTTTTTGATGGCGTGTTTCTGATCAAAAATCCCTGTCGATCGCGAGTTCGTGCGTCTCTCGGATCAGGCAGAGATGGTATGGCGAAGGATTTTATGAAGATGGCCAATCGGGACGCTCGTCTTACTGCGGGCATTAACCAGCAGCTTGTTTTGATGAGCAGCTTTGCTATTTTGCGGGAATTTGCCAAATGATTTCGACAATTCTGGCCGGAGTAGCAAATGCGCAGACGCTATAGCGGTACCCCAACCTGCGAGGCTCATCATTGGATCGACGTTCGTCGTTGGCAGCGGGAGGGCCGGCTAAGACCCGGTCAGTCGTTTCCATATTCATGGACCCGCGAGGACGAGCCTTGCGGCGGCATCGGGGTGCGGATTGAACCAACCGCGGTCCTGCTGAGCTTTCGCGCCCGCATCGGCTACGATGACGAATGGCGGTCGGTGGAGCAGCGCGTCCCGGTCACGTGGACGCCATGCCGTTTCGGTGGCGGCCGACCGTGGTTTCTTTGCACTGCGACTTCAAATGGCACGTACTGCGGAAGACGTGCAGCTATTTTGTATCTCGGGAGTAGCGCGGTCTTCGCTTGTAGGCACTGCTACGGGCTCGTTTACGCGAGCCAACTGGAGGCGCCGCCCTATCGAGGTCTCGGGCGGGCACGAAAAATCCGCATGAGGTTAGGCGGCGGTGCCGATCTATTTGGACCGTTCCCACCCCGACCGAGAGGGATGCATCAAAGCACATACGATCGCTTGCGTCAGATTCACGATCGCGCCGTTAACGGATAGCTCTGGTATTAGGCGAATGACTGCAGAGAAAATTATAGGTGGAACACGCAGACGCTCCCGTTAGGAAATCCCTGGCTCGCGGATAGATTAGTCTTTCAGCGCCACATCCCACGCAACCGCGCCCCGATATCGATCGGCTGCTGACTCGCTTTCGGTCGATCAACTCTATGGTCCGCGGCAGGCGGCCATGCGCACTGCTCGAAATGCCTGGTGATCGCATTGGGGATGAACCGCGTGCGGATGGCGTACATATGCCGGTCGGCATTGCTGCGCTGCTGATGGGCGAAGAAGCGCTGCGGAATGATCATGTGCAGGTGATCCTTGGCCCGCGTCATCGCGACATAGAGCAGGCGGCGCTCCTCCTCGGTTTCCGGTGTATTTCCGATTGCAAGGTCGGAAGGGATACAGCCATCGACGCAGTTGAGTACAAAAACGGATTTCCATTCCTGCCCTTTAGCCGAGTGGATCGTGGAAAGGATCAGGTAGTCCTCGTCGAGCAAAGGCGCGCCGGCTTCGCCGCTGCTTGCAGTGGGAGGGTCAAGCGTGAGTTCGGTAAGGAAGCTTTGCCGGTTCGGATAAGTCGAGGCAATTTGGGCAAGCTGAAGCAGATCGGCTTCGCGGATCCTGGCATCTTCATGCAGACGCTCCAGATGCGGCGCATACCAGTGGCTCACTAAGTCAAATTCCGCCGGCCAGCCGGTCGTGTTGCTCCGTACAAGCTTCAATACGTCCACGAAGGCAGGCCAATCTTCTGCACACGCGGCCGGCGGACGGAAGTCAGCGATTATTCCCAGGGGATCGTTGGCTTCCGCTAACTGATCGAGCAGGCGCGCGGCGGTCGCGGGACCGGCGCCGGGCAGGAGCTGGATGACGCGAAAGCCAGACACCCGATCGCGCAGGTTCTCCGCCCAGCGTAGGAAAGCCAGCACATCCTTGATGTGTGCCGCTTCGAGGAACTTGAGGCCGCCGAACTTCACAAACGGGATGTTGCGGCGTGCGAGTTCAATTTCCAGCGGGCCGCTATGGTGCGACGCGCGAAACAGCACCGCCTGTTGTTTGAGTGCAATGCCGGCTTCGCGATGCTCCAGCACGCGCCCGGCCACGTAGCGCGCTTGTTCTCCTTCATTGCGGACCGTGATTAGCTGCGGAAGTTGGGCCGAGGGCCGGTCGGAGCGCAAGCTCTTCTTGTGGCGCTCCGCAGCAAGATCGATAACCGCATTCGCGGCAGCGAGGATCGGCTGTGTCGAGCGGTAGTTGCGATCGAGCGTGATGATGTGGGCCGGCGGCGTGAAATGTTTCGGGAAGTCGAGGATGTTGCGCACCGTTGCCGCACGAAACGAATAAATCGACTGCGCATCGTCGCCGACGACGGTCAAACCGTTGCCATCTGGTTTCAGCGCAAGGAGGATCGAGGCCTGAAGACGGTTGGTGTCTTGATATTCGTCAACGAACACGTGATCGAAGCGCGACGAGACTTCCTGCGCGATAGCGCCTTCCTGCATCATCTGCGCCCAATAGAGCAGGAGATCGTCGTAGTCGAGGACGCTCTGCTGCTGTTTCGCCTCCACGTAGCTGCCGAACAGAATCTTGAACTCGGCCTGCCAGTTTGCGCACCACGGAAAATATCTTCCGAGGACCTCGGCCAGGGGCGTTTCTCCATTCACCACGCGCGAATAGACCGCCAGGCAGGTATTCTTTGTCGGGAAGCGCTCTTGCGTCTTGGAGAAGCCCAGGTCGTACCGCACAAGATTCATGAGGTCGGCGGAATCCTCACGGTCGTGAATGGTGAAGGCGCGATCAAGGCCGATTCGCTCTGCATTCTCCCGCAAAAGTCGCGCGCCAATTGCATGGAAGGTGCCCGCCCAGCTCAAGGCATCCACCATGACCCTGGCATGATACGGGAACACTTGCGTCGCAATTCGTTCAACCCTGCGGTTCATCTCAGCCGCGGCTCGCCGGGAAAAGGTCAGGAGCATCATGCGGCGCGGATCGGCTCCCTGTGCGATCAGATGCGCAACGCGATGCGCCAGCGTGTTGGTCTTGCCCGTTCCCGCGCCCGCGATAATCAGAAGCGGCGACGCATTCTCGCCACCATGCTCGACGGCACAGCGCTGTTCCAGATTGAGCGAAGCAAGGTAGGGCGCGGTCATGAGGCCGAGGGGGTCGAATCAGCGACACCACCAGCAAGCACGGCTTTTTGGCTATCTGCAAATAAAGTGGCAGGTCAGGTTATTGGGCTAATCCTCAGTCCCGCGCCTAGGGTTGCTTCTTCCGCCGTCGCCCCGATAAGCAAAAGGGCTCCGGCGGTCGCGCCGGAGCCCTTGTCGAGTCGAGCTAGTACCAGAGCGGTGTCTTGTAATAATCGTAGACGCTGCGATCGCGGGCGCGATCGGACCAATCCCAGTCTGTGTTCCGATTGTATTTTGGCGCCCCCTTGAGTTGATCCTCGGTCACGCCGACGCGGTAGCCGCCCAGCCGCGTGTCGTATTTCAGATTCGGCCACGGCATCGGGTAGTAGTCCTCGCCCATACCAAGAAAGCCGCCGAACGACACCACCGCATAGGCGACCTTGCCGCTGATTTTGTCGATCATGACCCGCTGAACGCTGCCGATCTTGCGTTCATCCGCGCCATAAACGGCCGTTCCATCGACCTTGTCGCTGCCGATCAACGACACCGTTTCCCGGCTCGTATCCACAGTCGTAGCCATCGTTTCCTCCTGTTGAAGATGAAGTTTCAAGGAGAACACCGGAGCAATCTGGCAGTTCCGCAGCGATGGGGAAAAAGAGGATCTCGGATACGTCGAATGACGTACCGCCCGCAAATTGGATATGCCCTTTCGCAGTCCGGCAATTAGCCGAGACAGGCCTGGGATAGGTCACAGCCGGACGCGACACACGGGAAGAGCTCAAATATTCACGTCGGGTTTCGGAGCCAATGGGGTAATTTCGATTTATCTTTCCATGGCGCACTGGCTACCATCGCGAATGAAGCCGAAGCACTTGGCGCGCGGCCCCCTCGTCTGGATGGCGCGGATAGGCTATGCGGCGCGCGGCATCGTCTTTCTCCTGATCGGCACCTTTGCGCTTCTTGCTGCGAGCGGCTTCAGTGAGCGCCCCCAAGGCGCGCGCGACGCATTGGAGTTCGCGTTTCAATGGCCGTTCGGCGGATATTTTCTTTGGACGCTCGCCGTGGGTCTACTATGCTTCGCCGGCTGGCGATTGCTCCAGTCCGTGTTCGACGCCGACCGGCACGGCAGTGACTCCTATGGTTTGATGCGCCGCGCCGCGCTCGGCGGTAGTGCATTATTTTATCTTGCGCTGGCTGCGGCGACCGCACGCGTTACCTTCGAGGAGCGGCGCGTTAGCGAGGATCAGTCGGTACGCGAGTGGACGGCGTGGGTCATGACGCAACCCCTCGGACGCTTTCTAATCGCGCTGATTGCGATTGGATTTGTTGCGGTTTCGATCGGCCTAGCAGTGAAGGTCTTTCGGGCCCCGTACCGCGACGCGCTCGATGCGACGGAGGCGCAACGGACAATGGCGGTCGCCCTCGGATCGTTCGGAATCATGACGCGCGCGCTCGTATTCCTGATATTTGGCTGCTTTCTGGCTATTGCCGCCTACGATGGCAATTCACGGGAGGCTGGCGGTCTGGCCAGCGTATTACGCGCAATGCAATATCACGCTTATGGCGGCGTGCTGCTTGGCATCGCCGCGCTCGGCCTCTTGGCTTTCGGCTTTTTTGAGATCATCGAGGCGACGGCGCGCCGGGCTGCCGCGGTGAAGCTCGATCCAAGGCCAGATCAACTGCGCGATCTGCATTAAGGCGGCAATGGAAGACAAGACGCGCCGCGTCGGTCACATGATGCAGCGACTTGGTCAGTAGGGAGAGAAATCATGGCTGAATCCGCCTCTGAATTTTTGGAACGCTGGAGACATTCCTACATCGCCCGCGAGTCCCGTACGCTAGAACAGGTGGATGTGACGGTTAAAGAGTGTCTTGACGATGCAGCGGAGGCACATATCGCCGCCAGCGATCTAGAGGCCGCCGCAGGCGGCGATCTCAGGGGTTACCTTCTCGCTGCGCTCAAGGACGCAAGAGGCGGGTAAATGCGGTGCTGGCCCCTTTCCAAACCTGCTGGTCCCTTTGAAATTTACAGTGGCCCCTTTTGGTGACGCCCATCACGGAACGAGATTAAACACCAAGCTATTAGTGCATGGGATCATGGGGCATCCAATGGACGATGCAGCCCGAGTAAGAGAGCGCGCGGTTCGCCTCTATGCGCTGGCCCTACAGGCCCGCGAGCGTAGCTATACGAGCGCTGGCGAACTGGAAAGGCTGGCCAATGAGACAATGGCCCATGCCGAGGAATTAGAGCGGCGCGCCCGCATTGTGACGCCACAACCGCAGCCCAAAAAGGAGAAGAACTGATCGTGAAAAACTTGGGGAACTGTAGGGAACCGGACGGAACCGGCATTCGGATTGTGGATTAAATAGGCGGTATTGGAACCCAGAATTGGAATGTGGAAATGGCCACAGCCGATGACTACCGCCAATACGCCGTAGAATGCCTACACTGGGCCGAGGAGGCGGAAACGGACCACCAGCGGCAATCCTTCCTCGACATGGCGCGCGATTGGACTTTGGCTCCCTACACCTAGCCATGTCAAAAGACACAGATGGGGCTTCTTCAACGGTGTAGTGAGTTCCGGGGAAGGAACTCCGATGAAAACGGTTGCAGAGTACCGAAAGTTTGCCGAGGACTGTCGGCAACTTGCGGCGAAGCTTGCGAATCCTGACGACAAACGCGCGGTCCTGCTGATGGCTACGGCCTGGGACAAGGTCGCCAACGACAGGGAGGCGCACCTTAGAAAGACAGATCAGCCGGAGCCGGCATAGGCCGCCTCAGTTGGCGGTCTCTTTCGTCACAGGCCGACCCCTGTGTCTTCCTCGGGGCGATAATCGAACGGTAGTTCGTACTGATCGTTGACCGCGGTCGAAATCCAGGCTGGTCCCTTTGGGGCTAAAGGGGTCAGTCCGTAAATGCGCTCCGTGAATGGCGCTGCCTCACTCTGATCCGGTCAGATACGTGCGTATATCATTTAGGTTTTGCGGAAATGACTTTTCTTCAATGACTTCCCACCGAAGCTTGCTACAGACATTTCTCAATGCCTTCAGATCATGATGTCGGAAAATAACGTGGCCTTCAGGTTGGAATGCTACGACGAAGTCTGTGCCATCGCGTTCAACCGACACTTTTCGCCCTCGTCCATATCCAAGAGACTTGCCAATTCTATCGGTAACTAAAGACATTACGCACCCCTGGCGGCTGATCGGTGACGCGTTGTGCCGCAGCTCCATATTGCGGCGGATCAAGGTCCGCGTCAAAGGCGCGCTGGGTTACAGCATCGACAACAAACGCCATCGGATGGGAACTTCCCGATATTTTGCGATCGCGTATTTTAAGCTGAGGCTTACCAGGGCTCTGAGCCAACAGTCGTTAGCGTTGCTTTTTGCGGCGAAATTTCTTCATTCCGATCTTTATAAGCTCTTCAGCCTTCCCGGGCCCGACGGTCTTACCCGGCCTGAATTTGCGGCCGCGAAGTTTATTATAGCTCACGAAAAATTCGACGATCTCGTCGACCAGGTGAGGACGGAGATCGCTAAACTTCTTCGCCTTTTCATAGGTCTGGGCATGGGTCGCCACGGCGACCAACCGGTCGTTCCGCGTCCAGCCCTTGTCCTTCTCTTTCTGCTCCGCCTCGATTGCGCCGACCAAGCGGACCGTGACGACGCAGCCTGGCACCACCGGGCTTTCCATGAGAATCAAGATATCGAGTGGATCGCCATCGTCGCCGAGCGTCGAAGGGATGAAGCCGAAATCGTAGGGAAAGACCATGCCCTCGGGCAGCACGGTCGAGAGCTGCAGGCAGTCGCATTCGGGATCATAGCTGTATTTGTTGCGACTGCCCTTGGGCGTCTCGATGACGATGCGGAGGTCCTCGGTCTTGGCGTCGTAGGGCGCAATGGCCGAGAGGATCGTATGGCGTGCAGTCTGGGGAGGCATGCGAGTTGAACCGATTTAGAGAATGTCATTTTGCAACGCATCCTTGCGGACCAGAGTTCCCGGGGGCGTGGATGAGTTGAAGGGCTTCGGTCAGGGCATCCGCCATGGCTTCGTCCAAAATCTTGGCGCGGCCGATCGGCCCGTAGTGCCGCTCGGTGTGCCGCGAAGGAAAGCCTTCGCGGGCTGCTGCGATGCACACAAAGCCTACAGGGTTATGGTCTTCATCGGGCTTCGGGCCGGCTACACCCGTGATGGCGAGGGCGATGTTCGCAGGCGAGCGGCGCAAGGCTCCCTCAGCCATGGCGACCGCGGTATCGACGCAGACCGCCCCGCGTTCGCGTAAAAGCTCAAGCGAAACTCCAAGCAGCTTGGTTTTGGCTTCCTTCGTGTAGGTGACGAATCCGCCGTGCAAGTGCTCCCCGGCGCCGGGGACTTCGGACAGCACATTTGAGAGTTTGCCGGCGGTGCAGGATTCGGCGGTGACGAGCGAGAGACCTTGCATCCGCGCCGCTTCGATCACCTGTTTGGCGAGGGCTGCAAGCTTCGCGTTCATGGGCGGCCGGTCTTTTTCAAGAGCCGTTGCGCGAGCGGGTACATATACCAGGTGCCCAATAAAACGACGATTGCCGCCAAACCGAGTAAGGTGGCAGCGCGATCCGACTGGAGGGCGCGACCGGCGGCGACAAAGGTATCGAGGGCAATTCCAAACGCGAGCGGCAAAGGCGCGGCAACAACGAAAAAGGACGCAACCCTGACAAACGCCGGATCGTCCTCGCCGCCGAAAGCGATGCGATGGATTGAGGCGGGGGCCATCAGCATAATGACGGCTAGCCCGATGCAGCACAGGGCTGCGACATGCAGCATTTTAACGGCCTCCGGCAATTCGGCAAACGCCCGCATCAGGGTCACGGCAAACTGAAAGCCGAGTAGCGCTTGGGCGCCTGGGATGATCAGGCGCGCCTCGGTGAGCAGCTGATCGACTTGGACGTCGAGCGGCGTGCGAACTGCCTTATCTTTCGCCATGGCCGGCTTCTTGCTCCGTAAAAGAAATCCCAAGACGTACCAAGATAAAATCGCCACAATGAAAAAACCCGCACCGATAGTGGCTCCCGTGACGGGATCGAGCGTCCATGCGACGGTGACGAACATATCGAAGGCAAGCGCGAAGGTGAGCGGCAGCAAAGCGAAGCCGGCAAAATCGCTGGCGAGTCTCAATACGCGCGCGTTGTCCTGGCCGCTCTCGACAAGACGATGATGCATGGAGGGCGCGATGAGGAAGGCGATCGAGACCATGAGCAGCGTAAGGCCGGAAGTTTCGAGCACGCGCGAAGGGTACGGAAGGTCGACAAACAGTTCCTGGAAGATACCGTTGAACTGAAAGCCGAACAGAACCTGCGTACCGAGAATCAGAAGACGGTTGTCGTTGAGCGCAAGTTTCAGTTTTTTTTGCAAGTCCATGACGACCGGCAACGGCTAACGCGCGGGCGTCCAATATCTGAATAGCGCACCTGACGTACCGAAGAGAGGATCCTTGCGCGGCAAACCAACCTTTTTGACACGCCTCACGCCGACCGCATGTTCCTTGGGGTCCGGCAAACACTCATCGTAAGTACCGTTCGAGGGATAAGCGCCCACGATCAGGAAATTTTTGCCGGCCTTGAGCGACTGATGTCCCGTCCCGGCTGGAAGGATGAGGACGTCGCCTGCTCCGATTTTAAAAGTTCGGCCTTTATCGCCGCCGAGCCGCACCTGGGCGCTGCCGCGCGCAACGCCGAGCGCTTCATGGATGCGCGAGTGATAGTGCAAATAGTCGTAAATGCCGTCGCGCCAGCTATCCCGCCATCCGTTGCGTTCGAAGATATCCTCGATGACCGCGGCGGGATCGAGATCGCGCGGAAAACGGACGGCGCGACGGTAGATGATGACCGGCCAGCGCGGGTTGTTCGGGATGAGGCCGTCGTCCCCGAACGTGTAGGTATTCGCTTTCGATTTTCGGACCAGCTTATCCAGCTCCGCCGACTTTGGCCGGTGCCAGCCCGTCAGATGCTCCGTGGTCTTCTTTACGTCTTCCAGCAAAGGCATGATGCGCCACGAAAAACTAGGGGCCGTTCAACCTCAACAGGGACGGAATGGCTTTGGTTCCAAAGGACACCAGCGCCGGACCCGCCGCGGTCCTGGCCGCTATCTGGCGTCGCTTGTCGAAAGCATGTGGCGCCACCGGTTCGGGAATTGCTGGAACCCACAGCCGGTGTGAGCATTGTTTTGAGTGACAGAACGCACAAAGGAGAACCGTCCAATGCGTAAGCTCATCCTCGCCACGGTGGCCGCCGCCATTGTGACGGCACCCATGACTGTGGCGGTCAAGGCCGAAGATACGACTATTATCAAGAAGGACAATGATACGGGCGACAAAACAGTCGTCAAGAAACGAGACGAGCTAAACGTGCTGCCCGTCCCGCACGTGGAAGAGAAGAAAACCATAATCAAGAAAGAACACGACGACGAATAATAGAACGATGTCTGCAATCTCGGGAAGGCTCGCCGGTTGGTGGGCCTTCGCTTTGTTATTCGAGGCCAACATGGTGACGTCAAATCGTTCGGCGAGAACAGCATAGGCCGCCGAAATGATAGAGACACAGGTTTCGGATGGCGAAGCCTCTTCCTTTACCCGTATGGGACCGATCCAAGAGTTCATGAAGGATCATCCCTCCACTTACGAAAGCCATCCCCGTCGCTCGCTCAACCAATGGCTGGAGGCCGAGCCGCTCTACGACTGGCTCCTCGCCGCCTATCAGAACAGCGCCCGGAGCGCCAAACAGATCGAGCCGTTTATTCGCGAGCACAACATTGACATGAGCGAGTTCAAGCCGGTGATTTATCGCTGCTTTGCCGATTTCTTCGATCGCGAATTTAAGCCGGGTGAACGAAATTTCGTATCAGCGCCGGAGGAAATGGCCGCTTTTGCCGAAGCGCGGTATTTCGGCTGGGAAAAACTCACGCCCGATCAGGAATTTCCCGTCAAAGGACATTCGTTGAGCGCGGAGCAAATCCTTGGCAGCGCCAAGCGCGCCGCGGTTTTTGCCGGCGGCCCGGTTCTGCTCGCACGGCCATCGCCGATGGACTATCACCATGTGCATTATCCGGACGACGGCACCACGCTCGATACCGACTGGATCGGGCGAAGCCTGTGGACCGTGAATTGGCATGCGCTCCTCAACCAAGCGGACATTTTGTTTCGTAATGAACGGCAAATACACATCCTGGAAACACGAAACTTTGGGCGACTTGGCTTCGTGGAGGTCGGTGCGATGTCGGTCGGGCGTATTGTGCAGGTGCATCCAACCGAAACGGAATTTCATCGTGGCGAGGAAAAAGCGGTCTTCAAGTTCGGCGGTTCGGCGATCGTGGTTTTCGGCGAGGCCGGTATTTGGCGTCCCACGGACGATATTCTTGAGCACACCGCCAAGGGTATAGAGACGCTAGTGAGGCTTGGGGATACCATTGCGCAGTGGTCAAGCCCGGCGTGAAAGGACTCAAGCCCCTTGGGGCGCGGAAGCCACCCTGACCGTTGACGCCCGCTGACCTCCGGGAACGAGGTGGATCGCAATTCGTTCAAACCACGCTCACAACCTCGGGTCCCAGTGACCCATGGCCGATGACGTGGGCAATACGGTGTGGCGCGTCAGACCGAAGCAACAAACCAGCAACAAGTAGGCCGGCCGGGTACGCCTTCGCCGTGGAACGCGGCGTTCTAGAGTTGCGTGCCGTAATAGCCGCCGCCGAACAGCACTACCAGTACGACGATCAGCAGCGGAACCCCTATCAGCCAATGCTCGCGTCCGCCGTAATCGCCGCGACTATAGCCCCAGTAACCGCCAAACAGCAGGCAGGGCTTGACCCTCAAAACCGGGCCTCAACGTCTTTCGTTACCCGCCGCTATAGCCGCCGATGATGGGCAGAATTTCGCCGGTGATGTAACTCGAGCAAGCGGGCGCGGCCAAGAACACATAGGCCGGCGCGATCTCCTCCGGCTGCGCCGGCCGCCGCATCGGCGTGTCGCTGCCAAATTTGGCAACCGCTTCCGCCGGCTTGTCGGCAGGATTGAGCGGCGTCCACACCGGGCCCGGCGCCACCGCGTTCACTCTGATGCCGCGATCCACCAGATGGGTCGCCAGCGAACGCGTGAAGGCGTGGATGCCGCCCTTGGTCATCGAATAATCGAGCAGGTCCTTGTTGCCGAGGATGCCGGTGACCGAGCCGGTCATGACGATGGCGCTTCCCGGCTTCATGTGCGGCACCGCAGCTTTGGCCATGTGAAAGTAGCCATAGAGATTTGTCTTGATCGTGCGATCGAAATGCTCCTCGCTCAAATCCTCGAAATTGTCCACGTGCTCCTGGAACGCCGCATTGTTGACCAGCACATCGAGGCCGCCGAGGTCTTGCACCGTAAGCTCGACCGCTTCCCGGCAATATGCCGGATCGGCAACGTCGCCGGGGATGAGGATGCAGGAACGGCCTTCCTTCTCCACGGCGCGCTTGGTTGCTTCGGCGTCCTCGTGCTCATTGAGATAGCAGATGGCGACGTCGGCACCTTCGCGAGCAAACAGCACCGCGACGGCGCGGCCGATGCCGGAATCGGCGCCGGTGATCAGCGCCACCTTGTCGAGCAACTTCTCCGAGCCCTTGTAACCGGGCGCCTCGTACATCGGCGCCAGATCGAGGGCCGCCTCGGAGCCGGGCTTTGCCATATGCTGAGCAGGCAGCGGCGGCGCCGGATATTCGCGCGTTCCAGCTTGCATCGGTTTCTTGTCGCCGTTGTGCTTCGCGCGCTGGTCCTTCTTGTCGATTTTCGCCTGGATGGTACGCCCATGGGCGGCGGTGTCTTCCGCGCCCTGGGCGAAGCGGTCCTCTATGGTGCTGCGGGAAAGACGGGTACGGGACTGCGTCATGGCGCAATACTCCTTACGATTCGGTTCGCTAATGTCGCGGCTATTTCTTTTTCGGAACCTTCTTACCTTTTTTGCGCGCCTTGGAGAGGCCGATGGCGATGGCCTGCTTGCGGCTTTTCACTTTGCCGCCCTTACCGCCTTTGCCGCTCTTGGCCGTGCCGCGCTTATAGCGGTGCATTTCGCTTTTGACGTCGCTGCCGGCGCTACGCGAATATTTTCGCTTCCGTTTCTTGGCCATGTGATTTCCTCCAAACCTTCGGGCGCATCCTTATGTCGGTGCGGCGTTCAATAACCTCTGTAATCGCAATCGGTTGCCTACAAGGTGACAAAAAAAAAGTGTGCGCCAAGCTTGATTGGGCTTCACCGGTCGCCTGCTATGTCAGACCCCCGGGTATCTCTTCTGCTTGAGAAGCCGCGCCAGATGCGCGGTGTTCGAGGCCAGGAGCGGCGTCCACTCGGCAACCGCCTTTGGCGTCCTGAACAAGTCCTTGTAATCCTTGCTTCCCATGGCCTCGCCGACCCAATAGGTCACGCCGCCGGCCGGGATCGTAAAGCCCACTTCCAGGAGGGCCTGAAACAATTCGGCAGCGGTGTGATGGGCGCCGTCCTCGTTGCCGACAACGACCGCAAGCGCGACCTTGCCGTAGGAAGGCATGCGACCCTTGGCATCGGTCTCGTCGAGGAAGGCGTCCATACGCTCCAGGACGCGCTTGGCGACACTCGAAGGCTGCCCAAGCCATATCGGCGTCCCGATCACCAGGATGTCGGCATCCAGCACGCGCTTGCGCAGCATCGGCCACCCATCGCCTTCACCTTCGTCCGACGTTACCCCGGGTTTGATGTTGTGGTCGACGGCGCGGATGACCTCGCCCTTGGCGCCATGACGTTCGAGCGCGTCGAGCAACTGCTTCAACAACACGTCGGTGGATGATTTCTCGCGCCCATTCGCGCTCTTCAAGCTGCAATTGAATGCAAGCACCTTCAACGCGCGCGGCGACATCGTTTACCGACTTTCCTTCGTGGCCGCGCCGGTAGTCGCGGTACGTAAAGCACCGGCTCGATTCGTGGCCCTCGTGCGGGGTCAAATGCCCGCTGCAATAAAAGTTCCCGACAGCGCAGCTCCCGATGGAACCCCAGGAACCCCCTGCAATTACCTGATCGACGACGGGCCTCAATGACAGACGGCAGTCCGGCAATGACTCTCCCGCTACGACCGCCGTTTAGTCCCATGGAGGCGCTATCGGTCGACCAAATTCCGGTCGGCAAGCACTGGCAATACGAGCCGAAATGGGACGGCTTCCGTTGCGTTGTTTTTCGCGACGGCAAGAAAGTCGAGCTGCAATCGAAGTCCGGCCGCATGATGACCCGCTATTTTCCGGAGCTGGTCGCGGCGATTGGCGCGTTGAGTCCGAAGCAATTCGTCCTTGATGGCGAGATCGTCGTTCCAGCCGGTGGTGCATTTTCCTTCGATGCTCTGCTGCAGCGGATCCATCCAGCGGCAAGCCGGGTCAAAAAGCTCTCGGTCGAGACGCCGGCGATGCTGATTGTGTTCGATCTGCTTGCCGGCGCTGATGGGCGATCGCTGATCGATGAGACGCTCGAAGATCGCCGGCCTGTGCTGGAATCGTTCTTTCGCAGCTGCTGCCGAGGTAACCGGCGGATTCGATTATCGCCGATGACCAACAAGCTTGCGGAAGCCAAGGCCTGGCTCGGGCGGTCGGGTAAGGTGCTTGACGGCGTGATCGCTAAACGGCGCGATCTTACTTATCGGTCTGGTGACCGGACCGGCATGCAGAAGATCAAGAATTATCGCAGCGCCGACTGTGTGGTCGGCGGTTTCCGCTACAACGAGGGCAAACGTGTCGTCGGCTCGCTCTTGCTGGGCCTCTACGATGCCGGCGGCCTGCTGCATCACGTTGGCTTCACCTCGACGATCAAGAACCAGGATAAGCCGGCGCTCACCAAAAAACTAAAACCGTTGATCGGCCCTCCAGGCTTCACCGGCAATGCGCCCGGCGGCCCGAGCCGCTGGTCGACCAAGCGTTCGAGCGAATGGGAACCGCTCCGGCCGAAGCTTGTGGTCGAAGTCTGCTACGATCATTTCAGCGGTGACCGCTTTCGGCATGGCACGCGGCTGTTGCGCTGGCGGCCCGACAAGGCGCCGAAACAATGCACCCTGGCGCAGGTCAGGCAGCAGAAAGCAAACCTGGCATCTCTCCTAGTGTGAGATTGCCGGGAACCGGCGTCCAGTCACCCTGTTGTCGAAACGTCATGTTCGCAAAAGTGGAGCCTGGCGTATGACCTGCTGCGCCGGTGTCCCTGTTTAGTCGTCTCGATTAGTCGCTTTGGGGTGTCGATGTTCGATTGGCTCAAAAATGGTAAAGCCCCGCTCCTCGTAAAGGCATGCCGAGCCCGAGGCTCGATGAGGCGGAGTTCAAGCGGCGCTTCCGAACGCAATTTCAGGACCAGAATTTCGAAGCGCTTTTGCCCGAGCTCGATACACTTACGCAAGCCGCATGGGATGCCTACGACCATTCGCGCAAGAGCCCGCATACGCGAAAAGCAGGAGCGGCATTCGCCGATCCGGACTACGACCTGGCCGTCGACTGGATCGCCGCCCACGAGGCGGTGCAGGCGGCACAGCGGCGGCATGACGAGGCCGAGGGACCGATTCGTATTTTGCTGATCAATGGCTCACCGCGCTCCGAGCACACGTGTCCGGGCGAAATGTCGAAAAGCTATCGGCTCGTGCAAATCGCCGACGAAATCTTCAAACAGGCGAACGCGGCGGTGGAACTGCTCGACCTGTCTCGCGTGACCTCGGAATACGGCCGCAACATTCATCCCTGCAAAGCTTGCTTTTCGACGGCGGCGCCACTCTGTCACTGGCCGTGCTCTTGTTACCCGAATTACTCGCTCGGCCAAACGCAAGACTGGATGAACGACATCTATCCCATGTGGGTCGCGGCCCATGGCATCATGATCGTAACCCCGGTGAATTGGTACCAAGTGACGTCGCCATTCAAGCTGATGATGGACCGGCTGGTTTGCGCCGACGGCGGCAATCCCGATCCGACGCAAACCCACGGCAAAAATGCGTCAGAGGCCAAAGCGTTGGAGCTTGCAGGTTGGGACTATCCGCGACATCTGGCCGAACGTTTGTTTGCTGTCGTCGTGCACGGCGACACCGAGGGTATCATGGGCGTGCGCCGCGCGATTTCCGATTGGCTCATCTCCATGCGCTTGAGACCTGCCGGTATCGCGGCGGAGGTCGATCGCTATATCGGCTACTGGGAGCCCTACGCGACCAGCCATGAAGAGCTCGATGCCGACACCGCGTTTCAAGAAGAGGTCCGCATCGTCGCTCGCACGCTTATTGCGGGAATTACCGCGCAACGATCGGGGCAATTGGTGGAAGCCGCTCCGAACGTCCGTTCGCCACGCCAGAAGTGATCGGGGATCGCTGCCTCAAGCGTGACGACGTGCCGCCTTATCTCTCGGAAATTTTATTTTCCGGGAATGATCGAAGCCAGGACCTGCTTTGCCGTCTCCACGATGACGCTGCGCTCATGGGGATCGCCCTCGATCAGCGCTGCGGTGAAATGCTTGGCTTGCTCGAGGGTGATGTGCGGCGGCAGCGGCGGCACTTCGGGATCGGTTTTCACTTCGAGCACCACGGGCCGATCGGCCGCAAGCGCTTCGTCCCATGCGGCGCCGACCGCGTCGTCCCGGTCCACATAGATGCCCTTGAGCCCGATCAGCTCGGCGAAGCTGTGATAGGGCACATTGGGAATCTGCTGCGAGGCATTAAATTTCGGATCGCCCTCCATCACCCGCTGTTCCCAGGTGACCTGGTTGAGATCTTCATTGTTGAAAACGCAGACGATGCAGCGATGGTCGGACCACTGCCGCCAATATTTGGCGATTGTGATCAGCTCGGCCATGTTGTTCATCTGCATGGCGCCATCGCCGACCAGGGCGATGACCGGGCGGTCGGGATGGGCGAACTTCGCGGCAATGGCGTACGGCACAGCCGCGCCCATGGAGGCAAGACCGCCCGATAGCGATGCCATCATGCCGCGCCGCATTTTCAGATCGCGCGCGTACCAATTGGCGCAAGAGCCGGAATCGCTCGTGACAATGACGCGCTCCGGTAGACGCGGCGACAGTTCCCAGGTGACACGCTGCGGATTGACAGGGTCAGCGGACTCCATTGCGCGCGCCTCAAGGGTCTTCCACCATTCGGCCGTGTTCTTTTCGATCGTGCCGCGCCACTTGGCGTCTTTTCCCGATTTCAGCAGCGGCAACAACGCGCGCAGCGTCTCCGCCGCGTCGCCGACCAGATTGACCTCCATCGGATAGCGCAGCGACAGCATGTCCGGCGCCAAATCGATCTGCACGCCGCGGGCCTGACCCTCCTTAGGCAAGAACTCCGAATAGGGAAAGCCGGAGCCGATCATCAGCAGCGTGTCGCATTCCATCATCATGTCGTAGCTTGGCTTGGTGCCAAGCAAGCCGATTGAGCCGGTTACCCAGGGCAGATCGTCCGGCAGCACGGCCTTGCCGAGCAGCGCCTTAGCGGCGCCGGCTTCCAGACGGTCGGCAATTGCGATGACTTCGTTTGTCGCATTGAGCGCACCGGCGCCGACCAGGATCGCAACTCTTTTCCCGCTGTTGAGAATTTCGGCCGCACGATGCAGATCGGCGTCATAAGGCACGGTTTTTGGCTTAGAGAAACCGACGCCTGAATGGATCGTGCCGTGCGCGCGTGCCGGCGCTTGATAAGTTACCTCTTGAAGATCGTTGGGCAGGATGATCGCGGTCACTCGGCGCTCGCCCAAGGCGATTCTGATTGCACGATCGACCAGATGGCGAACCTGCGCCGGCGTCGAAGCCTGGACCACAAAGGCGCTGGCGACATCCTTGAACAGTGCTGGCAGGTCGACTTCCTGCTGGTAATGACCGCCAATCGCGTTGCGCGATTGCTGGCCGGCGATGGCGAGCACCGGCATGTGATCGAGCCGCGCATCGTAGAGGCCGGTGATGAGATGCGAGGCGCCAGGACCCGACGTCGCGATGCAGACGCCCAGTTCTCCGGTAAATTTGGCGTAGGCCGAGGCCATGAATGCTGCCATTTCCTCGTGCCGGGCCTGGATGAACTCGATCTTGCCTTCGGCGCGGTGGAGTGCACCGAACACGCCGTTGATGCCATCACCCGGATAACCGAAGATTTTTCTGACACCCCAGGCATGAAGGCGCTCGACAACAAAATCCCCGACGCTCTGGCTCATGTTCAGAAACCTCACGCAAGCCGGCAGCACATCGTGACCGCCGGCTTGCGTCCTGTAGGTGCCGTGCGTCTCGGCTTACGCCGCCTTGCGGTTCACCTGGCTTTCGGCCATCGCGGTTAGCTTCTTGTCGGTGGCCTTTTCCTCGTCCAGGGTCTGCTGCAACAGCGTGACGCAGTCGTTGCGACCGAGCTCCTTCGCCCACGATATCAGCGTGCCGTAGCGCGTCATCTCGTAATGCTCGACCGCCTGCGCGGCGGCGATTAATGCCGCATCGAGCACCGACTTCTTCTCAACTTCGCCGGCGACGTCGTTGGCCTCTTCGAGGATGCCGTCGATTGCCGGGCAATCGACACCCTGCGCCTTCTGGCCGATCAGCTTGAAAACCTGTTCCAGCCGTTTCACGTGATTTTCCGTTTCACGCAGATGAGTCTGGAAGCCCTGTTTGAGCTGAGGATCGCTGGATTTTTCGACCATGTCGGGCAACGCCTTCACGATCTGGTTCTCGGCGTAATAGATGTCCTGCAGGGTGTGCACGAAAAGGTCGTTCATGTTTTTGATGTCTTTGGAGAAGAGGCCCATTGTTGTTGTCCTTGTACTACGCGGTGTACTTCGCGGATTGAGGGAACCGGGCGGGGCGTTTGCGCCCGCTCAATCCGCCAACGTGTGGCGACCACGTCCGTTCCGCCGACACCCCGGTTACCGCGGCGTCATGGACACCGCGCGCCGTGTCGCGAAATCGTCGCGCAAATCGCCGCCGAGCATTCCGCCCAGCGTCGCGCAGACGGCGCCGAACAGAAGCGACATGAAAGTCCAGAACGACAGATAAGCGGCCGCTTTGCGCGCCGTTTCGGCTGCCTGCGTCACGCTGGCGCGGGCCCGGTTCATCACATCGTCGACGCGCTTTTGGGCGTCGTCCATGCTCATGCCGGTGCGCGCGCTGACGATCTGCGCCAGATAGGTGCGGTCGTCGCTGGCAAGGCCGTTGGCGGCCACGGCCGTGATCAGGATGCGGCCGACCTGAGCATGCATTGCCGCGTTATTGTTATTGGGTGCCGCATTGTTGTTCGGTGGCGCATTGCTCGGTGCGGCGCCATTTGCCTCGGCCGAGGCTTGCGGATTGGTTCGCAGCAGCGAGTCGGTGAAATAGTCCATCGATGAAGGTTGACCGGAAGCGCCAGCGATGCCCGCTGCGGCGGCACCGGCAGTCGCAGTAGTTGCCGCTGCGCTGCCGGCCTTCTCCGCCGCACCAACAATGAGCAGCGAGCTCACCGCGACACCGATGGCCCAAACGACGAGCCCATTAGCGCCGTCACGGAACTTTGTCTCGCCGTCATGGATGGGAGCCGGGTCCCGGCGCAGGCGACCCGCAATGTAGCCGCCAGTCGCAAAGCCGACCGCTTGCGCAAACACCAGCCACACGGCGCCCAGCACCGTCAGCGTGCCAGCCGAAGGCGAGGACGAAAACGGCGAGGCGAGTACAAATCCGATACCAGATCCAAGCGCGATCACGATGATGGTGACGGCGATGGCGGTGAACGTACCGGCGATTACCCCGCTCCATGACAAGCCACTGCGGGAAAATACACCCCACGCCGCATTTGGGGCTTCGACGATGTCGATATGATCGCCCACGATTGTGGTGTCTGCCATGTCTAACTCCTCGCGTTCCTCGATATCGATTGCGTTAAAGCGGATTTTCGGATGGCGCGAGAAAATCCCGATATTTGCCATCCAATTGCCGCGGTTCCCGTTGTGAACCAACAAATCAGGTTCCGGTTCCGCACTCCATCCGCGTTAAAATTCGTGCGGCTTTTCCCTTATTTTCCAACTGTCGAGCATCGACCAGGGCGCTGCAGCAATCATCGACTTGGAACTTTTCGCTATCCGGCATCTTTATGGCGAAAGACTTCATCGTTGGAACGCACCCGCCGGGCGCGAGCTCCCAAGATTTGCGAGGACTAAGCCATGCTCAATCTGGTCGTTACGCTCTTGATCATTGCCCTGATCGCGGCCGTACTTGGATTCGGCGGCATCGCCGTGGCGGCAGTCGGCATCGCCAAGATCGTTTTCTTCGTCGCGCTGCTGCTATTCCTGATCGCTTTGCTCGCCGGCACGATGCGCGGTCCGCGGCCGCTGTAGAGCCCGCACCGTGCGGCATCATGTACGCGCCGATGTAGTTACCGCGAGGAACCTTCGCTTTCGCTGAGGCGTTTGGCGATTAGCGTTGGGTGGCGCGACCGGGACTAAAGCCGTGCTCCGAATGAATAGGCGACAGCTTCTCGGCTCCAGCGCGGTGGTGCTGCTGGTGTTGAGTTCGCGTTCTATTCGCGCGGCGATCGTCAAAGGCGGTTTGCCATGGAAGCCGGGCTCGGCCGACCCGCCGGCGGTGGTAACGCCGGACGGCTGGAAGTATTTCACACCCCAGGAAGCCGCGACCGTCGAGGCTGTTGTCGACCGTCTCATTCCGACCGATCCCGAGACACCCGGCGGCAAAGAGTGCGGATGCGCGATATTCATCGACCGCCAGCTTGCCGGCCCATACGGCAGGTTCGACGGCTACTACATGGACGGACCCTTCCAAGAAGGGACGAAGCAGCAGGGACCGCAATCCTCGGTCACGCCTGCGCAACAATATCGTAAGGCGCTCGCTGCGCTCGACAGCGCCTGCCGCGCCAAATTCGCCAACCGCGGCTTCGCCGATCTCTCCGACGATCAAAAAGATGAGGTCATCAGCGGCCTTGAAGACGGCTCGCTGAAGCTCGAGGGCGCCGAAGGCAAGAAGTTCTTTGAGCTCATCCTCAAAGATACACAGAATGGATTTTTGGCCGATCCGATTTACGGCGGCAACAAGGACATGGCGTCGTGGAAGATGATCGGCTTTCCCGGCGCGCACTACGACTATCGCGATTGGATCGATCGGCACAATCAGCGCGTCACCTTGCCGCCGGTCGGCATCAATAATCATCCGAACTGGTCGCTGTAAGCGTTGAGGAACCGCGTGTGCCCGCGGCTACTTTGTAGGTGGAACAACAATGGCGCAGAAACTTCCCCGCAAAGACGTCGTCGTCATCGGCCTCGGCTGGACTGGCTCCATCCTAGCCAATGAATTGACCGACGCCGGCCTCGATGTGGTGGCGATCGAGCGCGGCCCATGGCGCGACACCGCGAGCGACTTTCCGATCTCCTACGCCCAGGACGAATTGCGCTATCGGCTGCAGCACGAGCTGTTCCTGCGGCCGTCGCAGATGTCGGTGACATTCCGCAATAACGGCAATCAAACGGCGCTCCCGGTGCGCAACTGGGGCGCCTTCATGCTCGGTAACGGCGTCGGTGGTGCCGGCGTTCATTGGAACGCCGAGACTTGGCGCTTCTTGCCGAGCGACTTCGTCCTTCGCAGTCATCTGACGCAACGTTACGGCGCCAATTTCCTGCCGGCGGACATGACCATCCAGGATTGGGGCGTCACGTTCGACGATCTCGAGCCGCATTATGACGAGTTCGAATATTTATGTGGCACGTCAGGCAAAGCCGGCAATCTCAAGGGAGCGATCCAGGAGGGCGGCAATCCGTTCGAGGGTGCGCGCTCGCGGCCCTATCCGACGCCACCGCAGAAGCAAGGCTATGGCCATATGCTGTTTGCGAAGGCTGCCCAGGAGCTGGGCTACAAGCCGTTTCCGCAGCCGTCCGGAAATCTTTCGCAGTCCTATACCAATCCGCTCGGCGTCACGCTGGGGCAGTGCACTTATTGCGGCTTCTGCGAATGGTTCGGCTGCGCCAATTATTCCAAGGCCAGCCCGCAGACCACGATCCTGCCGGTGCTGACGCGAAAATCGAATTTCGAGGCGCGAACGGAATGCGAGGCCACTCGCATCGATCTCGACCGGTCGCGCAAGATGGCGACGGGCGTCACCTATGTGAATGCATCGGGCGAGGAATTTGAACAGCCGGCCGACCTCGTCATCCTCTGCAGCTTTCAGCTCTTCAATGTCCAGCTTCTACTTCTCTCGGGCATCGGGACGCCATACGACCCGAGCACCGGTCAAGGCCAGATTGGCCGCAATTTCACGCATCAGACCATGTCGACCGCGCTCGGCTTCTTCGACAAGGACAAATACAATTTCAACCCATTCGTCGCGTCCGGCGCGATCGGCATGATCATCGATGAGTTCAACGGTGATAATTTCGACCATGGGCCGCTGGGATTCGTCGGCGGTGGCTATCTCGGCCAGGTGCAGACCAACGGCCGGCCGCTCGAAAGCATGGAGCTGCCGCCAGGCACTCCGGCTTGGGGCGCGAAATGGAAGCAAGGGCTGCGCGACAACTATTTGAGCACACTCAATTCAGGCGGCGGGGTGCACGCTTCCTTCTACAGCTATCGCGATAATTACATCGACCTCGATCCGATATACAAGGACCGGTTCGGTCGGCCATTGGCGCGTTTGACATTCGACTTACACGACAACGAACTGAAGATGAGCGAGTGGCTCACCGACAAATACGCCGAGATCGTCCAGCAGATGGGGGCCAGACAGGTCGTCAAGAAGCCGCGCAAAGGCCCCTACGACGTGACGCAATACCAGACGTCGCACCTCAACGGCGGCGCCATCATGGGCGACAATCCCGGCAACAGCGCGCTCAACAGATATCTGCAGAGCTGGGACGTGCCCAATCTGTTCGTGCAAGGCGCATCCGCTTTCCCGCAGAACGCCGGTTACAACCCGACTGGGACGGTGGGCGCGCTCGCCTTCTGGTCCGCCGCCGCGATCCGTTCGCAATATCTCAAAAATCCGGGCCCGCTCGTTCATGCCTAGGAACGAAAGAATTTTGTCGAGGCTTACGCGAGCGCTACTCGCGGGCGCGGCACTCACTGTCTGCGTCGGCGCTGCCGAGGCGGCTGGTATCGACACGCAGAATTTCAACCAGGTCGAGCGCGGACATTATTTGTCCATCCTCGGCGATTGCGCGGCCTGCCACACATTGCCCGGCAGCGGCCATGACTTTGCCGGCGGACGGTCGATCGAAACGCCGTTTGGCAAGCTGGTTGCGCCCAATATAACGCCGGATCCGACGACCGGTATCGGGGCCTGGACCGACGATGAGTTCGTCAACGCTCTGACGAAAGGAACCGGCCGGAATGGTACGCATCTCTATCCGGCGATGCCCTACACCTATTACACCAAGCTGACGCGCGACGATGCGCTCGCCATCCGCGCCTATCTCAATACGGTGCCGGCCGTGCATGACGCGGTGAATGCGGATCAACTGCCGTTTCCGTTCAATGTTCGCGCCTCCATGGCGGTTTGGGACAAATTGTTCTTCACTCCAGGCACCTTCCAGCCGGCCGCCGATAAGAGCGCGGAATGGAACCGCGGCGCCTATCTGACGCAAGGCCCCGCCCATTGCGGCATGTGCCACACGCCGAAAAATTTTCTTGGCGCCGACAAAGCCGGTGAAGTGCTGCAAGGCTATGCGCTGCAAGGCTGGTTCGCGCCCAATATCACCAACGATGCGCGGCACGGCCTCGGTTCATGGTCGGTCGACGATGTCGTCACTTATCTCAAGACCGGTCATAACCGGACGGGCGCGGCAACCGGGCCGATGTCGGAAACGCTCAATCTCTCGACCTCGCATATGAGCGACGACGACCTCAAGGCGATCGCGGTCTATCTGAAAGACATACCGGGCGAGCAGGAGAGCGCTCCACCAGCGCCCGACCAGAAGGCGATAACAATCGGTGCACAAATTTATGCCGATGAATGTTCCGGCTGTCACACCGCCAATGGCAAGGGCGTTGCCGGTATTTTTCCGGCACTGAGCGGCTCTCCGGCGGTGCAACAGAACGATCCGACATCGCTGTTGCATGTCGTGTTGCGTGGCGCGCGCAACGTCGGCACGGATAAGGCGCCGACGGCACCTGCCATGCCAGCCTTCGCGTGGGTTTTGAACGATGACCAGGTTGCCGCGGTCGTCACCTATATCCGCAACGCCTGGGGCAACGCGGCACCGCCGGTGAGCAGTGAGACTGTGAGCAAGACGCGCGGGGCCTTGGTCGAGCGAAGCGACTGAACGCGCAACTTCGACATGGGGAGACGATGACCGCGCTCAGCGTCAGGCGAAGTAAATCGCGTAGACCACGGCAAAGGCGACGATGACCCCGATAAGCCCGAAGCCCAGCACGTAACGGACATTGTGGCCCGTTACCCCCTCCCGCGCCTCCTGGGTCGATAGGATAGTGCGATGCTCGTCATCGGGCGAAGCGCTCATGGAATTTCTCCTGCATCCTGGTGCGACGATAACCGAAGCGCGGACCGTGTGTTCCTGGAATTGCGGCGCGGTTCCCGGAACGGAACCATTGCGGCAAGCGCGGGTTAGCAAAAGACATTGGCCGGAGGCGGGAGCGTCACCGGATGCACGCGAGTGTCGGGGCGATTGATCTGGTTGGCGCGGAGAGCGGCAGATGCCGCAGCTATTTCCACCCTATGCCGACACGATCGCCAGATTTGTCCTCGTCGCCATTGTCGTCGTGCCATTTCTAGCTGTCGGCGTAGCCTATTGGGTGAGTGCGTCCGAATACGTGACCGGGCGGTCTATCACTTACGACCAACCGATTCCGTTCAGCCATGCCCATCATGTCGGTGGTCTCGGTCTCGATTGCCGCTACTGCCACACCGGCGTCGAAACATCCGCCGTCGCCGGCATCCCGCCCACTCGCACCTGCATGACCTGCCACTCGCAGCTTTACACCCAGACCGCGATGCTGGCGCCGGTGCGCGAGAGTCTCGCCGACGGCCGGCCGATCCATTGGAACAAAGTCAACAAGCTACCGGATTACGTCTACTTCGATCATTCCATCCACATCGCTAAAGGCGTCGGCTGCACGACATGCCATGGCGATGTGGCGCGCATGCCGCTGATGCGACAGGCCGCGCCGCTCACCATGAGCTGGTGTCTCGACTGCCATCGCGATCCGGCACCGAACCTTCGGCCGGTTTCCGCGGTTTTCGATCCGGACTGGAAATTTCCGGACGACGAGGCGCGGCGCGAGCCGACGCTGGCCCACCAAGCAATCGACAACAAACATCTCACCGACTGTTCCGTGTGTCATCGATGAGCGACCGGCATCCTTCTTTCGACATAGACCGCCGCGCGGCGCTGAAGCTTTTTGTCAGCGGCGCGGCATTGGCGTTGGCGTCGTGCGGCCGGCCAGATCAAGAGGTTGTGCCTTATGTCGAGATGCCCGAGCGCTTGACGCCCGGTCTGCCGCTGCGCTTTGCCAGTGCGCTGCCCCTCGCCGGTTATGGCCGCGGCGTCATCGTCACCACGGTCGAGGGCCGCCCGATCAAGATCGACGGCAATCCGCGCCATCCAGCGAGCCTCGGCGCCACCGACGTGTTTGCCGAAGCGGCGGTGCTGTCGCTCTATGACCCGGATCGCTCGCAGGCGCCGCGCAGTGGCGGTCGGATTCAATCGTGGAGCGCATTCGAGGCGGCGCTGCGAGCGCGGATCGATCAGGAAGTTTTGCGCCACGGCTCCGGCCTTGCGCTGCTGACGGGGCGCGTGACTTCGCCAACGCTGATCAAGCAGATCGGCGATCTCATGCAGCGTTTCCCGGAAGCGAAGTGGTATCGCTATGAGCCGGTCGAAGACGACGCCATCCGCGCCGGCGCCCTCCAGGCATTCGGCCGACCGTTGACGGCTATCCCGCGCTTCAACGATGCGCGCGTGGCGTTGCTGCTCGACGCCGATCCGCTCGGCTTCGGACCCGAGCAGATCAGGTTCGCCCGTGACATCATCGCTGCGCGCCAATCGCATACGCCGGAACGGTCGCTGCGGCTCTATGCGGTGGAACCGTCATGGACACTAAGCGGCGCGCTGGCCGATCACCGCTTGGCACTCCCCCATCACCTCATCCGCAATGTCGCGCTGGCGATTGCCGGCGCGCTTGGTACCGCTGGGCCGCAGGCCGCATTGCCGGCCGATTTGGCACAATTCACCAGATCGGCCGCGGCCGATCTTCTGGCGCAACTCGGCGCCGCGATAGTTTTGGCCGGGCCGCGGCAGCCGCCCGAAGTGCACGCGCTGTGTCACTGGATCAATGAGCAGCTCGATGCGCCGATCGATTACATCGCGCCGGTCGATCCGGTCGCGACGGGGCACGCGGAATCGCTGCGCAATCTGGCCGGCGACATTCACGCCGGCGATATCGAAACGCTGCTCGTCATCGGTGCCAACCCAGCCTATGACACGGCGGGTGAGCTCGGCTTGGCCGGCGCTATCGGCACGGTGCCGTTCTCCACGCATCTCGCCCTCTATCAGGACGAGACCGCCGCGTGCTGCACTTGGCATCTGCCGTTGTCGCATCCGCTCGAAAGCTGGTCCGATCTTCGCGCCTGTGACGGCACGGCGAGTATCGTTCAGCCGCTCATCCGGCCGCTCTACGACAGCCGCACTGCCCATGAGGTCCTTGCCGTGCTCGGCGGTGCAGTCGCGCCGTCGGCGTTCGACCTCGTCCGCGAGCAGTGGCGCGCCACCCATGGCGCGAGCGACTTCGACGCCTGGTGGCGCCAATCGTTGCAAGACGGCGTCATCGCCGACAGCGCTTCAGCCAAAATAGCGGCGCCGTCGCCGGTATTGCCGCAGCTCGCAGCGGCCACGGCCAAAAGCGGATTTAGCCTGGCCTTGGCGCCCGATCCTTCGGTGTTCGACGGCAGCATGGCGAACAATGCCTGGCTGCAGGAATGTCCAAAGCCATTCACCAAACAGGTCTGGGGCAACGTGCTGCATGTCTCCGAAGCCGATGCCCGCAATCTCGGCGTTGTCGACGGCGACATGGTGCGGATTACAGACGACAAGCTGATCGTCGAGGCGCCGGTCCTGGTGCAGCCCGAACAGGCGACGCGCACCATTTCAACGACATTGGGCTATGGGCGCACCCAGGCCGGCGGCATCGGCAGCAATATCGGCTTCGATGTCTATCGACTGCGTCGCGCCGATGCACCCTGGGCAATCGACAACGTCACGGTGAGCCCTACGGGCCGCAAGCAGAATCTGCTGCGCACGCAGCATTTCTTCACACTGGACGGCGAAGCCAAGGACTTGCAGCCGCGCTTCAATCTCGCCGATTTGGCGAAAAGCGATCTCGGCCTGAACAAACCGGGCGCCCATCCGCCGACGCTCTACCCGCCGCACACTTACGACACCTACAAATGGGCGATGGCGATCGACACGGCGGCCTGCATCGGCTGCAACGCCTGCGTCATCGCCTGCCAGGCGGAGAATAATGTGCCGATCGTTGGCCCCGACGAAATCGCCGTCGGCCGCGGCATGCACTGGCTGCGCATCGACGACTATGTGGTCGACGGCCGGCCCGGTTTCTCGCCGGTGCCCTGCATGCATTGCGAGCATGCGCCGTGCGAGCCGGTGTGTCCGGTGGCGGCCTCTGTACATGACGGCGAGGGATTGAACGTCCAGGTCTACAATCGCTGCGTCGGCACGCGATTCTGCCAGTCGAACTGCCCCTACAAAGTGCGCCGCTTCAACTTCTTCGGCTATGCCGACGGCGAGGAATATTCGAGCTACGGTGCCGACATCGTCAAAGCCGTGTTCAATCCCGACGTCACGGTACGCGGGCGCGGCGTCATGGAGAAGTGCACCTATTGCGTCCAGCGCATCAGCCGCACGCGTCGCGCCGCCGAGAAAGACAACCGCGCGATCGGCGAGGGTGAAGTCGTTACCGCCTGTCAGGCCGCCTGTCCGACACGGGCGATCAGTTTCGGCGATCTCTCCGATCCGAAATCCCGCGTCAACGCATTGCGCAACGAGCCGCACGCCTACGCGCTGCTCGGTAACCTGGGCACGCGGCCACGCACCAGCTATCTCGCCCGGCTGCAAAATCCAAATCCGGATTTCGGCAAGGTGCAGTCATGACGGTGGCGACTGTCATGCGCGAGGACACGCCAGCCGTGGCAACGCGCTGGATTTTGCCGAAAGCGCGCGATTTTGAAACCGTCAACGCACTGATCGCCGCACCGTTATTCGACCGCGGTTCTTGGACGTGGCGGGCCTGGTGGATTGGCTTCGCCGTAAGCCTGGCGCTGACGATGGCATTCCTCGTCGCAGTGCTTTTGGTGTTTACCCGCGGTATCGGCATCTGGGGCGTCAACACCACCGTCGTCTGGGGCTTTGCCATCGCCAATTACGTCTGGTGGATCGGCATTGGCAATGCCGGCACCTTGATCTCGGCGATGCTGCTGTTGATGCGGCAGAAGTGGCGTGCCTCGACCAATCGCTTCGCCGAAGCGATGACGCTGTTCGCCGCCGCCATCGCCGGCATTTTTCCGATCATTCACCTTGGCCGGCCGCTCTATTTCTACTGGCTTACGCCCTATCCCAATACGATGATGCTGTGGCCGCAATGGCGTAGCGCGTTGATCTGGGATTTCTGGGCGATCCTCAGTTATATCCTGTTCTCAATCCTGTTCTGGTATGTCGGTCTCATTCCCGATCTCGCAACCATGCGGGATCGCGCCAAAACCAAAGCGCCACGCCTGATCTACGGCGCCTTGGCGCTCGGCTGGCGCGGCGCGGCGCGGCATTGGCACGCTTACGAGACGCTGCATCTCGCACTCGCCTGTCTCGGTGTCCCACTCGTAGTCTCGCTGCACAGCGTCGTCGGCATGGATTTCGCCGCTAGCCTAATGCCGGGTTGGCAGGAAACGATCTTCCCGCCCTATTTCGTCATCGGCGCGATGTATTCCGGCTTCGCCATGGTGGTGTGCCTCGCCGCTCTGGTGCGTTGGGGCTTTTGCATGCAAAGCCTCATCACGGTGGCGCATTTCGACGTCATGGCGAAAGTCATGCTGGCGGCCTCGATCATCATGGGGCTGTCCTACGCCAGCGAATGGTTCAATGCCTGGTACGGCGGCGAGCATGTCGACCGCAGCTTGGTGGCGTTCCAGTTTACCGGCGCTTATGCGCCGTTGTTTTGGACGCTACTGCTCTGCAATGTCGCCATCCCGCAGGCGTTTTGGTTAACCGCCGTGCGCGACAATATCGTCGCGGTGTTCGCCATCGCGGTGCTGATCAATATCGGGATGTGGCTCGAGCGCATCCTGATCGTCTGGAACACGCTGTCACACGATTACATGCCGGGCATGTGGCGCCTGTTCATCCCGACCATTTGGGATTGGATCACGACGCTCGGCTCGCTCGGGCTATTCACACTGATGTTCCTCATTTTCGTGCGCCTCGTGCCGGTGGTGTCGATGCACGAGGTGCGCAAGCTCGTCGCCGAGGAGGCCGCGTCATGACTGGCCTCCTGCTCGCCGAATTTTCCGACCAGAGGCGCTTTGTCGAGGCGGCACGGCGCGCCAGCGGTGCGCGCTACCAGCTGCTCGACGCTTACACGCCATTCCCGGTCGATGAAATCTTCGAACTCCTCGAACATCGCCGCAGCCACATTCGTCTCGCCATGTTTATCGGCGGCGTCACCATGGCAGCGCTGGCCTACGCAACCGAATATTTCTCAGCGGCGATCGATTATCCCTACAACAGCGGCGGTCGGCCGTTCGATGCCTGGCCGGCCTTCATGCTGGTGCCGTTCGCCACCGGCATCCTCGTTGCCGCGATTGCCGGATTTGCCACGTTCCTGATCGAGACCGGCTTGCCGCGGTTGCACGACCCTCTGTTCGCGGTCGTGGGTTTCGAACGCGCCAGCCAAGACCGTTTCGTGTTGGCGATCGAGCGGCCCGACGCGAACGAGGAACGGCGTCACGTGATCGATCTTCTGCGCGGCGCCGGCGCCGCGGCAATCCGTGAGGTCGAGCCGTGACGCGCGGCGTCATCGTATTCGTCACGCTTGTAGCGTGCGGCTGTGCGCTTGCCGGCTGCGATCTCAGCATGACTGAGCAGCGCAAGCTGACGACTTATGCGCCGACCTCGCTTTGGCACGACGGCACGTCCGCCCGCCCGCTGCCGGATAACGTGGTGGCGCAGGGCGACGTCGAACGCGCCACCGCTGCCAAAATACCGCCACCCGTCACCGCAGCGCTGCTGGCGCGCGGCCACGAGCGTTACGGCATTTTCTGTTCGCCGTGCCACGGCCTGGCGGGCGACGGCGACGGCGTCATCGTCGCCCACGGTTTTCCGGCGCCGCCGTCCTATCACATTGACCGCCTTGCCGCGGCGCCGGCGCAGCATTTCTACGATGTGATGACCGAGGGCTATGGCGTGATGTTTTCCTATGCGGATCGCCTCGACCCGCACGACCGCTGGGCCGTCGCCGCCTATATCCGCGCGCTACAGCTGTCCCGCCGCGCCACCGTTGCCCAAATTCCCAAGGCGAGCGAGCGAATCAAATGATCCTGCCGCACCACCAACGCAAGGCGATCGGTGGCGCGGCCTTTGTCGCGGCGGCTGGGGCGGCAGTGCTGCTTGTCGTGGCCGCCGTGTTCGATGCCAAAGGCGCCGCAGCCGGCTGGCTCATCGGCTTTGCGTTCTGGGCCCAAATCCTAGCTGGCTGCCTGGCGCTGCTCATGATCCACCGGCTGACCGGCGGGCGCTGGGGTGAACTCGCCGCGCCCATTATCGGGCCGACCGCAGCTGCAATGCCGCTGCTCATTGTGCTCGCCATTCCGCTGTTCATCGCCATTCCGGCGCTCTATCCGTGGTCGCACCATCCGGATGCGATCAAGCCGGATGTGTTGTCGTATTATCTGAACACGCCCGGCTTCATTGTTCGCACCGTGCTGGCGCTCGCTGGTTGGACGGCGCTGGCGATCTTGCTGCCGCGCAATGCCGGGGCGCGTGGCCGGCTGCTCGCCGCGCTTGGTCTCGTCTTCCACGCCGTCGTCATCAGCAGCGTATCGATCGACTGGTATTTGTCGCTCGAAGCGCCGTTCACGTCATCGTCGTTTGGCGCCAGCGTCGCGATCTCCTCACTGGTCGCCGCACTCGCCTGGACGGCAGTCTTGGCGCCCGCGCCGGCCGACGATCCCGCCATCGGCGATCTTGGCGCTTTGCTGCTCGCGACCGTGCTCGGCATCACCTACATCGATTTTATGGCGGTGCTGGTGATCTGGTACGGCGACCTGCCGCGCGAAGAGGCCTGGTTTGTCGCGCGCGACAGCTTACCTTGGACGGCTTTGGCGGTCGCGGCTTTTATTCTTGTTTCCCTGCTGCCGATCTTGGCGCTGCTGCTGTCGCGCGTGCGCAATGCGCGCAAGCCCCTGCGCGCGGTCGGACTCTGCATACTCGTTGGGCTCGCTTGCTATGACGCTTATCTAATCGCGCCGCCGTCAGGTGCGCTGACGCTGTTGAGCGGACTCATCGCCATCGTCGGTATCGGACTTGGCTATTGCGGAGTCTTGTTGAGCGGCGTGACGGCACTGTTCACATCGCGGGAGCCGGCCGATGTCCGCTGAAGAACACATCCATTACATCCCGGAGTCGCCTGCGGTCGACAGCAAAGCCGTGCTCCTGTGCGCACTCGGCGCGCTTATCTTGCTCGCCGGCACCATTGCCGGTTTCCACGAGGTCTACCGGCGCGGCGTGCCGGTCAAAGACGTGCCAGCCCCGCAAGCCTTTCCGCAGCCGCGCGTCGTTACCAGCCAAGCCGAGTTCGAGGAACGCCAGCGTCTCACCGCCGCGCAACAGAAGCGCCTCGAAACCTGGCGCTGGGCGAATGATCAGCACACCGTGGTGCAGATCCCGATCGAGCGCGCCATGGAGATTTTGACGCAAATGGGCGCCGCAGCCTACGACCCGTTGTTGCCGATGCCGGAGAAGCAGCCGTGAAATCTCCGATGGCAACAGCGATCTTTTTGCTTGCGTTTTGTGCTGTAGTGCCCGTGCCGGCAATGGCCGGCTTCACATCCGCGCAGCTTGCCGCGATCTCGGCTGCGCCGCCGCCGAATGCCACGCTGCCGCTTGAGCTCGGCTTCCGCAACGAAAGTGGAAAGCCGTCAACGCTCGCGGGCGCCATCGGCGGCGTGCCGGCCATCGTCATTTTTGCCGATTATACCTGCCACACGCTGTGCGGTCCGATCGTGGAGTTTGCTGTTGCCGGCCTTAAGCGGACCGGATTGAGACCCGGCGTCGACTACCGTTTGATTATAATCGGACTCAACCCCAAGGATGGTCTCGACAGCGCGCGTGCGATGCGCGCCACGCACATCGAGGCAGCGGATCCGATCGGTCGCGCCGCGGTTTTCTTGAGCGGCGGCGACGCCGACATCCGCGCCGCAACGACGGCTGTCGGTTTCAACTACGCCTATGATGCCGAGCACGATCAATATGCGCATCCGGCCGCGGCCTACATAATCGATGCCGCCGGCCGCGTGCGGCGGGTGCTCTCGCCGCTTGGACTGGACGGCGGCGATCTGAGGCTTGCTCTGGTTGATGCCGGCGATGGCGCTGTCGGCAGTTTTGCCGATCGCATCCACCTGCTTTGCTATGGCTACGACCCGGTGCGCGGCATCTATACCGAGCGCATCACCACCATGCTGGAAATCGCCGCCGGGACGACACTGCTGGCGATGGCCAGCGGCATTTTCATCATGACCTGGCGCGAACGGCGGAGGGCGGCGTCATGACGCTCAGCCAATTCGTTACGCCGGCTTCCGATTATGCGACCCGTGTCGACCATCTGTTCTATCTGCTCTCGGTGATCTCCGGCGTTGTCGTCCTAGTGGTCACCGGACTGATCGTTGTCTTCTTCGCGATCTATCACCGCGGCTCGCCCATGCCGCGCGGCGAATTGCCGGAGCGCAAGAGCCATGAGATCGAAATCGGCTGGACGGTGGCGACGCTGTTCACCTTCCTGTTCATCTTCTGGTGGGCGGCGTCGGATCAACTCACCGCGCTGACGCAGCCCAAAGACGCGCTCGAAATCCATGTCGTGGCCAAACAATGGATGTGGCGTATCCAGCATCCAAGCGGCGCGCGAGAAATCGACGAGTTGCATGTGCCGGCCGACACCGATGTGCGGCTGGCAATGACGTCGCAGGACGTCATCCACGACCTTTATCTGCCGGCGCTCCGGCTCAAGCAGGACATCCTGCCGGACCGCTATACCTATCTGTGGTTCAAGGCCAACAAGACCGGTGTCTTTCATCTGACCTGCGCCGAATTTTGCGGCACCGACCATTCGGTGATGGCGGGCCGATTGGTGATCGTGACGCCCGCCGATTATGCGCGCTGGACCGCGGCGCAGCCGCAAGGCGACGATCTCGCCCACCAGGGCGAAGTTTTGTTCCGCTCGCTCGGCTGCTCGGGATGCCATACGCCAGGCTCGACCGTGCACGCACCCGACCTGCACGGCGTTTACGGCCGTCCGGTCCACCTGTCCGACGGCCGCACCGTCATTGCCGACGAAGCCTATCTGCGTGATTCGATCATGCTGCCGAACAAGGACATCGTTGCCGGCTTTGCGCCGGTCATGCCGAGCTTTGCCGGCACCGCGAGCGAGGGCCAGCTGGTCGAGCTGCTGGCCTATTTGAAGTCGCTCACGACGCAGCCGCAGGCCGACGGAGCATCGCCATGACCGACGTCACGCTGCCCTTCGTGCCGCCGCTCGAAAGCGGAAGAGGAAGCTACCTCGATGAGGGCCACACTTTGATGTCGTGGCTCGCCACTACCGATCACAAGCGCATCGCCATTCTCTACGCGCTGTCGATCACCGTGTTCTTCTTCATCGGCGGCATCGCCATCGCGCTGGTGCGGCTCGAGCTCGTCAGTCCAACCGGGCTGCTGCTGACGTCCGACGAATATAATCGCCTGTTCACGATTCACGGCATCATCATGGTGTGGTTCTTCCTGGTGCCGTCGATCCCCGCCACAATGGGAAATTTCATCCTGCCGCTGATGATCGGCGCGCCGGATGTGGCCTTTCCGCGCCTCAATCTGCTCTCCTGGTATCTCTATGTGATCGGCGCGGCATTCACCGTCTATGTGCTGCTGTCGGGCGGCGTCGATACCGGCTGGACGTTCTATCCGCCGTTCTCGTCCGAATATTCCCACTCCAACGTAGTCGCCGCGGCGGCCGGCGTGTTCGTGGTCGGATTTTCGTCGATCGCCACCGGCGTGAATTTCATGGCCACCATCCACATGCTGCGTGCGCCCGGCATGACTTGGTTCCGGCTGCCGCTGTTCGCCTGGTCGATGTATGTCGTCAGCATGGTGATGGTGCTGGCGACGCCAGTGCTCGCCATGTCGCTGTTGCTCATTACTGCCGAGCGCTGGCTGCACCTGCCGATTTTCGATCCGGCGGCCGGCGGCGATCCGTTGCTGTTCCAGCACCTGTTCTGGTTCTACAGCCATCCCGCCGTCTACATCATGATCCTACCGGCGATGGGCGTGGTCTCGGAAGTGTTCGCATGCTTCGCGCGGCGCCGCGTGTTCGGTTACGCCTTCATGGTCTTTTCGCTTCTGACCATCGGCGTGATCGGCTTCATGGTCTGGGGCCACCACATGTTCGTCGCCGGTCAATCGCCGTTGGCCAACCTCATCTTCTCATTCCTGTCGTTCATCGTCGCGGTGCCGTCCGCTATCAAAGTCTTCAACTGGACGGCAACGCTCTATCGCGGCCATATCGGCTTCGAGGCGCCGATGATCTATGCGCTCGGCTTTCTCGGCCTGTTCACCATCGGTGGGCTGACCGGACTGTTCCTCGCCTCGGTGCCGATCGACGTCGCGGCGACAGACTCTTACTTCGTGGTCGCGCATTTCCACACCATCATGGTCGGCGGCACGGTGTCGGCGTTCATGGCCGGCATCCATTATTGGTGGCCGAAGGTGACGGGCCGTCTCTACAACGAGTTCTGGGCGCAGTTTGCCGCCATCACCATGTTCCTCGGCTTCAACGTGACGTTCCTGCCGCAGTTCGTCATGGGCTGGCTCGGGATGCCACGCCGCTACCACTATTACCCGGACGTTTTTCAGATCTGGCACATCCTCTCCAGCGGCGGTGCGGTGATCCTCGCCGTCGCCTATCTGATGCCGCTCGTCTATCTCGGCTGGTCTTTATTCTACGGCGAACAGGCGCCGGACAATCCGTGGCAGGCGACCGGCCTCGAATGGCAGACTACGTCACCACCGCCGAAACAGAACTTTTTCCGGCCGCCGCGCATTGGTGTCGATCCGTACGACTACCACGACTTCGGCCGCGCCGAGGAGACGGGCGGCGAGGGACGCGCGCAGCCGCAGGGTGGACAGACATGACCGACCTCGCCCGCGCGCTCCAGGAGCCTTGGCCCGATCTGCGGCTGCAGCGCCAAGGCGTCGGCCTCGGCATGTGGATGTTCCTGGCGAGCGAAGTGTTGTTCTTCTCCGGCTTGTTCATCACCTATGCGGTTTACCGCAGCTTCAATGCCGAGGCTTTCCGTATCGCCGGCGCGCATACCCAGATCATCTATGGCTCGATCAACACCGCGCTCCTTCTCACCAGCAGCCTGACCATGACGGTTGCCTTGCGTGCCGCGACCGCGCGGCTGCGCGACTGGACGCTGGTCTGTCTCGGCCTGACCGCAGCGCTCGGGCTCGCGTTCCTCACTTGCAAAGGCCTGGAATATCGCGCCGATCTTGCGGAGCACCTCGTGCCTGGACCCGGCTTTCCCCTGTCGCCGCCGGCGACGCAAATGTTCTGGGGGCTTTATTGGATCATGACCGGCATTCACGCCGTTCACTTGACTGCGGGCATCGGTGTCGTTGCGGTTGTTTTCGTCTTATTCGCGCGCCGCGTCATTCCGGTGCAAGGCTCGACCATGGAAGGCGTCGCCATCTATTGGCACTTCGTCGATTGCGTCTGGCTCGTTCTCTTTCCGCTGCTCTATCTGGCGGGCCGGTCATGATCCGACAAAGCACCCGGGCGCTGTGGCAAGGCCCGGCAATCGCCTGGCTCGCGCTGCTGGTCCTGTTCGCCGGCACTCTCGGCTCGGCCTACCTGCCGCTCGGCGCCGGCAATGTTGCTGTCAATCTTCTCATCGCCGCCATCATGATCGCCGTGCTGGCGACCTTCCTCATGGATTTGCGGCACGCGACCATGCTGACGCGCATCGTCGCCGCGGCCGGACTGTTCTGGGTCGTCCTGATGTTCGCGCTGACGTTCAGTGACTATCTCTCCCGCCATTATTGATCGAGAGCGGCCATGTCGAAGCAAAAGAGACGCACCGAACGCGAAGTCGAAGACATCGAGGAACGATCGACGCCCAGCACGCCGGTCATCTACGAAGTCGTCTGCCGCCTCGGCGAGGAAGAGATGGCGCGGCCGGCGGTGTCGCTGTGGTGGTCGGGCGTAGCCGCCGGCCTGTCCATAAGCTTTTCGCTATTGGCGCAAGCCATCCTGCTCACCCATCTGCCTGACGCGCCGTGGCGGCCGCTCGTTGTCAGCTTCGGTTATTCGCTCGGCTTCGTCATGGTGGTGCTGTCGCGCCAGCAGCTGTTCACCGAGACGACAATTACCGCCGTATTGCCGGTCATGGCCGCGCTCACCCCCGGCAACCTGTGGAAGCTCGCGCGCATGTGGGGCATCGTGCTGCTGGCGAATTTTGCCGGCACGCTGTTCGCGGCGCTGTTCTGTACGTTCACGCCAGTGCTCACGCCGGAGTTAAAAAGCGGGATGCTGGAGATCAGCCGGCAACTCATGACGCCGGGCTGGTTGGAAATGGTCTTCAAGGGAATTTCGTCCGGGTTTTTGATGGCCGCGATGGTCTGGCTGTTGCCGAGCGCGGAGTCGGCCCAATTCCACGTCACGGTGCTGATGACCTGGCTCATTTCCGCCGGCGGCTTTATGCACGTCGTCGCCGGCAGCATCGAAGCCTTCCTGCTGGTGCTCAACGGCGACCTGCAATGGCTCTCGATGATCGACGGTTTCATGGTTCCGGTTCTCATCGGCAACATTATCGGCGGCACCGCTTTGTTCGCCTTGATCGCTTACGCGCAAGTCATGAAAGAAATTTAGCCACTCGGACTGTGGGAGCGTTCCAACTATGGAACTGCGGACCACCGGTTCGCGTTGTGATTTGTTACAATTGCTGTGAGTCCGATGCCATTGCGATCGCGGAAAAAGTCCAAAAGCCCCTTGCGGGATTTGGCGGATTTCCGCGCCAGCCTCTGGGAAACACTAGCAAAGAACGCGAAAGGCCTAACCGGCTTACAGGTCGTCCGAGCTCTCCGCGAGGTCTCGGACGATATTTATCATGCCGGAATCGACGCCGCTTACACGACGACCAAAGTCCGCGATCCGCAAAACCTCGCCGATGCTTGGGATCTGACCTGGCTGACGGCTCTCAGCGTCAAGCTACTGCATCTTCAGAGGCCAAGATCGCACCATAAGCCGCCGCAGTAGGGCGGATTCCACGCAAATCAGCTTAGCGGAGTTCCCGGAACCGCGATTGCGCGGCGCCGTTAGAGTCTTGCAATGCGCCCCGATGGGGACGCGCAATGATTTGGCGAAAGCCAACGGTTCATGTCCGAGGATGTCTGATGCCGTCACCACGCCTCCCCCATATCGGCGCCGACCGGAGATCGTTCCTAATGGCAACAGTCTCGACAGCGGCGGCGCCGCTCCTGGCGGGGGCGTCGGGCGCCAAAGCCGCGACCGCTCCCGCGACAGAGAACCCGCACAAGCCAGTCGACTCCATTCTGCACATCAACGGCCGCGATCATCAGCTTGCCTTCGATGTCCGCACATCGTTGGACGGCGGGAGCTGTCGTGCCTGACGCTTGCTGTGGCTGCGCATGGTCGCAATGTCACGACTATCGAAGGTCTCGCGCCGAATGGCGAGCTGCATCCGATGCAGCAGGCCTTCATCGACCATGATGCATTCCAGTGCGGGTATTGCACGCCCGGCCAAATCATGTCGGCGGTCGCCTGCGTCAACGAGGGCCATGCCGGCAACGACGCCGACATCCGCGAATATATGAGCGGCAATCTGTGCCGTTGCGCCGCCTATCCCAATATTGTCGAGGCGGTGAAACAGGCAAGGCCGGCCATGAAGACGGCGAGCAGAGAATAGCCATGCAAACCTTCATCTACGAGCGGGCGACTAATCCTGCCGATGCCGTTGCGGCGGCTTCGCGCCAAAACAACGCGCACTATCTTGCGGGCGGCACGACGCTGTTCGATCTGATGAAGCTCGACGTGATGCGGCCGCAGACCGTCGTCGACATCAATGTGCTCGGCGGCACGGCGCATGGTCGCATCGAGCTTGGCCGCAGCGGCTTGCGGCTTGGCGCGCTGGTGCGCATGGCCGATGCCGCGGACCATCCGCAGATCAGGGAGCAATATCCGGTCATCGCGCAGTCGCTGCAACTTGCGGCGAGCCAGCAAATCCGCAACATGGCCAGCCTCGGCGGCAATGTGTTGCAACGCACGCGCTGCCCCTATTTCCGCGATGTCGCCTATGCGGCCTGCAACAAACGCGAGCCGGGCTCGGGCTGTGCCGCCATCGGCGGGTTCAACCGGGCCCAAGCGGTGCTCGGCACCAGCGACGACTGCATCGCGGCCTATGCGGGGGACTTCGCCCAGGCTTTGATTGCGCTCGATGCGGCTGTCGAGATCGCCGGTGCCGAAGGAACCCGCACGATCCCGTTCATAGCCCTGCACCGCAAGCCAGGCGAAACCCCGGACAAGGAGACGGCGTTGCTGCCGGGCGAGTTGATCGTGTCGTTCCTGGTGCCAGCTGCGGCGTGGACGCGCCGGTCTGTCTATCTGAAGGTCCGCGACCGCGAATCCTACGAGTTTGCGCTCGCTTCAGCGGCGGTCGCGCTCGATCAGCAAAATGGCACTGTGCGCAATGCGCGTATCGCGCTCGGCGGCGTGGCCACGGTGCCATGGCGTGCGACCGAAGCGGAGGCGTTGCTTTCCGGCAAGCCGATCAATGAACAGAACGCAAAGATTGCCGCGGATGCCGCATTCGCGGCCGCCAAAGGCTACGGCCATAACGATTTCAAGATCGAGCTCGGCAAGCGCACGTTGCGCCGCGCGCTGCAACAGGCAGCGGCGCTGGAGATATAAAATGACAAATGCAGCGGCACCCGAGCCGAAAGCCAATATGGGTGCGCCGGCCCCACGCTATGATGCGCGGTTGAAGGTTACCGGCGAGGCCCGTTTCGCTTCCGATATGGCGGTCGCCAATCCCGCTTACGCGGTCCTGGTCACCAGCGCGATCGCGAAGGGCCAGATCGCGAGCATCGAACTCGATCAAGCGCGCGCCGTGCCGGGAGTCCTGGACATCCTGACCCAGGACAACACGTCCGAGCTCAAACCGGTCAAGTTTGGCGACGGCTCCGCGACCTCGATCCAGAAGCTTGGCCCCGAGATTTTTCACAGCGGTCAGATCATCGCTGTGGTGATTGCCGACACGTTCGAGGCCGCGAGTGAAGCTGCCAACAATGTGAAAGTAAATTACGACGAACAGGCCCCCGCCGCGACATTCGGCGCGCCGGGACTGCAGGAGGAGGACGCCACCAAAGTATCGCAGCAGCACAAGCATCTGCCGCAAGCCGGTGACGCGGAAAGTGCGATCGCCGGCGCCGACGTTACCATCGACGTCGAATACGAAACGCCGACCCAGCATCACAATCCGATGGAGCTGTTCACGACAACCTGCGCGTGGACCGGCGACCGCCTGACCGTGTACGAGCCGAGCCAGTTCGTCTACGGCCTCAAGAACGGCGTCGCGCAGCGGCTCGGCATAGAGCCTGAAAAAGTCGATGTCATCAGCCCCTACGTGGGCGGCGCGTTCGGCTCAAAAGGCACGATGACGCCCCGCACGGCCATGATCGCTCTGGCTGCGAAAAGGCTGAACCGGCCGGTGAAGCTTGTCGCCACCCGCGCCCAGGGTTTTACGGTGTCAACCTACCGCGCCGAAACGCGACACCACATCCGTCTTGGCGCCAGACGCGACGGCAAGCTCGTCGGTTATAGCCACGACGGCTGGGAAATCAGCTCGCGGCCCGATCCTTATGTCGTGGCGGGCGTGGAAGACAGCGCGCAGCTCTATGCCTTCGGCGCGGTCGCGACCAAGGTCAACGTCGTCCACGCCGACCGCGGCACGCCGGGCTTCATGCGTTCGCCGCCGGTGGTGCCTTACATCTATGCGCTGGAGAGCGCGATGGATGAAATGGCCGTTAAACTGAACATAGACCCGATCGAATTTCGTCGGGTCAACGACACCATGAAAAGCCCGGTCGACGGCAAGCCATATTCGAGCCGCTCGTTGATGACGTGCTACGACCAGGCCGCCGCGGCGTTCGGCTGGAAAGAGCGCAATCCCACGCCCGGCTCGATGCGCGACGGCGAATGGCTGGTCGGTTTCGGCTGTGCCACCGCGCTCTATCCCACCCATATCGGGCCCGCCGCAGCGCGTGTTCGCATGAAACCGAATGGCGAGGTCCGCGTGCAGATCGCCGCCCACGAGATCGGCAACGGCGTCTACACGGTGCTTGCCCAGATGGCGGCGGAAAGGCTCGGCGTCGACTTGGCGTCAGTCACGGTGGAGGTCGGCGATTCCCGCCTGCCGCCGGCGCCGGTCGCGGGCGGCTCCAATACGACGGCAAGCTCCTGCAGCGCGGTGATGAAAACCTGCGATGTCATTCGCGACAAGCTGTTCCGTGCCGCGGTCACGGCCAATGACGGACCGCTCGCCGGCCGCGACACCGACGGGCTGACGCTCAAAGACGGTCGGATTTCTGCACCCGATGGCGCCACGGAAAATCTCCCGGATGTGTTCAAGCGTCTCGGCGTCAGCACGATCGAGGAGTATGCGGAGTTCGTACCCAAGGGCCTGAAGCCGGATGCCGTGCAAGACCTCTACGCCGGCAAGCTCACCATGACCGGCGGTCCGCACGGCGAAAAAGTCATGTACGCAACGGGCGCCGAGTTCGTCGAGGTCCGCGTCCATGCCTTGACGCGCGAAATCCGTGTGCCGCGCATCGTTGGCGCCTTTGCCGCCGGCCGCCTGATGAACACTCGCACGGTACACAGCCAGCTCATGGGCGGCATGATCTGGGGCATCAGTTCGGCGCTGCACGAAGCGACCGAAATCGACACAGCACGGGCGCGCTACGTCAACGACAATCTCGCCGACTATATGGTGCCGGTGAACGCCGACGTTCAACAAGTCGAAGTGATTCTGGTGCCGGAAGTCGATCACGACGTGAATCCCGCCGGCGTCAAAGGCCTAGGCGAACTTGCCAACGTCGGCACCGCGGCGGCGATCGCTAATGCGGTCTATCACGCCACCGGCACACGCATTCGCAAACTGCCGATCCGTATCGAGAAATTGCTGACCGCTTAGCTTGCGGTATTTGCTCGGCGAGAGCCGATGACGTGAGTGTCATGACTGAAATTGTCGCTTGGTAGCCGATTGCGCTGCGTCTTTTCCTGACCCTCGTTGCCGGCGTCCTCATCGGCTTCAACCGCGGCGAACATGGCGAGCCGGCAGGACTGCGCACGACATTGCTGGTTGGTCTGGCAGCGTCGATAGCGATGCTGCAGGCCAATCTGCTGTTGGGCACCGCCGGACGGTCGCCGGATTCCTACGTCATCCTGGACCTGATGCGGCTGCCACTGGGCATTTTGACCGGGGTCGGCTTCATCGGCGCGGGCGCCATATTCCGGCAGAACGATATGCTGCGTGGCGTTACCACGGCGGCGACGCTTTGGTTCGTCACGGTGATCGGGCTTTGCTTCGGCGGCGGGCAGATCGGTCTTGGCATCGCCGGCACGGCCATTGGCGTCGGCGTGCTGTGGGGCCTGAAGATCCTCGAACGGCATCTGGAAACAGAGAAAAACGCGTTGTTGGTGATAATTGCGACCCCCGAGGGACCGGCTGCCGATGTTATTCGGGCCCAGCTGCAAGGCGCAGGCTTTCGGATCGCCAAGTTCAGCGAAGCCCGCGTCAATACCGGAGACCGTCACCACGCCATGCGCTGTAGCCTGCGCTGGCGCGCTCTGCCGCACGACACCGCGGTGCCGAGCATCATTTCCGCAATGGCCAAAGCCGACGGTGTCTTGCAGCTACAATGGAAGCCTTGAGGCGCGTCAAGCGCCGGAATGTCCCGGCGCCGCCTTCAAATCCTGCCCATCAGGATCAGGATCAATAGAATGACGATCACCACGCCAAGGCCGCCGCCGCCGTAGTAACCGGTTCCGTAGAACGGGCCACCGCCGAAGCCGCTGAAGCCACCGAGAAGGATGATGATCAGTATGATGAGAATGATGGTTCCGACCGACACGACGTTTCCTCGCTGAATATTTTCCGCCCGATGCCCGCTTGATCGACGTTAACTGGCCAGGTGCATTTCTGAATAGACCACCGAAGTGTGGTCTCGCCAATTCAATCAACAAAACATTTCCTGCGTCGATTCGTTCCGCAAATATTTCAAGCGAGGCGGCACAAATGGTTCATTCATGCGTTAGCTTGCATGGTTTAACAACATTCCGGAGGTAAGCCCAATGAAGAGAAGTCTGACCGTATTCGCCGCAGGCGTACTGCTCGTCGGCAGCGCCGCTTTTGCGGTGTCGGCCGCGAGGGCCGATGTGATGACCAGCGTCCCAAGCAGCAGTCTCACCGTGACCGACTGGTACAAGCAGGACGTCTACGATCAATCCAACACCAAGATCGGGCAGATCATGGACGTGCTGGTCGGCCAGGACGGACAAGTGAGCGCGCTGATCGTCGGCGTCGGCGGCTTTCTTGGCGCCGGCGAAAAGGACGTTGCCGTCAGCTTCAACACCGTGAAGGCAGCGATGAAGGACAACAAGATCTACCTGACGATGAATACCACCAAGGATGCGCTCAAATCCGCGCCGGGCTTCAAATACGACCGCGACAAGACGGCGTGGGTGCCGGATAGCAGTTCGAGATAACGGCGCAAGCGAATCTCTGAGCAAAGGCGTATCCAGGAAAAGCCTCGGCCAAGCCGAGGCTTTTCGCTTCATGATGCCGCAGCATCGACAGGGTCGCGGCGAAGTCCGGCACCGGAAGTCCGCATCTTAGCCGATGTAGGCGACCCGTTGCGGAATTGCGGCGTCGTCGGTCGTCTTTGGCTGCACCGGCAACTGCAGGACCGTGGCCTGCTGCCCCTCGCGCAACGCCGTCAGCAGCACGACCTGTCCATTCGGAAATTCCAGCGCGTCGTGATGCGCCGCCAATCGGTCCTTGTCGACCTGTCGAAAAATCGCTGTCTTGTGGTTGATCACCTTGGGACGCCAGGGTAGCAGGCCGGTCCGATCGCACCGAACTTCGTCGGCAAAGGCCAGCTCGGTTCCGGGCAGGACGCAAACGGCAACGTCGGCGTCTTGCAACGCGCAGAAACCACGCGTGCCAGTGCCGAAATTGCGCGTGATGAGCTTGTCGCCGACACTTGCGGGTTGGGATCGGATGCTGGAAAGACTGTAGTCGCACATTGGGGCACTCTCCGGTTTTGCAGCCCCGCAACGTGAACGGGCCGGAGTTTATTTTGTTTCACCGTGACGTTGGCTCGTTGCAAACAAATTTGCGCTCTTAGTGTCGCCGAAACAGTACGCCGACCTTTCCGCAGCGCAGCAGTAACAGGTGAAGCCGCAGAACACGCTTCGGCTTCCCATTGCCCGGACATAGTGCTGTCCGATCTCTGCACTGCACTGCGCGCAATAGGCCTGGGTCTTAAGATTTGCGTCGTTGACCAGGACGTATCGCGGGACGGATGAATCAGATGAATCAAATGTGTCGCGATTGGACGCGACAGGAATGTCAGACGATGAGGGAGAACCCGCCGTTGACGCTGAAGGCCAAATAATCAAAGAACCGTCGACCATGGCAGGGCTCCCTGAGCCTCCACCCGTACGCACGCGACTCAACGCTGGCGATGTTGCACAGGTTCCATGCGCGCAAGGTCGCTGACCACATGGAACGGCTCCCCTCGAGCGGCTTTGATCTAATTATGGCGCATACGGCCGGCGCCCCGATCAGCACTGGAGGGTTGCCGTGGTTATCGCCCGCGACCGGGGTTTCCAATCGGAAAACACGGATGACCGACGGGCCGAGCGGCTCAAATCCGCGCCGCCGATGTCCCCCGAACGTGCCGAGCGTCCGCGTGATCCGGCGCCTCCCCGGCATGACAGGCAATCGAGCGAAAAGGAGCCGAAAGCCGCCTCTATCCACGACATGATCCGCAGGCACCCCATGGCGACCGCCGCGGTCGTCGTCGCGGTCATTCTGGTGATGATCGGCGGGATCGCTTGGTGGCTCCATGCTCGGCATTTCGAATCGACCGATGATGCCTTCATCGATGCGCGCATCGCCACAATCTCATCCCAGGTCAGCGGCACCGTCACCGAGCTCGCGGTCACCGACAACCAGGCGGTCGAGGCCGGTGCGTTGCTCTTGAAGATCGACGACCGCGACTACCGCGCCGCGCTGGCGCAGGCCGTGGCGCAGGTCGAGCAGGCTGCGGCGAACGTCACCAATCTGGCGGATCAGATCGACGCCCAGAACGCGCGGATCGATCAAGCCAAGAATCAGGTGATCCAAGCCCAAGCCGCCTTGACCTTTGCCCAGCAAGAGGATGCGCGCGCCCAGGACCTGCTCACCAAGCAGGCTGGCACGCGGCAATCGGCGCAGCAGACCTCCTCCAATCTTCGGCAGGGCCAATCCTCGCTTGCCGCAGCACAGGCCAACGAGGTCGCCGCCGAGAAGCAAATCGCCGTGTTGCACAGTCAGCGTGACACGGCCATCGGCCAACTCGACCAAGCGCGCGCGGTCCAGAGCCAGGCGGAAACCAACTTGGCGCGGACCGAGCTCACCGCCCCGGTCGACGGCCGCGCTACCAAGATTTCCGTCGCCAAGGGCAATTACGCTCAGCCCGGTCAGGCACTGATGATGTTTGTGCCGCGCACATTATGGGTCACCGCGAATTTCAAGGAAACCCAGCTGACCTATATGCGGCCGGGCCAACCGGTCGATATCAGCATCGACAGCTATCCGGGTCGCACATTCCGCGGCCATGTCGAAAGCCTGCAATCCGGCAGCGGCAACGTGTTCAGCCTGCTGCCGGCGGAGAATGCCACCGGCAATTACGTCAAGATCGTGCAGCGCATTCCGGTCAAGATCGTGTTCGACCAGCCGCCTGACGTCTTCATCGGCCCCGGCATGTCGGTGGTGCCGACGGTGAGAGTGAGGTGAGCACGGAGCGCAGAGAATTTGACGGCAGCCGCTCGGCAGCTGGCGACCATAATCCGTGGCTGATCGCCGTCGTGGTCTCGATCGCGACCTTCATGCTGGTGCTCGATACGTCCATCGCCAATGTTGCGTTGCGCTACATTGCCGGCAGTCTTGCGGCAGGTGTCGACGAGAGCACGTGGGTCATCACCAGCTATCTGGTCGCCAACGCCGTCGTACTGCCGGTGAGCGGTTGGCTAGCGCGGGTGGTCGGGCGCAAGCGCTTCTACATGCTTTGCGTTGCGTTGTTCACCGTAGGCTCGTTGCTCTGCGGCTTGGCGACGAATCTCCCGATGCTCATTGTCTTTCGTGTATTGCAGGGCCTCGGCGGCGGCGGCATGGCGCCGAGCGAGCAATCCATTCTGGCCGACACCTTTCCGCCGGAGAAACGTGCCCAGGCCTTCGCGCTTTACGGCGTCGCCGTGGTCGTCGCGCCGACAGTCGGACCCGCGCTCGGCGGCTGGATCACCGACAACTGGTCGTGGAATTGGATCTTCTTCATCAATGTCCCGGTCGGCATCGCCTCGCTGTTGCTCGTGCAATGGCTCTTGGTCGAGCCCGAAGTGCTCCAGGAGGAGCGCCGGGAGCATCTGCGGGGCGGACTGCATATCGATTGGGTCGGCTTTGTCTTGGTCGCACTGTTTCTTGGCTGTCTGGAGGTCGTACTCGACAAGGGTCAGCGCGAAGATTGGTTTGAGTCGAGCTTCATCATCCTTTTTGCCGTCGTCTCAGCCGTCTCCTTTCTCGTGTTCGTGCCGTGGGAGCTCACGCGCGAGGAACCCATCGTCGACTTGCGGTTGATGGGGCATCGCCAGTTTGCGCTGTCCTTCGTGGCGATGATGGCGCTCGGCGCCACGGTCTTCGCCACCATTCAGTTGCTGCCGCAGCTCTTGCAGGAAAATTTCAACTACTCGGCTGCGTTATCCGGCCTGGCGCTGATGCCGGGCGGCGTAGTCATGCTCATCCTGATGCCGATCGCCGGCTGGCTCACTGGCATGGTTCAGCCGAAATACCTGGTTGCTTTGGGCATGCTGCTGACCGCATGCGGTCTCTACTACATGACGTCGTTCTCGCCCGATGCCGATTTCGATTTCTTCGCCTGGGCGCGGGTCTTTCAAATGCTCGGCGCGCCGTTCCTGTTCATTCCGATCACGACGCTCTCATATGCCGGCTTGCCACCGGAAAAAACCAACGAAGCTGCGGCTCTGATCAATGTCGCGCGCAACGAAGGAGGCAGCATCGGCGTATCGCTGGTGACCACAATGCTTGCCCAGCGTGAGCAATTTCACCAGTCGCGCCTGGTCGATAGCGTGACGCCAACGTCGCCGCAGTTACAGGCCATGGTGCACCAGGGTGCGCAGCATTTCACGTCGACAGGCGCGTCGTTGCCCGATGCCCAGCACCAGGCGCTCGGACTCATTGGCGAGCTGGTGCAGAACCAATCGCAACTGCTGTCGTATATCGATGTCTATTTCGCCCTGGCCATCATCGCGGCCGTGATGGTTCCGATTGCGCTAATGCTGCGGCCGATTGAGCGGGAACCGCGCTAGCCGTCATCCATCGCTGCCTACCGGGCTGGAAAACCGATCTTGTGGTCCCGCGGTGGTTCCGCGTTAGCCTGGATCAGCGGCAGTTCTAAGCTCGGATAGAAATATTCTATATATTTCAGATAGCTGCTTGGTACAGCTGGGTGGACTCGAACCACCGGCCTCTTGATCCACAGTCAAGCGCTCTAACCAACTGAGCTACAGCTGCACGGGCTCGCGGTCGGCAAGCGGGCGGAACCTATGGGCAATGCCGTATTTTGGCAAGGCTGAAGGTCAGGCCGGCAAGTGCAGCTCTCAAGCAAAAGCCCGGGCACAAACCCGGGCTTCCCCTCACCATAACGCTTTGGAATTAAGGGCGCCAGACTTAAGCAGCGACCTTGCTGAACGCCTTGTTCATGCCGCTCTTGATCGGCTCGGCGGTCTCGGTGGCGACCTTTTGCGCCAGCGCGCCGAGCTCCTTGCTCTGTGCCGTGAGCGCCTCGAACTGCTTGCGCGCATGCGCGCTCGACAGCTCGATCACTTCGGAGAGCGACTTCGCGGTGATCAATTCGCCGTAAAAATCGAAGGCGGCGTTGGTGTTGACGCGCGTCGCCTCGATGACCTTGAGGCCGTAATCGGCGGCGCCCTTGCTGGCGGTCGAATAGGTGGTCTCAAGCACGTCGGTCGCCTCTTCGGCGGCGACCTTCATCTTCTCGTAGGTGTCCTTGGCCTGCGCCACGCCGCGCTCCGCAAATTCGCGGAAAGCAGCCGGCATCTCGACCTTCGGGATGTCGAACTTGGGCATTTCGAATTTGGGCATTTCGAACGCGCCCGTCACGGGCTTGCTCGTCTTCGCTTTGGGGGCTGTGGTGGCTTCGACCATGATCGGTGTCCTTAAACGCTTGTTGTTGTGCGAAGCCTCAATCCGCTTCGCTGCTGATCCCGCGGCTGAACGCTGAACATTTCCAAGCCCGCGGCTTCCAGAACCTATATAGCATGTTTTTGGTGCAACGCAACAGAATATATTGCATTGCACAAATATTTTAAGGGATTGAAATATTGGAACTTTTCTCGCCGATGCGAAAATTCTGGCGAAAATTCCTGCTGCGCAATCAGGTCTTAGGTTTGGCGGCTTCCATCGCCATTTTGGCGGCACTTTGGCTAAGATCCTGAACCTGGGCCGAAATTGTCTGCATCTGACGGGACAGATATTCCGATTGCAGCCCCATCAGCTCGGCGGCGTCCTTGGCGCGCATGAGCTTTTGCGCGAAATCGAAGGTCGCCGCCACGTTCTGCTCGGCATAGGTCATCGACTTCTGGGCGATCTCCTGGGCCCCGCTGCGTGCCAGCTGGGCCTGCCCTTGGAACTGCCCCATGGCCTGGTTGGCCGCCTGGAGGAAACCGTCAAAGGCCTGGCGGGCCTGGGCCACACTCTGCTCAGCGAAGCTGCGCATCTCGTTCGGGATTGCAAATTGCTCGAAGGGATCCTTGGCCATGGTGTGCTCCGCAAAAGGGCCGGCGGCTTGATCCTACCGTAATTTCGCCTCGGACATGCAAGGCCCAAAATGGCGCAGCTACGCCCTCGGCACGGCGATTAAGGTTATCCTGCCAAGGCCCGCGGCGGAGGGCTTCCCGCCATGGACGCCGCAGCGGCCCGGCCCTATTAAGAATTCCTTAGGCAACGAGTTCCGTCGCATGACGTTTGTAGAGTCAGAGCTCGCCCTATTGCGTGATCCGCGACTTGCGGCGCTGGCGACGAGCCCATGGCCCGTGTGGCTGTGGAGCACCGATGCCTCGCGGATCCTCTGGGCGAATGCGGCCGGCGCGGCGCTGTTTGGCGCCGCCGATACGCGCGAATGCGTGCAGCGCCGCTTCGACACCAACAACCCGGCCGTCGCACAAATCATCCGCCTCGCCGCCACCTTGCCGTCGGCCGGCCCGCCGCGCCTCGAACGCTTGCGCGGTTTTGGGCTTGGCTTCGGCCGCGCGCTCACTTGTGCCTGCTCGCGCCTCGTTCTGACGGACGGCAAAGCCGCGGTCCTGATTGCGGCGACCGAGCCGGCAGGACCGGCGCTGTCGCTCGCCGACCGTGTCCGCCGCCTGTTCGGAGATGAAGAACCGCTCGCCGTCTTCGCGGCCGATGGCGCGCTGATTCACGCCACGGCAGCAGCGCGCGCCCAGCTTGGCGGAGCAAATTCCTTGTCCGCGCTCGGCATCCTCGAATCCAATTTGCAACGGCTCGGCGATGGACCGACGCGCGTGCTGGTGCTCAGCTTGCCGCAGCCGCAAGCTGCGCATATCGAAGCGGCAGATGTGAAGCCGAGCGCGACCGTAGTTCCGTCAGCTCCGCCTGAAGCGTCGGTAGCAGCGCCGACGGCGCCGCAAACCGCTTCGCCTGCCGAGCCGATCGTCGAACGGCGCCACCCGTTGCGCTTCGTCTGGCAGATGGATGCCGACGGCCGCTTCGTCGTCGGCTCCGATGAATTCATCGAACTGGTCGGACCGAAAACTACGGCGGCGTTCGGCCGCACCTGGAACGAGATCTCAGCCGCGCTGAGACTCGATCCGGACAATCAGATCGCGCGTGCGGTGTCGAGCCACGAGACCTGGAGCGGCATCGTCATTCCCTGGCCGGTCGATGAAACCAGCGACCGGCTGCCGGTCGAGCTGTCGGGCCTGCCGGTGTTCGATCGCGACCGCAGCTTTCGCGGCTATCGCGGTTTTGGCGTCTGTCGCGACATTGCCCGCATCAACCAATTGGCGCGCGCGCGCCGCGAACGGCCGATCGGCTTCATGCCGGCGCCGGAAACCGATGACACCGCACCTTTGGCACCGCAAAGCCCCGCGGCAGCCGAAGCAGCAAAGCCGCCCGAGCGCGCGGCGCAAACGATGGCGCCGGCTGCGGCCAATGTGGTGCCGTTTCGTCAGGCGCCGCCCGTGGAACCGAAAGCGCCGACGCTCAGTCCGGTAGAGCGCAGGGCGTTCCGCGAACTGGCGCAGGAATTGAACGCACGCCTGCGCGGCACGCCGGAGTCGCGCGCTGCCGCCGAGCCCGGTGTCGAAGGCGCGTTGGCCGAAGCGCCGAAGCCGCCGGACCAAGCCGCCGAATCCGCGGCCTCATTGTCCTCATCCGAGGTGCCGCCGCTGCGTGCGGATGCACCCGAGAGCCCTGTTGCGGCAGAAGCGGTCGCCGCCGTAGCGCCGCCGGCCGCCGTCATCGATCCATCGCTGCTCGACCGTTTTCCGATCGGCGTGCTGGTTTACCGGCACGATGCGCTGCTCTACGCCAATCGCCATTTCCTCGAAACGACCGGCTACGACAATCTCACGGCGCTCGAAGCCGCCGGCGGCTTGAATTCCTTGTTCGTCGAGCGCGGTGCCGATGCGCTTGCGGAAAGCACCGGCACGCAGGCGCTGTCGATCATGACGGGCCGCGGCGACACGGTTGCGGTCGACGGCCGGCTGTTCTCGGTGCCGTGGAACGGCGCCTCGGCGCTGGCGCTCATCCTGACCAACGGATTGAACGCGGTCGGCCGCCGCGCTACCGAGCTTGCGCTCGCCGCCGCCGAGACCGAGCTGCGCAACGCCAAGCGCGAAACGCAAAAGTCGGCGGCGGCCAAAGCCGAGTTCCTCGCCAAGATCAGCCACGAGATTCGCACACCGCTCAACGCCATGACCGGCTTCGCCGAGGTCATGATGGCGGAACGTTTCGGCCCGATCGGCAACGAGCGCTACCGCGATTATCTCAAGGACATCCACGGCGCCGGCGCGCAACTGGTTTCGCTGCTCAACGATATGCTCGATCTGTCCAAGGTCGAGAGCGGCAAGCTCGATCTCAGCTTCGGCAATGTCGGGGTCAACGATCTCACCCAGCAATGCGTCGGCATCATGCAGCCGCAGGCCAACCGTGCGCGCATCATCATCCGCACTTCGCTGACGCCGGCGCTGCCGCAGGTGGTCGCCGACGAACGGTCGCTGCGCCAGATCGTGCTCAATCTTCTGGCCAACTCGATCAAGTTCACCGGGCCCGGCGGCCAGGTGATCGTGTCTACCGCGGTCTCCGACAGCAGCGAAGTGGTCCTGCGGGTGCGCGATACCGGCGTCGGCATGAGCGAGAAAGACATCGAGGCGGCGCTCGAGCCGTTCCGCCAGGTAGCGACGTCGGGCAGCTGGGGCTCCGGCGGCACCGGGCTCGCCCTGCCGCTGATCAAGGCGCTGGCCGAGGCCAACCGCGCCAACTTCCACATCAAGAGCGCGCCGAACGCCGGCACCCTGGTCGAAATCGCCTTCCCGCCAAGCCGCGTCGTCACCAATTAGCCGGCAGGCGGCCGAAAGCTATCCACCGGCCGTCATCCGATGGTACCGGTGCCGCGGAATCGGCTAGACTTGCCCGGTCGAGGCTTGCGCCCGGCTGGGCGGCAACCTCGGTGAGGTGTGATCATGCGCCCGATCAGAACCTTCCTGACGTCGCTCGTCGCGGCCGCCATCTTTGTTCCCGTGGCGGCACGCGCTGCCGAAGACGTCGACCTGCTTCTGGTGCTGGCCGTCGACGTATCGCGCAGCATCGACGCCGCCAAATTCCAGCTGCAGCGCGAGGGTTACGCCGCCGCGGTCGCCGATCCGCACGTGCTTGAAGCCATCAGCACCGGCCGCACCGGCCGCATCGGCTTGACCTTCGTGGAATGGTCCGGCGTCGGCGCCCAGAAAGTAGTGATCGACTGGACCACGATCGGCGGCGCAGATTCGGCAAAAGGTTTTGGCGACCGCCTCCTGGAAGCGCCGCGCTCGTTCGCCGACCGCACCTCGATCTCGGGCGCGATCGAATTCGCCATGGGACAGCTCGACAAAGCGCCCTATGAGGCGGCGCGCCGCACCATCGACGTCTCCGGCGACGGCACCAACAATGCCGGCCGCGACGTCGCCATGCTGCGCGACGAGGCCGTGGCCAAAGGCATCACCATCAACGGCCTGGTTATCCTCAGCGACAATCCGATGTCGTGGAATCCCGACCACACCAATCCGCCGGGTGGTCTCGCCAATTATTATCGCAACAACGTGGTCGGCGGCCCGAGCGCCTTCGTCATGGTGGCGGAAAACTTCAACTCGTTCGGGCAGGCCATCATCAAAAAAATGATCGCCGAGGTGGCGCAGGCGCATGAGCCCCGGCCGCTTCGGGCCGCCGCCCGTTAAGCGCGGGTCGGCTCGGAGCCAACCTCGAGCGATCCGGCGCCGCGGCTATTTTTTGTTTTAAATCCAGCATTTGGGCGTGGTTTGCGGTGGCACCGGCCACGAAAGCGACACAGATGTCGAGCACGTTTGCAGCGTACCGGCCGCCCGGTATATTTCTACAGTTCTTGCAACATCGGATATGCGTCCTTTGCCCGTGGCTACCGGCTTGAAACGCCTCGCCATCGCCGCTGCCGCCATGGTCGCGGTGGCGTTCGTCACCCTGATTGCGCTGTCGTTTCTCATGCCCGCCGCGGTGGTGCGCGATGCGGTCGCCAAACAAATCCAGGCTGTCACCGGACTCGATCCGATCCTGCGCGGCGACGTTTCGGTGTCGCTGTTCCCGTCCGGAACCGTGACCTTCCGTAACGTGCTGCTCGGCGACGACCGCACCGGCGAGCCGGCCGTGGTCACCGATGAGCTGACCGCGCGGCTGCGCTATTTCCCGCTGCTGGCCGGGCGGATCGAAATCGCCGACGTGACGCTGGTGCGGCCGACGATCACCGTCACCTTCATGCCCGATGGCCTATCGAACTGGTCCGGGCTGATCGGCTCGCTTGCCCGCGCGCTCGCGCCCAATCCCGACCGTGCCGCGTCATTTTCGGAAATCGGCATCAACGACGGCACCATCGTCGTCCGTGACACCGAGAAGGGTTACATCGAGCGGCTCGACAATGTGGAATTCCAGATCGCCTGGCCGTCGATCTCGCGTAGTTTCGGCGCCAACGGCCGTCTGGTCTGGCATGGCGAACCGGTCGAGGCGAGCCTTACGCTCACCGATTTTCTCGCGGCGCTGTCGGGCCAGCGCTCCGGCGTCAAGGTGCGGCTCGCGGGCGCGCCGCTCAAGCTCGCCTTTGATGGCGCGGCGAGCGCGCAGCCGATGCTCAAGCTCGACGGCACTTTGGGTGTCGATGCGCCGTCGCTGCGCGACGCCTTGCGCTGGACCGGCAAGAGCAAAGTGCCGTTCGGCGGTTTCGGCCGTTTCGCCTTGCGGGCGCAGAGCACGATCGGCGACGGGGTGATCTCGCTCGCCAACGTCAATGTCGAGCTCGACGGCAACACCGCCGAAGGCGTGCTGACGCTCTCGACCGGCGATCATCGCATGGTCCAGGGCACGCTGGCGGCCGATGCGCTGGATCTGACGCCCTATGTCACCGGCATGCGGTTGCTGGCCACCAACGAGAGCAATTGGGATCAACTGCCGATCGTGCTGGATGGTCTTGCCGATATGAACCTCGACCTGCGGCTCTCGGCGGCGAGCATCAAGATCGCCAACGCGCAATTGGGCCGCACCGCGGTCGCGGCGAATATGCGCGACGGCAAGCTCGACGTGACGATCGGTGAATCGCAAGCCTACGGCGGGGTCGTGAAGGGCGCCGTCGGTATCGCCAGTGCCAATGGCGGTGCCGAGGCGATGACGCACCTGCAATTCGTCGACGTCGATCTGGAAAGCTGCCTCGGCCAGGTGTTCGGCATTCAGAAAGTCGCCGGCCGCGGCAACCTGATGCTCAACATCGACAGCGCGGGCGATTCCGTGCTGGCGATGACCAATACGCTCAACGGCACCGCCAGCCTCACGGCCCATAACGGCGCGCTGGTCGGCCTCAATGTCGAGCAATTGCTGCGGCGTCTCGAGCGCCGGCCGCTCTCCGGCAACGGCGACTTCCGCTCCGGGCGCACGCCGTTCGACCAGCTGGTGCTGAATCTGGCGATCGATCACGGCGTGGTGGCGGTCCAGGACATGCACATTGATGGGCCGGCGGTGCGGCTCGCGGTCGGCGGCCAGGCGTCGGTGCCGATGCGCGATCTCGACCTTAAAGGCACCGCGACGCTGATCTCGAGCGCCACCACCACCGAGTTCGAGTTGCCGTTCGTGGTGCAGGGCCGCTGGGACGACCCGATCATGCTGCCCGATCCGCAGAGCCTGATCCGCCATTCGGGGGCGGCCGCGCCCTTGCTTGATGCCGTCAAGGGCCGCACCGCGGGCGAGGCGGTCCGCTCGGTGATCGACCAGCTGATGGCGCAGCCGCCGGCGGCGCCTGCCGCCGAGCCGGCTGCCGCTCCTGCGCCGCCCAAATAACGTGCGGGGCAGGCTTTTTCGTACGTCATGCTATGATTCCCGCGCACGAATCAGCGCGGGTTTGCCGCCCGCGATGGGCGCAAAATGCTCAACCGCCTCACGCGCACTCTGGTCAAGGTGCTGGTCGCTTCGCTGATCGTCGGCACGATCCTGGCGCATTTCGGCATTTCCACCGGAGAGCTGATGAAGACCGCGGGGCTGTCGCCCGAGCGCATCGAGGAATTGGCCCGCGAAGGCTTTGCCTGGGCGCTGCCCAACCTGCTGCTCGGCTCGCTGGTGATCGTGCCGGTGTGGTTTCTGTTCTATCTGTTCCGGCCGCCGGGCGAGAGTAGGGATTGATCCGCGGCCTCTTCGTTACGGCCGCGCCGGTGTTCCTCGCACTATATTGACCTTGGCCAGCAGCGAGGCGGCGATGACGGCAACGCCGACGACGCCGATCATGATGCTGCAGACCGCATTCATTTCCGGCTTCACGCCGAGGCGGACCTCGGAATAGATGCGGATCGGCAGCGTCGTCGCGCCCGGCCCGGTGGTGAAGCTCGCGATCACCAGATCGTCGAGCGACAGCGCGAAGGCGAGCATCCAGCCGGCGGCGATGGCCGGCAGGATCAGCGGCAAGGTCACGGCGCGGAACGTCTCGAGCGGCGAGGCGCCGAGGTCCATCGCGGCTTCCTCGAGGTTCATGTCGAAATCGACCAGCCGCGCCTGCACGATCACGGTGACGAAACACATCGTCATGGTGGTGTGTGCGATGGCAACAGTCCAGAAGCCGCGGTCGATCGCGACCGCCACGAACAGCAGCAGCATGGACAGGCCGGTGATGACCTCCGGCATGACCAACGGCGCATAGATCATCGAGGCAAAAAGCAGCCGGCCACGGAACCGGCCGAAACGCACCAATGCCACAGCCCCCAGTGTGCCCAGAATCGTCGCCGCGGTCGCCGAGACCAGCGCCAGGCGGATGCTGATGAAGGCGGAGTCGAGCAGCGGCGCGTCATTGATCAGCGCGGCATACCAGCGTGTCGACCAGCCGCCCCACACCGCGACCAATTGCGAGGCGTTGAACGAGAAGATCACCAGGATGGCGATCGGCAGATAAAGAAAGACGAGGCCGAGCACGATGGCGGCGAGATTGAATGCGGAGATTTTGCGCATGGTCAGCCACGCTCCACGGCGCGCATGGTCTGGTGCTGGAAAATGACGATCGGCGTCACCAACAGGCCCACCAGCACGACGGCAACGGCCGCGGCGGCCGGCCAATCCTTGTTGCCGAAAAATTCCGTCCAGATGGTCTGTCCGATCATCGGCGCCTGCGAGCCGCCGAGCAGATCGGGAATGACGAATTCGCCGACCGCGGGGATGAAGCACAGCAGTGCGCCGGCCAAGACGCCAGGTGCGGACAACGGCAGCGTGACCTCCCAAAAAATCTTGCTGCGCGGGCAGCCGAGATCGGCCGCCGCTTCGAGCAGCGACTCGTCCAGCTTTTCCAGCGTCGCATAAAGCGGCAGCACCATGAACGGCAGGTAGGAGTAGACGATGCCGATATAGATGGCGGTGTCGGTGGAGAGCCAGACCGGCGGCGTGCTGACGACATGCAGCGCCATGAGCAGCTGATTGAGCGGCCCGTCATGCTGCAAAATGTTCATCCAGGCATAGATGCGGATCAGGAACGCGGTCCAGAACGGCAGCATGACGAGCGTCATGAGCGCCGCCTGGACGCGGCGCGGCGTGCGCGTGATGCCGTATGCGATCGGATAACCGATGATCAGCAGAAGCAACGTGGAGAACGCGGCGATCTCGACGCTCTTCACCAAGGACAAAAGATAGAGCGGGTCGGAGCCGATGAGGGCGTAGTTGTCGAACGACAACGCGCCGAAGAACGCCGTAATGCCATGCCAGCCGGCCAGGAGGTCAAGGAGCGGCGTGTAGGGCGGCTGCGCCAGCGCCGGCTGCGATAGGCTGATCCGCAGCACGATCAGAAATGGCACTAGAAAAAACACCAGCAGCCAGGCGTAGGGAATCCTGACGACGAGCTTTTCTGCAAAAGATCGTTTCGGGGTCATGGCGTCCACCGCAACTTCATTTGGTCAGCACGATGGCGGCTTCGGGTGCAAAGCTTATCCAGGCGCGTTCGTCCCAGTCGAGCGGGCGCTCGGCGGCGTGGCCGCTATTGGCGATTGCTGCGGTCACGATCGCGCCGTCGGCGAGGCGCAATTTGTAGATCGTCAGCTCGCCGAGATAGCCGATGTCGACAATGGTGCCGGCGGCGCAGTTTTCGGGCGGCTGTTGCGGCGGCGCCGGCGGCGACGACGGCTCAGGCGTGACGCGCATCTTTTCCGGCCGCACCGCGAGCCAAACCGTTGCGCCCGGCTTGGCATCGATCTTCGCAGCCACGCGTAGCGTGCCGGCCGCCGTGCCTTCGACGCTCAAGCCATCTTCGCCGACGCGGCCTTCGAACACATTGACGTCGCCGACGAAATCCGCGACCCAGCGCGAATTCGGCTGCTCGTAGATTTCAGCGGGCCGCGCGACCTGCCGCAGCCAGCCGCGGTCCATCACGCCGATACGGTCGGCGACGATCATGGCTTCGCTCTGGTCGTGGGTGACGATGACGAAAGTGAGCCCGAGCTTGCGTTGCAGGTCCATCAGCTCGAAGCGGGTCTGGTCGCGCAGCTTCTTGTCGAGCGCCGCCAACGGCTCGTCGAGGAGGAGCACGCGCGGGCGCTTCACCAAAGCGCGCGCCAGCGCCACGCGCTGACGTTGGCCGCCGGACAATTCATGCGGCTTGCGCCGGCCAAAACTTTCCAGTTTCACCATGGCCAGCATGTCGGCGACGCGCTGGGCGATCTCGGCTTTGGCCAAGCCCTCCTGCTTGAGGCCGAAGGCGACATTGGCCTCGACATTGAGGTGCGGGAACAGTGCGTAGTTCTGGAACATCATGTTGACCGGGCGGCGGTAGGGCGGCACCGCCGCGAGATCGACGCCGTCGAGCAGGATGCGGCCGGAGTCCGGCCGCTCGAGGCCGGCGATCAGGCGCAACAGCGTGGTCTTGCCACAGCCGGACGGCCCGAGCAGCGCAAAGAACTCGCCTTGGTAGATGTCGAGGGAAAGCTGATCGACCGCCGCGCTGCCGCCAAAGCGCTTGCTCAAATCCTCGATGCGCAACAGCGGGCGCTCGGTCGAGTCCGCCCACGGCGCAAAGTTACGTTTCGATCGGACGGTTGGCATCATACTCTGGCGGCAACGGCGCGCATCCCCGACGGCGCGGCGTCAAGCTAGAGCATTTTTCCTCTGACTGGAAATGATCGGGAAGCTCGGCCCGGTGGCGATCAATCGACCATCGCAACCGCCGGCGTCTCGATGATGGGCGCATCGTCGAGGCTTTCGGACATCAACTTGCGCGGCTCAGGGCCGTAATAATCGCCGAGTTGCACCACCGGCCGCGGCTGCATCATGATCGAGACCAGGCGGTCGTACAGCGCCTTCGCCGAAACCGGCTTGATCAGGTATTCGTGGACGCCGAGCCGCACCGCCTCGACGACCCTCCAGCGCTCGCCGTGGCCGCTGAGCATGATGATCGGCACGTCGGGCATCGGAAACACGCCAGGCGAGCGGACAATGCGCACCAGCTCGGCGCCACTCAACAGCGGCATTTCCCAATCCAGGATCACCACGTCGGGGGCGACGCTGCGGATGGCGTCAAGCGCGGCGATGCCGTCATTGGCCTCGTAAATATCCTTGATGCCGCAATTGACCAGCAAGTTGCGGATCATCTTGCGCATATACTGATTGTCATCGACCACCAGCACCGCCAGCGACTGGATCTGATCGGCGATGTGTGTCTTCGACGGGTTCGCGGTCATGGTTTGCATGCCAGGCGGGCGGATTAGACGAATACGACATCGTCGAGCGCCGGATCGTTCTCGGGCTTGTAGCTCGACATTTTGCGCGGCGCGGGGACGTAGCGGTCGCCCTTCTTCACCATCTCGCGCGGCTTGGCGAGGATGGAGACCAGCCGTGCCAGGAGCGCCGTCGAGGACACCGGCTTGAGCAGGAATTCGTTGACGCCGAGCCGCACCGCCTCGACCACCCGCGAACGTTCGCCGTGCGCGGTGAGCATGATGATCGGCACGTCGGGATAGGGGAAGTGGCCGGGCGCGCGCACATGGCGCACGAATTCCGGGCCATTGGGGCTCGGCATCGACCAATCGAGAATGACCACGTCGGGCGCCCAACGGCAGATGGCTTCGAGGCCGCTGCGGCCGTCGCAAGCCTCGTAAATGGTCTTGACGCCGATCACTTGCAGGAGCGATTTCGTGACCTTGCGCATGGTCGACTCGTCGTCGACGATCAACACCTTCAGCGCCTCGAGCTGCTGCGTAAACTGGCTGGCGACCGGCTGCATGGGATCCCTGCAATGCGTCGGCGATGAATTCCTCGCCAGCGAAACTGATCACAATTTTCTAATTTTGAAATGAAATGGATCGGTAAAATTTGATCGATCAGTCGCTGCCGGTCTTGCGGGCGCGGATCGGCCGGCCTTCGAGGCCGGCGTCGCGTACCGCCGCATAGGGCCCGATCGGCCGCATGGTGAATGAAGACTCAACGCTGGTGTAGTCGTGATAGCCGAGGCGAGCGAGCGGGCGGATTTTCACCACGTCGAGCTTGCCCTCGGGGGTCAGCGCATCGTCGCGGATATGCACGCCGACGACGCGGCCGATGACAACGTGATGAACGCCGTCGAGCGTGCGCGCCGGCAGTGCGGTCGAAGAATGGAATTTGCACTCCAGATGCACCGGCGACGCCGCCACTCGCGGCGGCTTGACGATGCGCGATCCGATCATTTCGAGGCCCGCCAGCGCCGCCTCATCGACCTCCGGCGGCACGAATTGCGAGGTGATGTTGACCGCCTCGCGTAACGCATAGGTCGCCATGTTGACGACGAACTCGCCGGTGTCGGTGGCGTTCTTGACGCTGTCTTTGCGCCGCCCGCTCTCGGGAAACGAGTTGGCCGAGAACATCACGTAGGGCGGATCGTAGGCGAGATTGTTGAACTGGCTGAACGGCGCGAGATTGACGATGCCGTCACGGCTGATGGTCGAGACCCAGCCGATCGGCCGCGGCACTACGATCGATTTGTAGGGATTGAACGGCAGGCCGTGGTCGTCTTTGTCGGGTTCGTAGAACATCGCGCGCTTCCTCTTTGAATGCTTAAATATACTCAACCCGCCGCCATGAAACGATCGAGCATCATGCGCTGGGTGCCGTTAAAACGCAGCCCGAGTTTCGAGCGCCGCCACAACACGTCGTCGGCGGTCCGCGCCCATTCCTTGTCCATCAGGTAGTGCACCTCGGCGGCGGTGAGATCGGCGGCGAAGCGCAGGCCGAGATCGGCCGGTTCCTTCACGGTCTTGAGCACGTCGTCGACGCGCGTGCCATAAGCGGACGCAAGGCGGCGCGCATGCTCGGCACTGAGGAACGGCCAAGTCCGCTGCGTGCGCGCCACCAGCGTTTCCAGTCCGTCATAGACGAAATCGCCGCCCGGCAACGGGCTGCCCGCGGTCCACGGCCGCGTGCGCGGAAAGAAATGCGCAAGCTTCGCCATGGCCTCTTCGGCGAGCCGCCGGTAGGTTGTGACCTTGCCGCCATAGACCGTGAGCAGCGGCGCTTCGCCCGAGCGCTCGTCGAGGCTCAGCACGTATTCGCGGCCGATATCCTCCGATTTTCGCGCGCCATCGTCATAGAGCGAGCGCACGCCGGCATAGGCCCACACCACGTCGGCGGCGCCGATGACGCTGCGGAAATATTCATTCACCACGCCGCACAGATATTCGATTTCTTCGCCCGTCGGCAGCACGGCTGCGGGATCGCCGGCGAAGGTCTGGTCGGTGGTGCCGATCAGCGTGAAATCGTGCTGGAACGGGATGGTGAACACCACGCGGCCGTCGGCGGCTTGCAGGATATAGGCGCGGTCGTGGTCGTAGAGCCGGCGCACCACGATGTGGCTGCCCTTGTCGAGGCGCAGATGCGGCTTTTGCCGCAGCCGCAGCACGTTTTCGGCCAGCGTCTCGACCCAGGCGCCGGCGGCGTTGACCAGCACCCGCGCCGTCACCTCTTCGCGCCGGCCGCGTGCATTGAGGACCAGCCGCCAGGCGTCGCCGCGCTCGGCACGCACGGCGCGCGTCCGCGTGCGGATGGTGGCGCCGCGTTCGGCGGCATCGACCGCGTTGAGGACGACGAGGCGGGCATCGTCGGCGAAGCAGTCGGAATATTCGAAAGCATGATGGAAGACGCGGCGCAGCGGCGCGCCGGCGGTGTCGGTCAGGAGATCGAGCTCGCGCGTGCCCGGCAAAATTCTGCGCCAGCCGATCCAGTCGTAGATCAAGAGGCCGAGGCGCAGCACCAGCGCCGAGCGGCGCGCCTCGTTCACCGGCAGCACGAAGCGCAGCGGCCGGATCAGGTGCGGCGCCGCGCGCAACAGCACCTCGCGCTCCTTGAGTGCCGCGCGCACCAGGCGGAATTCGTAGTGCTCGAGATAGCGCAAGCCGCCGTGGATCAGCTTCGACGACGCCGACGACGTGGCGGACGCCAGGTCGTTCTGTTCGACCAGCATGACCCGCAAGCCGCGGCCGGCGGCAACGCGGGCGATGCCGGTGCCGTTGATGCCGCCGCCGATGACCGCGAGATCGAAGTCAGCCACTGCGTCCCCCTCGCGCCGATGATAGAGATTTCTCGCCGGCCCCGCTTGCCTCGAATGGCGGATCGGCGATGATAGGGCATGGACTTCCGCGATCGTCACATCGTCGTCAGCGGCGGAGCGGGTGCGCTCGGCACCGCCGTGGTCGAGGCTTTGGCCGGAGCCGGCGCAATCTGTCACGTGCCGTGCCTGCACGAAGCGGAGAAGCAGAGCTGCCGGCTGCAAGAGAGCAAGAACGTGCGGCTCGCGGTCGCCGGCAATCTGGCCGACGAGGCGGTCGTGGCCCGCTTCTATCAAGGCATCGCGCCGCTGTGGGCCTCGATCCACATCGCCGGCGGTTTTGCCATGGCGCCCATGCGCGACACCACGGCGGCGCTGCTGCGGCAGCAGCTCGACATGAATTTCGTCAGCTGCGCGCTGTGCTGCCGTGCCGCGGTCAATGCCATGGCAGGCGCCGGCGGCCGCATCGTCAATGTCTCGGCGCGCCCGGGCCTGGAATGGCGCAGCGGCGCCGGCATGGTGGCCTATACGGCGAGCAAGGCGGCGGTCGCGGCGCTGACCGCGGCGCTGGCCGAGGAAGTCGCCAAGGACGGCATTCTGGTCAACGCGGTGGCGCCGTCGATCATGGATACGGCGGCCAATCGAGCGGCCATGCCCAAAGCCGATTACGCGCTGTGGCCGAAGGTCGAAGAGGTCGCGGCGACGATCGTGTTCCTCGTCTCGCCGGAGAACCGCGTCACCCGCGGCGCTATCGTGTCGGTGTACGGCAAGTCGTAGCGCAAATTCCCCTCCCCCTTGCGGGGAGGGGTGGGGGTGGGGGTCGGGGTCGGGGTCGGGAGGTGCCGCGCCAGCGTTGATGCTATTCATTGCCTCGATGTCAGCGCCTCACCTCACGACCCCCCTCCCAACCCTCCCTCACAAGGGGGGAGGGCTTAGTAACCCGGCCATAATCCCGGCGTCGCCAATTCGACGAGATGGTTGTCGGGATCGCGGAAGTAAATACTGGCGCCGCCGCGCGGCCATGTGGTGCGGCCTTCGATCGCGACATCGGCTTCGGCAAGTTCTTTTTCCCAGGCCGCAAGCTCGCCGGCGCCAATCGAGAACGCGATATGCACCGGTCCGCTGCCGTCATGCGGCGGGATCGTGCCGCCGGGCATGTGCACGGTTTCGAGCGAGTGGCCGCGCAGGAACAAGAGCAACAAGCCGCGGCCGCCGACGTCGTAAGCGCACAGCCGCTGATCGCGATAGACGCTGTTGAGCCCAAGCACCTGTTCGTAGAACGAGCAGGCGCGCTCGAAAGAGTCGACGTAGAGCACGGTTTCCAAAACGCCAAGCAAGTTGGGCATGATGACCTCCGCTTGCTCCGTCTACGTCATCCTGAGGTGCCCGCGTCAGCGGGCCTCGAAGGATGCTGCTCCACCCGGGCCGTCGCCCTTCGAGGGCCGCTTCGCGGCCACCTCAGGGTGACGGAACAAAAGCCAAGCTAGCCCGAAACCGGCACGACTTCGCGCACCGGCGCATGGACGAGCCGCGTCACGGCGCTCGCGGCGACCACGGCGTGCTGCTGCGCATAGGCCTCGTGGTTCTTCTCGATGTAACCGAGATCGTAGAGGTAATTCACCATCAGGCCGTTGGACTGCGCCATCGCGCGCTCCGAGGTGTCGCCCGGCCAGTTGAGCCGCTCCAATCGGGCGCCGTTGCCGAGATGGAAGCGCGCCACCGAATCGAGCGGCAGGCCGCGGCGGTTGCGGCCGCGCACGTAATACCAGGCGGCGGCGCGCAACAGCGGCTCGCGCACCCGCTCGGCGATCTCCGGCACGCGCCAGCAATTGACGTCGTCGAGCGCCGCGAGCACTTCGCGATCGTCCTCGTCGAGCGCGATCGAGGCCGCATTGGTGCGCTCGCGTTTGAGCCATTCGGCGAAATTCGGCGCCGGCGACAAGGTGACGAAGGTGGCGACTCTGCCGAACTCACGCGACAGCTCTTCGACCACCTGCTTGATCAAAAAATGCCCGAAGCTGACGCCGGCGAGGCCGCGCTGGCAGTTGGTGATCGAATAGAACACCGCCGTGGTCGCGCGCTCAGGGTCGATCTCATCGCGCTTGCCGGCCAGGATCGGCGCGATCGCCGCTGGCGTCTCGCGGGTGAGCGCCACTTCGACGAAAATCAGCGGCTCGTCGACCAGCGCCGGATGGAAGAACGCGTAGCAGCGCCGGTCCGGCGGATCGATGCGGCGGCGCAGATCGTCCCAGTCGCGGATCTCGTGCACCGCTTCGTAGCGGATGATCTTTTCCAGAACGATCGCCGGCGACGACCAGTCGATACGGCGCAGCACCAGAAAACCGCGGTTGAACCACGACGAGAACAGATGGACGAAATCGTTGTCGATGACGCCGAGATCGTCGCGGTGATCCATGGCGTCGATCAGCTCTTCGCGCATGCGCACCAGCGCCGCGGTGCCGCCGGGGGCGAGATTGAGCCTGCGGAACAGTTCGAGCCGGCGCGGCTCGCTTGCGTGGTGCAGCTCGGCCGCGGTTTCGTCCGACGGCGCCTGCTGCCAGGTTTTGATCGCCGTCTCGATGCGGGCGCGGTCGGAACCGAAGGTGGTGGCGAGCGCCTCGAAGAAGGCGATGCGCGGCCCGATCGTCAGATCCTCGTAGCGGCCGAGGATGTCGCGGGCGAGCGCCACGCCGGACGCCTCGCCACGGCCGGACAACAGCGCCTCGCACAGCTCCAACAGGCCGGCCGAGCGCTCGTGCGCCGGTTCGCGGCGCTGAATCAGGGCACGGCCGCGGTCGGCGATGCTCTGCAACATCTCGCTGAAAAAGGTCGTGTTCACCGAATTCTTCCCATCCGCCCGGCCCGAATTAGCTAATGGTCGCTGGCGGCAATGACAAGTTGGCGGTGCGGCGCATTGTAAACAAGCCATGTTAACAACGGCCTGTCCGAGGCAGGCATTCTGCGAGGCCTAGAAAGCGGCCTTGATCGCTTGGACAGCGTTCTGTTCGCGTTGATGGACTTGTCAAGGATCGCAGACCGCCGAAGGC
>JBAUYI010000343.1:0-10985 GCA_049584715.1 Xanthobacteraceae bacterium
GCGTTCGACGTCGGTGGGCCGGCCGCGGACCTGCGTAGCGAGACAGAGCCGGCCGCCGAGCTGATCGACCGGCCGCTCGGCGCGGCGCGCGCCCAGGTGCACGAGACCTATATCGTGGCGCAGACCCGCGACGGCCTGGTCATCGTCGATCAGCACGCCGCGCACGAGCGCATCGTCTACGAAAAACTGAAGGCTGCGATCGAGAAGGCGGGCGTGGCGCGGCAGATTCTGCTGATCCCCGAGATCGTCGAATTCGACGAAGCCGACGTCGAGCGGCTCGTCGCCCACGCCGAAGAACTGGCGCGCTTTGGTTTGGTGATCGAGCCGTTCGGTCCCGGCGCGGTGGCGCTGCGCGAGACGCCATCGCTTCTTGGCGAGATCGATGGCGCGGGCCTCATGCGCGATCTTGCCGAGCATATCAGCGAATGGGACGAGACCTTGCCGCTGGAACGCCGCCTGATGCAGGTCGCTTCCTCGATGGCGTGCCACGGCTCGGTGCGCGCCGGGCGGCGGCTCAAGCCCGAAGAGATGAACGCGCTCTTGCGCGAGATGGAGGCGACGCCGAATTCCGGCCAGTGCAACCACGGCCGCCCGACCTATGTGGAACTCAAACTCACCGACATCGAGCGCTTGTTCGGGCGGCGTTAGAGCATGATCCGAAAAAGTGGAAACCGGTTTTCCGAAAAGATCATGCTCCGCTAAAATGCTAGAGCGCAATCGCGGAGTATTGGATGTCTTGTCCTCGGCCGTTGGCTGTTGTGGCGTTGTTTGCTTTGTTGTGCGTGCAGGCGCACGCGCAGGAATGGCCGACGCGGCCGGTGACCATGGTGGTGCCGTTCGCGCCGGGCGGCGTGTACGACACCATGGGTCGCGTTTACGCCGCGGCGCTTTCCGACATTTTGGGCCAACAGGTCATCGTCGAAAACGTGCCCGGTGCCGGCAGCTTGACCGGCGCGGCGCGGATTTCGCGCGCCGATCCCGACGGCTATCAGCTGCTGCTTGGCGGCGAGTCGCCCAATGCCCAAGTGCAGCTCATCCACAAGGAACCGCCTTACGATGCGGCGACCGATTTCGCAGCCGTTGCCTTGGTTGCCCAGCAGCCGCTCATCCTGACCACGCGGCCCGGCATCCCGGCGGGCTCCCTGCCGGACTTCATCGCTTACGCCAAGGCCAACCAGGCCAAGATGCAATATGGCTCGCCCGGCACTGGAACCGGCTCGCATCTCGCCTGCGCTCTGTTCAATGTCCGCATCGGCGTCGAGATCACCCACGTGCCTTACCGCGGGCTCGCGCCGGCGATGCAAGATCTGCTTGCCGGCCGCATCGATTACATGTGCCCGACCATCACCACCGCGATGGCGCAATTGCAAAGTCACGCGGTGGCGGCGCCGGCGGTGATTGGCAGCGAGCGCTCACCGGCATTCCCCGACATCGCTACCGCCGACGAGCAAGGGCTGAAAGGCTTTGCGGCCAACAGCTGGAACGCGATCTTTTTGCCCAAGGCGACGCCTTCCGTCATCGTCACCAAGCTCAATGCAGCGGTGCTCAAGGCGATAGCGACGCCCGCGGTGGAACAACGCGTGCGCGAGCTCGGCGCGGCATTGCCGCCGCCGGAGCACCGCACCCCGCAATATCTGCAAAGCTTCGTTACAAGCGAGATCAAAACCTGGGGCGATGCCATGAAGGCCGCGGGCATCACGCCGGAATAGCAAGCCGCAGCATGACGAACTCGGTATCGTCATAGGCGCGGCGTTCGACCTCGGCAAACCCCTCCGGTGCGGCGAACGCGGATTTCTTCGCCTCCTCGACGACGATCAATGCATCGGGCACGAACCATCCTCCGGCGCGCGCCGAGGCCAGCGCCTGTTCGGCGCGGCCTTTGCCGTAGGGTGGATCGAGGAAGGCGAGCGAGAACGGCTCGATCGGATGCGCCGGTCCAAGCTTGGTGGCGTCGCGGCGAAAGATGCGGGACGTACCACCGAGGCCGAGCGTCGCGACGTTTTCGCGAAGCAGCGCGCGCGCCTCCGCGCCATCGTCGACAAACAGCGCAAAGGCTGCGCCGCGCGACAGCGCTTCGATGCCGAACGCGCCGGTGCCGGCGAACAGGTCGAGCACGCGTGCGCCGCCGATCGAATTGTCATAGGCATGCACCAGGATGTTGAACAGCGCTTCGCGCAGCCGGTCGGCGGTCGGGCGGATCAATTGCGATTTCGGCGCGGCAAGCGTGCGCCCGCGCAGGCTGCCGCCGACCACGCGCATCAGCGGCGGCCTTTGGGATGACTACGCCGCGGGCCGGAGGCACGGTCAGCTGAGGAGCGGCGGCGGTGTTTGCTGCGTTTTTCCGGCTGCTTTTCCGGCAGCTCACGCGGCGGCGGTTGGCCGTGGCGCTCGACCGCCACCGGGCGGCCCTTGCGATCCGTGAGCACCTCGGCGCGCACATCGTCCGCCGGACGCTGCCGTGGCGTTTCGTCATCGCGGCGCGCGCCGTGAAATTTGCGCTGGAATTTCTTGCCCGGACGTTCCTCTTCGTGCGCCCGCCAGGAATGACTTGGCGGTTTGCGCGGCGTGGTCTCGCGCCGCGGGTCTTTGTCCGGCGTGGGCGAGCGCGGCAAAAGCGGCGTCGAGAAATCGACGCCGGATTCCGCGACCAGCCGTTCGCCGAGCTGTTCGCGCAAAATCCGCGTGCGGACTTCCTCGACGTCACCCGTCTTAAGCTCGGCGAGCTGGAACGGGCCGAACGAGACGCGAATGAGCCGTGTCACGTCGAGGCCGAGATGGCCGAGCACGTTGCGCACCTCGCGGTTCTTGCCTTCGCGGATAGCAAAAGTGAGCCACAGATTCGCGCCCTGCACGCGCTCGATCGTGGCTTCGATGGCGCCGTAATGGACGCCGGAGAGCGTCAGCCCTGCGCGCAATTGGTCGAGCTGCGCCTGGTTCACCTTGCCGTGGGCGCGCACGCGGTAGCGGCGCAGCCAGCCGGTCGCCGGCAGTTCGAGCACGCGGGCGAGCGCGCCGTCGTTGGTGAGGAGCAAAAGCCCCTCGGTATTGAAATCGAGCCGGCCGACGCTGATCAGGCGCGGCAGGCTTTCCGGCAGATGCTGGAATATGGTCGGCCGCCCCTCCGGGTCGGCGTGGGTCGTCATCAGCCCACGCGGCTTGTGATAGAGGAAGAGCCGTGTGCGCTCGCGCGCCGGCAGCGGCGCGCCGTCGACGGTGACCTTGTCCTGCATGGTCACGTTGCAGGCCGGCGACGTGATCACGGCACCGTTGACCGCCACGCGGCCGGCGGCGATCCACAGCTCCGCCTCGCGCCGCGACGCCAAGCCGGCGCGGGCGATCACCTTGGCGATGCGCTCGCCGGGTTTGTGCTGTTCGCTATTGCCGTCCATAGTTCCGCTCGCTGATGACGGCTGATAGCAGAGCGGCTCGCAAGGGACCATGACTTCCTTCATGGCTATGGCGCTGGACGAAGCCCGCGCCGCCGGCGCGCGGGGCGAGGTGCCGGTCGGCTGCGTCATCGTGCGCGACCGCGCCGTCGTCGTCCGCGCCGGCAATCGGACCTTGGCCGACCGCGATCCGACGGCTCATGCCGAGATCATCGCGATCCGCCAGGCCGCGGCCGCGCTCGGCTCCGAACGGCTCGACGGCTGCGACCTCTATGTCACGCTCGAGCCCTGCGCCATGTGCGCGGGCGCGGTCGCCTTCGCCCGCGTCCGCCGGCTCTATTACGGCGCCGCCGATCCCAAGGGCGGCGCGGTCGACAATGGCGTGAAGTTTTTTGCGTCGCCGACCTGCCATCATCGACCGGAGGTCTATGGCGGATTGGCGGAGGCCGAGGCGGGCGCGTTGCTCAAAGAGTTTTTCCGGGAGCGCCGCTAAGCCGACAGCAGCGCGCCGAGCTTCTCCTTCACTTCGGCCTTCACCGCGTCGGCGGTGCGCAAAATGGCGCTCGCTTGATAAAAATCCAACGTGCGAAAGATCGTGACATTGGGCCGGATCATGAGATCGGCCGGGGCGTGCTTGTGCTTGGCCGCGACGATGGTCGAGCCCATGATCTGCAGCGTCGTGATCATGCTTTCCCAGGCGCTCGGAATGTCGTTTCGCTCCGCGTCCGGCATGCCGAAGACATCGACGGCGACGGTGACGTCGGCGCACGCGCGCACCTGATCGAACGGCAGCGGATTGGTGGCGCCGCCGTCGACCAGAATGCTGCTGCCGATCGCCACCGGGCGAAACAGGCCCGGAATGGCGATCGAGCTCGCCAGCGCCTGATGCAGCGGGCCGGATGTGAAGGCCGCTTCCTGGCGCCGGTGTAGATCGGTCGCGATCACCGTGAGGGGAATCTGCAGCGTGGCGAAATCCTGTGGCACCGCTTCGGGCAGAAACTGTGCGCAGAATTTCTCGGCGTCGAGCTGGGTCGCCTGGCCGAACGCGCCGGTGAACAGGTCGGCCAGCGTGCCGGCGCGCGCGGCGATGAGCCGGCGCGTGATCTCGCCGCGATTATGCGCCATCGCGATAACGTGGCGGCGAATGTCCTTGCCGCGCATGCCGGCGGCATATGCCGCACCAACGAGCGCGCCGATCGAGGTGCCGGCAATGGCGGTTGGTTTTAAGCCCAAATCATCGAGCGCCTCGATCACCGGAATATGCGCCAGCCCACGCGCGCCGCCGCCGCCGAGCGCGAGCGCAAACGTCTTCATGCGCCGGCCTGCCGGGCGAACGCCCAGGCTTTTGCCGCGAGCGGGCCCACCAAATCGGCTTTGGCCGCGGCAAAGGCGCTGGTTGCGGTGCCGTCGCGCACGCGGCCGGCGATGCCCTGCAGGATCGCGGCAAGACGGAAGAAATTATAGGCGAAGTAGACCGGCAGATGCGGCCGCGGATCGAGCCCGGTGCGCTCGACATATGCATCCACATAAGTCTCGAGCGACGGGATGCCGAGCGCGGCGATGTCCTGGTCCAGGAGCGAACCGGTGCCGGCGTCCGACGGCGGCATGTGCCATTGCATCAGATGGTAAGTGAAATCGGCCAGCGGATCGCCGAGCGTCGAGAGCTCCCAATCGAGCACGGCTGCGATCTGCGGCGCGTCGGACGCCAAGATGATGTTGTCGAGCCGGTAGTCGCCGTGCACCACGCGCGGCGGCTGGCTTGGCGGCAGATGCGCCGGCAGCCAGGCGATCAGGCGCTCCATGTCCTCGATCGATTGGGTTTCGGAGGCGCGGTACTGCTTCGACCAGCGCTCGACTTGGCGCGCCACATAATTCTCACCGCGGCCATAGTCGGACAGGCCGATCGCGGCGGGATCGAACGCGTGCAGCCGCGCGATAGTCGCGTTCATGGCATCGTAGACGGCCGCGCGCTCGGCCGGATTGGACGCCGGCATCTGCGGCTCCCAGAACACGCGGCCCTCGACATGGGCCATGACGAAGAACGGCGTGCCGACGATGCTGTCGTCGGCGCAATAGAGCACCGGCTCGGCGACCGGGAAGTGCTGGGCGGACAGCGCGCTGATGATGCGGTGCTCGCGGTCCACCGCGTGGGCGGAGGGCAACAGCTTGCCCGGCGGTTTTCGCCGCAACACGTAGCGCCGCAGCGGCGTTTCCACGAGATAAGTCGGGTTGGACTGGCCGCCCTTGAACTGGCTGACCACGATGGGGCCGGCGAACCCGGCGACGTGCGCGCTCAAATAATCTCCCAAGCGCGCCACGTCGAAGCGCAGCCGTTCGGCGACTTCGCGCGTGCCGGAAAAGGCGCTCTGGCGGTCGATCGTGGTCATGGTGCGGGATTCTAGCCCGCGCTGAAGAATTCCAGCAATGCCCGCGCGGTCGCGGCCGGGTTCTCTTCCGGCACATAGTGGCCGCTCTCGATTGGGAAGCCGCGCAGGTCCGGCGCCCAATCGCGCCAAGTCGCGAGCGGATCGATGCCGGCATTGGCCGGCAGGCCACTGGTGCCCCAAAGCGCCAGCACCGGGCAGCCGATCTTTTTGCCGGCAGCACGGTCGGCTTCGTCATGGGCGAGGTCGGTGGTGCGGCCGGCGCGGTAATCCTCGCACATGGCGTGGATGCGCAGCGGATCCTGGTAGGCAGCGTGGTAGTGCGCCAGCGCGCGCGGATCGAACACTGAGATATCCTTCGCCTCGGCGCCGGCGCGGGCCCGGGAATCGAAGAAGAACGCCGGATCGTGGCCGATCAGCGTCTCGGGAAACGGCTCAGGCAGCGCCAGGAAGGTCCAATGCCAGGCGCGCGAGGCCAGCCGTAGATCGAAGCGGTGCCACATGTCCCAGGTGGTGATGATATCGAGCACGGCGAGTTGCTCGAGCCGGCCGGGATGGTCGAGCGCAAGGCGATAGCCGACTCGCCCGCCGCGATCATGGCCGGCGAGACGAAAACGGATAAAGCCGAGCGCCGCCATCGCTTCGACCATGACGGCGGCCATGGCACGCTTGCTATAGGGCGCGTGATCGGCGTCCGCATCCGGCACCGCCGACCAGCCGTAGCCGGGCAGGTCGGCGATCACCAAGGTGAAATGCGCCGCCAGCTCCGGCGCCACGCGATGCCACATCACGTTGCTCTGCGGATGGCCGTGCAGCAACAAGAGCGGCGGTCCGCTGCCGCCGACGCGGGCGAAGATTTTTCCGATCGCGGTGTCGATCCAGTGGGCGGCGTAGCCGGGATAAAGGTCGGCGAGGTCGGGCATTATTGCGCCTCGCGTTCGACCGCGCGCCAGCCGATGTCGTGGCGATAGAACCCTTCTGGCCAGCGGATGCGGGAGATCGCCTCATAGGCGCGCGCCTGGGCCTCGCGCACGGTCTTGCCGATGGCCGAGACGTTGAGGACGCGACCGCCGTTGGCGAGGATGCGGGGGCCGTCGGCCTTGGTGCCGGCGTGGAAGATTTCCACACCCTCGACCTTGGCGGCGTCGTCGAGGCCTTCGATGACGGAGCCGCGAGCGTAATCTCCCGGATAGCCCTTGGCGGCCATCACCACGGTGAGGGCGGGGTCGGGATACCAGCGCAGGTCGAAAGATTTCAGCTGCCCGTCGCGGCTCGCCAGTAGCGCCGGAATGAGGTCCGACATCAGGCGCAGCATCAGCACTTGGGTTTCCGGATCGCCGAAGCGGGCGTTGTATTCGATCAGTTTCGGCCCGTCGGCGGTGATCATCAGGCCGGCGTAGAGCACGCCTTTATACGGCGTGCCTAAGGCCAGCATCGCCCGCAATGTTGGGGTGATGATTTCGGCCATCACGCGCGCGCTCATGGCGTCGTCGATATTCGGTGCCGGCGAATAGGCGCCCATGCCGCCGGTGTTGGGCCCTTGATCGCCGTCGAAGGCGCGCTTGTGGTCCTGCGCCGTGGTGAGCGCGATCGCGGTCGCGCCGTCGCACAGCGCGAAGAAGGACGCTTCCTCGCCGGCGAGGAATTCCTCGATGACGACTTCGCCGCCGGCTTCGCCCATGTTGCTTATTAGAATGCCGCCGCCGAACATCATGTCGACGGCGGCTTCGGCCTCGGCCACGGTTTGCGCCACCACCACGCCTTTGCCGGCGGCAAGGCCGTCGGCCTTGACCACGATTGGCGCGCCGTGCGCCCGCACATAGGTCTTGGCCGGATCGGCGGCACGGAAGCGCTCATAGGCCGCGGTCGGGATGCCGTTGGCGCGGCACAAATCCTTGGTGAAGCCCTTGGAGCCTTCGAGCCGCGCCGCGGCCCGCGTCGGGCCGAACGCCTTGATGCCGGCCGCTTCCAGGTCATCGACGATGCCGGCGCAGAGCGGCGCCTCCGGCCCGACCACGACCAGGTCGATATGGCGAGTGCGGCAAAACGCGATCACCGCCCCATGATCGGCGATGTCGAGGTCAACGCATTCAGCCTCCCGCGCGATTCCAGCATTGCCCGGTGCGCAATAGAGCCGGTCGGCGAGCGGGCTTGCCGCCATTTTCCAGGCCAGCGCGTGCTCGCGCCCGCCGGAGCCCAACAGCAGGATATTCATGGGTCGGAACGCATATCTTTGCTAGGAATTGGCAAAACGGTGGGCTGTCGGGGCCTTGACCCGCGCCCGCGACGCACAACACTAATTGGGTCAGAAGCAAAAGCCCATGGATTGTACTCGGCCATCCACATTTCGCCCTGGCCGGGGCTTCGGGAGAGCGCGAATGAACCGTCCGGCTGCCGGTGTCGCATTGCTGCTGGCGCTCTGCGTTGGCGGGCAATCGCACGCGCACGGCGAGACCATCGCGGTTTTCACCAAGAACCAGGGCCCGATCTTTGCCGCGCTGCGCGCCGGTGCTGCGGTTGCGGCGAAAAACCTCGGCGTGCAACTGGTCAATTACGTGCCGTCGACTCCGGACAGCGTGCCTGAGCAGAACAAGCTGGTCGACGACGTCATCAAGGACAAGCCGGACGCCATCGTCTTCGTGCCGGTCAAGTTCACGGAAGCCGACAGCGCGGTGAAAAAGATCAATGCTGCACAAATTCCGCTGATCAACGCCAACGAGCCGCTCGTCAATGCCAGCATCGTCGGTTATGTCGGCACCAACGATGTCTCGCTGGCGCGCGAGACCGGCCGTTACCTGCTCAAGGCGATGAACGGCAACGGCAGTGTCGTGATCCTGGACGGACCGGACAAAAGTTTTACCGCCGAGGGCCGCGGCCAGGGGTTTCGCGACATCATCAAGGAATTTCCCGACGTAAAACTCCTCGACGGCAAGACGGCCAATTACCAGCGCGCAGAGGGCAAGAAAGTGGTGGCCGGTTTTCTGACCAAATTTGCGCATGTCGACGGCATTCTTGCCGGCAACGATCCGATGGCGATGGGTGCGGTTGACGCGCTCAAGGCCGCGAACCGCAAAGCCCTGGTGGTCGGCATCAATGCCAGCCGCGAGGTGATGGACCTCATCAAGTCCGGCGACGTCATCGGCAGCGGCGACTACGATACCTTCGCCCAGGGCTGCCTTGCCGTCGAAATGGCGGTGCGCGCCGTCCGCAAAGAGAATGTCCCGCACGAGCTCATTCTCAAGCCGACGGTGATCGACAAGACCAATTACGCGCCGTTCGATCAACCGTTGGATAAGCGCGAATGTCCGACATTGGGTAATGTCGACCGCCAATGATCGGCCGATGAATTGACGGAACGTTCAAGGCTTCTGGCCCGCGGCGAGCCGAATGTCTTTGACCAGCATGAACAGATGCCGGTCGTCTGACGGCGATGGCGTGAAGCCGAAGTGGCGATAAAATGAGATGGCGCGGTCATCTTTTGCGTGAACGGCAAGCGCGCGCGCACCAATCACGTCGGCGACCTGGAGCGTGCGCCCGAGCGCGTCGAGGAGCAGGCCGGAGCCGATGCCACTCCCTTGCGCCTTGGTATGCACGGCGAGGCGCGCGAGTACCAAGACCGGGATTGGATGGCGAGGCATGCCTTTGATGACGCGCTCGGGGGCATCCGCGTGATGCACCTCGCCGGCGACGATCGTATAAAAGCCGACGAGCTCGCTACCGCTTACGCCGACATAGGTCTGTGACGAATGTGCCTGTTGGGCACGTAGCGCGTGACGGATGAGAAAGCGATCCAGCTCTAGCTGCCCGCAGGTGAATTGGTCGACGGTGTGGCTGCGATGCAGTTTTTCGATATGAGGCGATGCCGTCACGGTTCGCTTTTTGGATCGAATACCGAGGGTTCGCGAAACAGCCGCTCAAGGCGCGGGTGACGGCGCGGTGGCGCATCGAGCGCGACAATGAAAGCATCCCATTTCTTGGCGTCGAGCATGAAGATGTGCCGATCGGCAAGCCGCTCTTCAGCCTCACTGAGCGCGGTATCGAGCACGAATTCGCTGACCGACTTGCGTTCGGCGCTTGCGGCCGCCTGCAAGGTCTGTTTTGCGGCGCGGCTCAGCCGCAGATCGAGCTTTTCTGTCCGCTTGGTGCGCTGGGTCATGTGTCACCTGCTGATGAAAGGATATCACGGTTTGCCAGACAATGTCACGACAAATCCGGAGGTCAGCCAGTCCCGTATAATCCCCTTGAACCGGTCGATTTCTTCACCTTTCGACTTGCGGCGCCAGCCGCTCATGCTAGGTCGCATCCGATGAATGAACCGCGGCTCAATCTGCCGGAACAGACCGTCTCCGAGCTGGCGACGGCGCTCAAGCGCACCATCGAGGACGCCTACGGTTACGTGCGCGTCCGCGGCGAGCTCGGCAAGGTGAGCTACCACGGCAATGGCCACGTCTATTTCGATCTCAAGGATGAACGCGCCTGCATTGCCGGCGTGATCTGGCGCAGCACCGCGCCGCGCATAAAACTCAGGCTCGAAGCCGGCCTCGAAGTGGTGATCACCGGCCGGCTCACCACTTATCCCGGCCGCTCGCAGTATCAGATCGTGGTCGAGACGCTGGAGCCGGCCGGCCTCGGCGCGCTGATGGCGCTGCTCGAGGAGCGCCGCAAGAAATTCATCGCCGAGGGTTTGTTCGACGAGGCGCGCAAGCAGTTGTTGCCGTATCTGCCCACCGTGATCGGCGTCATTACCTCGCCGACCGGGGCCGTCATCCGGGATATTTTGCATCGGCTCGCCGACCGCTTTCCGCGCCAGGTGTTGGTTTGGCCGGTGAAGGTGCAAGGCGAAGGCTCCGCCACCGAGGTCGCCGCGGCCATAGAGGGATTCAACGGGTTTTCGGAGCGCGGCACCCCGCCACGGCCTGATCTGCTGATCGTCGCCCGCGGCGGCGGCTCGCTGGAGGATCTGTGGTCGTTCAATGAAGAGATCGTAGTGCGCGCGGCCGCGGCCAGCATGATCCCGCTGATCTCCGCGGTCGGCCACGAGACCGACGTGACGTTGATCGATTTCGCCGCCGACCGCCGCGCGCCGACGCCGACCGCTGCGGCCGAGATGGCGGTGCCGGTGCGCGCCGACCTTCTGGTCGATATCGATTCGCTGGCGCGGCGCGCCCTCGCCTCTTGGCGGCGCAATCAGGAGGCGCGCCGCACCGAGCTGCGC
>JBAUYI010000344.1:0-24943 GCA_049584715.1 Xanthobacteraceae bacterium
GAAATCGATTTCGCCGAAACCGCGCGCGTCAGATCGCCATGAGATATCTGTCCGCCAACGCCGCAATCATGCGATTGGCCTTGGCGCTCGTCATGGTCGGCGCGTCCAGCATGCCGGTGTGGCCACAAAGCGCACCGGTGTGGAGCGTGCCCGAAATCGGCGCCTTGCCGCGCGATGCGCACGGTCTGCAGGTCCGCGACGGTCGCGATCTCATCACCGCGACCTACGCGTATATCGGACCGGATGTGCCCGATGTTGCGAAACGCTATGCCGGAAACAATCTCGCCTGCTCTAATTGCCACCTCGACGCCGGCACCAAGAAATTCGGCTTGCCGTTGTTCGGCCTGTTCGGCGATTTTCCGCAATACAGCGCCCAATCCGGCGGCGAGATCAGCATCGAGGATCGCATCAACGCCTGCATGACCCGGAGCATGAACGGCCGCGTGCTGTCCAACGACGCGCCGGAGATGCAGGCCATCGTCGCCTACATCAAATTCCTCTCGACCGGCGTGTCGCCGGGCGAACACTTGCCCGGGCTTGGCGCCGGTCATATGCCCGAGCTCAGCCGCGCCGCCGATCCCAAACGCGGCCAGCCGATTTTTGCGCGCGTCTGCGCTACCTGCCACAACACCAACGGATTGGGTATCCGCCGCGGCACGGCGGACACCGATCTCGGCTACCTCAATCCGCCGCTGTGGGGGCCGGACTCGTTCAATGACGGCGCGGGAATGGCGCGCATCATCACATTCGCCAATTTCATCCACTTTAACATGCCGCATGGCACCGACTATCTCGATGTGCGGCTCAGCGTCGAGGAGGCGTGGGACATTGCCGCTTATGTGGAGTCGCAGCCACGGCCGCAGCGCGCCGATCTCGCGCACGACTTTCCCGACTTGCTGACGAAGCCGGTGGATGCGCCGTACGGTCCTTACTTCGATAAGTTCAGCGAGCTGCAACACAAATATGGACCGTTCGCACCGATCCGCGCCGCGATTGCGCGGCTCAAGCAAGGCGGCGGAGCGCATTAGGCCGACGCGCGCGCAGGCGCCAAAAAAATGCTATTGTGGTTTTGACCATGCGGTAACCGCGAGCGCGCAATGCCCATCAAAATCATCGGCATGATCGGCGTCACGCCGCCGCGGAGCGACGCCACCTTGCATGTCATCGAGGGTGGCCTGTCGCCGGATTACGTGACGCAGGCCGCGCGGGCCCACGAGGCATCCGGCTTCGATCTGGTGCTGGTCGGCTACTCGTCGTCCTCCGCCGAGGGTTTTCTGGTCGCGCTGCACGCGGCGGCACGCACCGAGCGGCTTGGTTATCTCATTGCGCACCGGCCGGGCTTTGTGGCGCCGACCTTGATGGCGCGCAAAATCGCGACCTTCGATCATCTGACCCAAGGCCGCCTCGTCCTGCACGTCATCACCGGTAAGACCGACGGCGAGCAGGAGGGCGACGGCGATTTCACGCCGAAGGCGGAGCGCTATCGCCGCGCTGCCGAATATCTCGAACTGATGAAGCTTGCCTGGTCGAACGAGCGGCCGTTCGATTTTTCAGGCGACTTCTACAAGGTCAAAGGCGCACATTCCGACGTGCGGCCGCTGCAAAAACCGCATCCGCTCATCTTCTTCGGCGGTGCGTCGGACGGCGCGCTCGAAATGGGCGCGCGGCTGTGCGACGTCTACGCCATCTACGCCGAGCCGCTTAAATCCACGCGCGAGCGCATGCGCGAATTTCGTGCCCGCGCCGCTGCCTTCGGCCGGACGCCGGGTTTCAACGTCTCGGTGCGCCCGATCATCGCCGCCAGCGAAGGCGCCGCCTGGGACAAGGCGAACCGGATTTTGGCCGGCGTCTCCGGCAACAAAGGCTGGAGCCGGCAGGAGGCGATGGCGGGGCCCGTGGACAATGCCGGGCGGCGGCTGATGAGCTTTGCGCTCGAACGCGACATCCACGACGAGCGGCTGTGGATGCCGATCGCACGCGCTACCGGCGCGCTTGGCAATACGTCGTGCGTGGTCGGCACGGCGGAGCAGGTCGCGGCCGCGATCCTGGAATATTACAAGCTCGGTGTCGGCTCGGTGCTGATCCGCGGCTTTGATCCCATGAACGACACCGTCGAGTTCGGCCGCGAGCTCATCCCGCGCATCAAAGCCGGCGCCGCCGAACTCGATCGCCTGCAAGCGGCCGGCTGAATTTTCATGCCGACAGCGCGATTGGCGCCTGCGCCGTGGCGTCCTGCAGGATCATATCCGAGCCCTTTTCGCCGATCATAACCGCCGCCGCATTGGTGTTGCCGGAAACTACGGTCGGCATGATCGACGCGTCGACCACGCGCAAGCGTTCGAAGCCGCGCACGCGCAACCGCTCGTCGACCACTGCTGCGGCGTCCGCTCCCATGCGGCAGGTCGAGGTTGGATGATAGACGGTCGTACCGGTGTTGCGGGCATAGGCCAAGAGATCGGCGTCGCTGTCGCATTGCGGCCCGGGCGCGTGTTCCTGGGCGATCAGCTTGCGCATCACCGGCTGGCCCATGACCCGGCGCAGCACGTTCAGGCCGGCGACCACGGTGTCGCAATCGGTGCGCGCCGAAAGGTAGCGCGGCTGGATCGCCGGCGCGTCGGCAGGATTGTTCGATTTGATGCGGACAAAGCCGCGGCTGTCCGGCCGCAATTGGCAGATCGATGCCATGAAGCCGGAGAACGGATGCACCGCGGCGCCCGCGGTCTCGGTCGAGAAGATGAGAAAGTGAATCTGCACGTCCGGCGTCGCCAGATCGGGCCGGGTGCGGAAGAACGCACCGGCATAGCCGGCGCCGACGCTCAAGAGTCCTTTGCGCGACAGGAAATAGCGGATGCCGGCACCGTAGCGGTAACGCCAGTTGTTGATGACGTCGTTGGCGGTGATCGGCTCGGTGCAGCGGAATTGCATGCGCACCTGAAGATGGTCCTGCAGGTCGGAGCCGACGCCCGGCATGTCCGCGATCACCGCGATGCCGTGGCTGCGCAGCAAATCCGCAGGCCCGACGCCGGAGAGTTGCAAAAGCTGCGGCGAATTGAACGCGCCGCCCGAGAGGATGACTTCGCCGTCCGCATAAGCGGTGCGCTTCGCCGCGCCTTGGCGGTATTCGATGCCGACGGCGCGGCGGCCCTCGAACAGGATCCGCGTCGCCAGCGCGTTGAGCTCAACCTTGAGATTGGGCCTTTTGCGTGCCTGTTTCAGATAGCCGGCGGCCGTCGACCAGCGGCGGCCGTTTTTCGCGGTGAGCTGGAAGTAGCCGGCGCCTTCTTGTTTCGCCCCATTGAAATCGTCGTTGCGCGGAATGCCGGTTTGCTCCGCCGCTTCGAGGAAGGCTTCGCACAACGGGTGCGGCTCGCACACATTGGAGACGGCAAGCGGCCCGCCGGTGCCGTGCAGATCGTCGGCGCCGCGCTCCTGATCCTCAGAGCGCCGGAAATACGGCAGCACGTCGGCGAAGGCCCAGCCGGTATTGCCGAGTTGCCGCCAATGATCGTAATCCTCGTGCTGACCGCGGATATACAAGAGACCGTTGATCGAGCTCGATCCGCCCAACACCTTGCCGCGCGGCTGGATGATTTGCCGATTGTTGAGCTCGGGCTCCGGCTCGGATTTATAGAGCCAATTGACCTTGGCATCGTTGAACAGCTTGCCGAAGCCGAGCGGAACGTGGATCCAGAAATGGCGGTCATGGCCGCCGGCTTCCAAAAGCAGCACGCGATGCCGCCCCGACGCGGTCAGCCGGTTGGCCAGCACGCAGCCGGCCGAGCCGGCGCCGACGACGATGTAGTCGAAGTGTTCTGAGTCCTGACGTTGTGCCATGGCGCGCTTCTCCCCGCGCCAAGACTAGCGCGAAACCGCCGGCTGTGCCTATCGCCGTGCCGCCAACTTAGCGTGCGGAAAAATCGACCGCTGTGGTATTGGCGCCGCAGAGCACGATGCCGACGCGCTCGCCAGGTCGCGGCCGATAGCGGCCGGACGTGAGCGCGGCGAAAGCGGCGGCGCCGCCCGGCTCGGCGACGATCCGGGTCACGCTCCACAATATCTCTTGCGCCCTGGCGATGGCGTCGTCGCTCACCAAGACCACGCGAGCGACGTAGCGCTGCGCGATCGGAAAAACCCGTTCGCCGACCCGCTTGGGCGCCAGTGAATCCGCGGCGATGCCGCCGGTTTCGGCATCGACGGGCCGGCCGGCTTCGAGCGCTTTCGCAAGGGTAGGGGACGCTTCCGGCTCGACGCCGACGATGGCGATGCTTCCGGCATACCAGGCGGCGATACCGCCGATCAGGCCGCCGCCGCCGACGGCGACCAACAACGTATCCAGGGCGGGCGCCTGCGCTTGCAGTTCGAGGCCGAGCGTGCCTTGGCCCAAAAGCGTCTCGTCCTGATCGAACGCATGTATGGGCAACGCGCCCGATTGCGCGGCCCAAACTTCGCTTGCCGCCAACGCGTCGGCATAGCGCTCGCCGCCGACGACGAGGTCGGCGCCATAGTGGCGAATGCGCTGGATTTTTGCCGGTGACGAAATGCTCGGCAAGAAAATTTTGGCGGGTATGTTGAGCGTTTTCGCGGCGTAAGCGACCGCGACGCCGTGATTGCCGCCGGACGCCGCGACCACGCCGGCCTTGGGCACCTTGCGCAGCAGGAGATTGGCGAAGGCGCCGCGTGCCTTGAACGAGCCGGAATGCTGCAGCTGCTCCAGCTTCAAAATAATCGGACCTTGATCCAAACCGAAATCGCCGCCGGCGATCTCGACCACCGGCGTGCGTCGGATATAGGGCCGTATCGTGCGTTCGGCACTTTCGATCCGCTCGCGGCTGATCGTGTCCGGGATTGTTTCCATGGTCGTAGCGGCTCGTTCGCAGGAAGCGGCCGTTGCGGGCGCAGCGGCATCCAAGCTGGCCATTGACTATAATTCGTTAAATGGCTAATTGGCAATATGTCTATCGAGCAAACCATGCGCGCGCTGGCCAACGGGCGGCGGCTTCTGATCCTGGAATGGCTCAAGGACCCGAAGGCGCATTTTTCGCGGCAGGTCGACGGCGATCTGGTCAAGGATGGGGTCTGCGGCCTGCTGATCGCCAAGAAGCTCGGCGTCAGCCAGCCGACGGTGAGCGAGCATCTGAAGATTTTGGCCCATGCGCGCCTGGTCCGCGCCAAACGGATCAAACAATGGATGTTTTACAAGCGCGATGAGGCCAACATCAGAGAGCTCAAACGAAACGTCTTGAGAACGTTCTAAGGCCCACGGGCAAAATGCGGCTCAAGTCTTCGCTGCCACCTTTTTCGCTGCCGTTTGGGCGGCAAGCATCCGTTTTGTCGCCTCGAGGTCGACGAGCGGATAGGTATCGAAATGGGCGGGAATGATGTCTGCCCACTCGTTCAAGATTTGATGCAAGGCCTCATTGCTTGTCACGTCGAGGACGGCGATCGCGCCGCGCCCGGCGCGGGCGTAGATATGCCGGCAGACCCCGCTCGTCTCATACTTGGCCATCCATGGCCAGAACGATTGCCGGCGCTCCGCGAGATCGGAAGGTCGCTCGGGCCGCGGTGTCGAGACGACGAGAAATAACATAATGGCGATCTCCGAAGAGCGGACTTGCGATCAATAAGAGTCCATTTCCTAGCGCACGAACTTGTAGTGAAACCGCGCGCCGTCGGCCTCGATCAGGCCTGTGGTCGGATGCGGAAAATGGATCGGCAGTACGAACCTGCCGGTGCCGGCGGTGTCGCTCAAGAATTCACGGCGCGAAAGCGCTGCCTGCTTGGGATCCCAGTCGAACACCGTCGACCAGTCCGGCTCGCGGCATTGCAGCGCGTGATGCATCAGGTCGCCGACGACGATGGCCTGCTGCCCGCGCGAGCGGATATTGACGCAGCAGTGGCAAGGGGAGTGGCCCGGCGTCGGGGTGAGCCACAGCGTGTCGTCGAGCGCATAATCGTCGTCGACCAAAAGCGCTTGCCCGGCCGCGACCACCGGCTCGCAATTGAACGGCCACACATTGCCGCCGCCGCCCGGCCGATTGCCGCCGCGTTTGGCTTCCTCCTCCCACGCGGCATATTCGCCTTTGTGGAAGATGTATTTCGCCTTCGGGAAGGTCGGCACCCAACGGCCGTTGCGCAGCATCGTGTTCCAGCCGGTGTGGTCGATGTGCAGGTGCGTGCAGAACACGTAATCGATGTCCTCGAAGCGCAGGCCGGCTGAGTGAAAACCGTCGAGCCAAGGCTGTTTCGGAAAATCCATCGGCGGCGGATAGCCTTTGTCCTCGCCTGTGCAGGTGTCGATCAGGATGGTGTGCTTGGGCGTGCGCACCACATAGGTCTGATAGGTGATGACCATCTTGCCGGACACCGGGTCGAATACTTCCTTGTCGAGCGCCGCGAGATGGCGCTTGCCGATCTCTGGATCGTAAGCCGGGAACATGTCTTCCGGCTTCCGCCACGGCCCGTCGCGTTCGATGATGCTGGTGATGGTGACGTCGCCGATGGTGAGCTGTCTCATGGTGCCCCTGCGCTTATGTCGTTCGGTTGTCGCTTCCGTCCTGATGCGCCAGCATAACGGACATTGGCGAGCGCCGACTAGCAGGTCTGCCGGTTGCTCGGATATCCGCCTAAAGCATGAGATTTGCGCGACAAGAACGCGCTTGCCGGCCTAAGGCGATGGGTTAGACTGCCCGCCAAGCCGTCATCAGGGGCCGAGATGACCGCAATTTTCCAAGGGAGGAATGATGATGAGAATGCTCGATAAACGCGCCATTTTGGCGGCCGGCGCGACCTGCCTCGCGCTGGTGCTGGCGACGCCCGGCTATGCCGAAGACACCATCAAGATCGGCGTTATCGCCGAGGCGCAAGCGGTGTCCGGCTCCTCGATCCCGCAAGCCGCGCAGCTTGCCGCCGACGAGATCAACGCCGCAGGCGGCGTCAACGGCAAGAAGATCGAGATCGTCACTTACGACAATCACTCCTCCGCCGCGGAATCGGTGCGCGCCTTCCAGCGCGCCGTCAGCGAAGATCACGTCAATGCGGTGATCGCCAGCTATATCAGCGAGGTCGTGCTGGCGCTCGAGCCGTGGACCGGCCGCTTGAAGACCGTGATGGTGACGCCCGGCGCCGCGTCCGACGTGATCACCCAGAACATCGCCAAGGATTACGACAATCTCAAATACACGTTCCACGGCTATTTGACCTCGACCAGTCTGTCCGACTCGGTCTGCGCCGCGGCCAAAGATCTTCTGGTCGGCCAGTTGCATATGAAGACCGCCGTGGTGATGAGCGAGGATGCGGCCTGGACGACACCGCTCGATGCCGAATACGTCAAATGCCTGCCGACCATCGGCTTGCAGGTGCTCGATCATATTCGCGTCTCGCCGGACACCACCGACTTCACGCCGATCTTCAACAAGATCGAGGGCGAGAAGCCCGACGTGATGATCACCGGCATTTCCCACGTCGGCGTGCAGCCGACGGTGCAGTGGAAGCAGCAAGAGGTGCCGATCCCGATGTTCGGCATCTCCTCGCAGGCGACCAATTCCAGCTTCTGGAACGACACCAACGGTGCGGTCGAAGGCGTGCTGTATCAGGCCGTGTCCGGACCCGACGTCGCGGTGACGCCGAAGACCTTGCCGTTCGTCAAGGCGTTCAAGGCCAAGTACGGCAACTTCCCGTCCTATTGCGGCTATACCGCCTATGACGAGGTCTATTACCTCGCCGACGCCTTCAAGCGCGCCGGCTCGACCGATTCCGACAAGCTGGTCGATGCGCTGGAGAAGACCGACTATATCGGCACCATCGGCCGCGTGCAGTTCAAGGGCAAGGACTCGCCCAATCCGCACGCGCTCAAAGTCGGCCCCGACACCATCACCGGCCTGATGCTGCAATGGCAGGACGGCAAGCAGACCAATCTGTGGCCGGCCAATGTCGCCAACGGCAAGCTGAAGTTCCCGAAATTCGTCAAGGTCGGCGCGGCCAACTGACGGGGAAACGATCCAGCCTCCCCTGCAAGGGGAGGCCGTCGCGCGAAGCGCGACGGGTGGGGCAGTGTTGCGGCGCGCCGTTGACATCCCCACTCGCCGCTTCGCGGCGACCCTCCCCCTGACAGGGGAGGGTTTTTTGTGGATCCTAGCCGATGCTGTTCTGGCAAATCCTGATCGACGGCTTTGCGATCAGTTCGCTCTATGCGCTCGGCGCTACGGGCTTTGCGCTGATTTTCGGCGTCTCCGGCGTGCTCAACCTGTCGCACGGCGCGCTGATGGTGGCCGCCGTGGTCGCCGCCTGGGCCGCCGGCAACGATTTGCATGTCGGGCCCTATGCCGGCGCGCTGATCGGCGTCGCGGTCGGCTTCGTCGCGTCCATGATCACTTATTTCCTGATCGTGCGGCCGCTGCAGCAGTCGCGCAAAATCCGCGAGGAGGAAAAAGAGATCTTCATCCTTACCGCGACCTTGCTCTGGGGCATCATGCTCCAGGAGCTGATCGCCTATTTCTACACCAACAATGCGAAAACCGTGGCGCCGATTGTTGAAGGCGTGGTGCGGATCGTCGGCGTGCGCACGCCGGCGAATGAGATTTTCACCGCGGTCGTATGTTGGTTGGTAATCGGCATCCTTTGGCTCCTGGTCAATCGCACCCGCGCCGGTAAGGCCGTGCTGGCGGCGTCGATGAATCCGCGCGGGGTAACGTTGTTGGGCATCGAGCTGTCGCAGGTCTACATCGCGGTGTGGGCGATCTACGGCGTGCTGGTCGGCGTCGCCGGCGTTTTGCTCGGCATGTTCCTCGGCGTGTCGTCCTATAGCGTCGGGCCGCTTACCGCGAGCGCATTCTCCATTGTCGTCCTCGGCGGGCTGGGCAGTGTCTCCGGCGCCCTGGTCGCGGCCTATGTGGTCGGCTATCTCGAAACTCTCACCGCTTATCTGATCTCGCCGGCCTATCGCACCATCCCGGCGCTGCTTCTGCTCGTCGCCGTGATGTATGTCCGCCCGCGCGGGCTATTGGGGCGCCGCTAGATGGGCAATCTTTCGACCATGCGGGTTCTGCTCATCGGCCTGGTCGCGGTCGTGCTCGCCTCGTTTCTGCCGCTCGGCGTTTCCGGCTACATCCTCGGCCTGCTCACCATCGCCTATTATTTCGGCGTGTTCGCCATGGCGTGGGACCTGCTGTTCGGCTTCGCCGGCGAAGTCAATTTCGGCCCGACATTCCTGATCGGCACCGGCGCCTATATGGCGGGCATCCTCGACAGCCTCTATCAGCCCCCGATCTGGCTCTGCGTCGCCGCCGGCGCGCTTGCCGCGGTGGCCGGTGGCGTGGTGCTGGCGCTGCCGGCATTGCGGGTGCGCGGGCCGTATTTCGGGCTGACCACGCTGGTCGCCGTGCTGATGTTGCAGAATTTCGTCGTGGTCGACGCCAGCCTCACCGGCGGCGAGATCGGGCTGACCGTGCCCGACGTCATCACCATCAGCGACGCCAAGAACTACCAGATCGCGCTGTGGTTCATGGCCATCAGCGGCGCCATCCTGTTCGCGCTATCGCGCTCGCCGGTCGGTCTCATCCTGCAAGCGAGCGGCCAGGATGCGATGCAGGCCGGTGCGCTCGGCTTCAATGTCACCAAGCACAAGCTCACTGCGTTCGTCATCAGCGCCTTCTTCTCCGGCCTCGCCGGCGCGCTCCTGGTGTTCTATCTCGGCTCGGCGTCGGTCGGCACCTTCATCGACATCACCGTCGGCGTGCAAATCATCATTGCCGTCGTGATCGGCGGCCGCCGCACCATCCTCGGCGCCGTGCTCGGCGCGATCTTCATCATCGCCATGAGCGAGGCGCTGCGCCCGGTCGGCGATCTGGCGAACTTCATCGTCTTTGCCATGGCGCTCGTCGTCGTGCTCAGGTTCCCGAACGGCTTTTTCGGCCTGCTCACCCGCAGCAAAGAAACGTCGTGAGCATGGCCGGAAAAAACGCGCATCTCGAAGTGTCGGGCCTGACCAAGCGCTTCGGCGGCCTGGTCGCCGTCAAGGACATGGCATTCAGCGTCGAAGCCGGAAAAATTCTGGGGCTGATCGGCCCGAACGGCTCCGGCAAATCGACGGTGATGAAGCTGATCATGGGCATCGAGCGGCCCAATGCCGGTTCGGTGCGCATCAACGGCACCGAAGTTGCCGGCTGGCCGTCGCACAAGGTCGCGCGCATGGGCGCCGGCATCGTGTTCCAGCATTCGCGGCCCCTGCATCGCCAGACCGTGCTGGAGAACATCAAGCTGGCGTTGCTTCCCGACAAGCTCACCCGGCTCTTGGCCGATCCGGAAACCGACACCAAAGCCCGCGCCATTGCCGCGCGCGTCGGCCTGAGCGCTGTGCTCGACCGGCGGCCGGCGACGCTGCCGTTCGCCGATCTGCGCAAGATTGAGATTGCCAAGGCAATCGCGCGCGATCCGCAGGTGCTGCTGATCGACGAGCCGTTCGCCGGGCTGACGTCGAAAGAGACCGCGGCGTTCTCCGATCTGATTTGCGAATTGCGCGACGACGGCCGCGCCGTGCTCCTGGTCGATCACAACGTCAAAAGCGTGGCGCGCCTGGTCGACCGCGTGCTCGCCATGTATGTCGGCGAGCGCATCGCCGAAGGCACCGCCGACGAGGTGATGCGCAACGAGACCGTGCGGCGCATCTATCTCGGCGGCAGCATCGAGACCGCGGCGCGCCCGGAATCCTCGTTCCGCGATTCCGCGACGCCGTTCCTCGAGGTCAAGAACGTCAGCGTGCATTACGGTAAGGCGCAGGCGCTCGACGACGTCTCCATCCACGTCCATGCCGGCGAATTCGTCTCGGTGGTCGGACTGAACGGCGCCGGCAAGACCACGCTGTTCAATACCATTTCCGGCTTTTTGCCCTATGCGGGCGACATCCGCCGCGAGGGTGCGTCATTGCGCGGCTTCACCGCAGCGACCATCGCGCGCAAGGGCATCGTGCAATGCCCGGAGGGGCGCGAACTCTTCGTCGACATGACGGTGCGGGAAAATCTCGATCTCGGCGGCCAGCATTTGCCGCCGGCAGAGTGCGCGGAACAAATCGCCTGGCTGTTCGACCTGTTCCCGATCCTACGCGACCGCCAGAAGCAGGCGGCTGGAACATTGTCCGGCGGCGAGCAGCAGATGCTCACTATCGCCCGCGCTTTAATGATGAAGCCAAAGCTTCTGATTCTCGACGAGCCGACGCTCGGCCTAGCGCCGGTCATTCTCGAGCAATTGTCCAAGGCCTTGGAGCGCCTGCGGCAGACCACGCCGATCACGGTCCTGCTCGGCGAACAGAACGTCACCTTCGCGTTGCCCCACGCCGACCGCGTCTATGTGCTCGAACAAGCCCGCATCGTCTGGGAAGGCGAGCCGGCGCGCTTCGCCGCCGAAATCGGCACCGGTTATCTGTAGGACGCCGGCGCCTTGCGACGTTTGGCGGCGGCCGATTTTGGCAACTGGCCCTGGTGTTCGGAGAGATACCAGTAGCAGCCATGGTTGCAACCGATCTGGCAATTGCCGTTGTCGTATCCTGCCCCCGGCTCTCTTGTCGCGCAGTATCGCATGCAAACAGTCCCGCAGTCGATTTGCGCGAATGCGGGGATTGCTCCTAGTGCAAAACTGAAAATGACGCTTATCAGGACTGATCGCATCATGGGGTTCCCCCAACAGGAAATCCGAGACCAAATTTCTTATTTATCAGGAACAGAATACAGTTTTTTATCAGATAAGCCAACTTGATCGGCCGCCGGCCTTTTATTTTTCCAGCCAGGCCGGCACGCGCTTGAGCGCGTCGTTGCGCGCCGCCGGATTGGTGCCGCCATGCGCCCGGCCGGAAGGATCGACGGTGTTGACCAGACCGGTGCGCAGCCGGATCGGCGCATTGGCGCGATCGAACTCGTGATAGGCGCCGGGATAGACGACGATCTCGGCGCGGGCGCTGCGGCCGCGGGCGCCGGCGACCATCTGCTGGCAGGCCGATGCCGGCGTCCAGTCGTCGGCACTGCCGATCAGGATGAGAGTTGGCACGCGGGCGCTCCAAGCGGTCTCGCGCAGGCGGCGGCAGCTCGGATAGAACACGACCGCCGAGCGGAAATCGGCGCCGCCGTCATGAGGCACGGCGGTCGGGCGCACCGTCCACAGCGCCGCGACGCCGCCGTGCGACCAGCCGAGCAGCGAGATGTGGTCGGCCTTGACGTAGCTCTGGGTTTGCAGCCAGCGGCGTGCCGCATTGGCGTCGGCGACGCGCTCGCGCCGGGCATGGACCTTGCGGTTGGCCTCGCGGCATTGGGACCCCAGCCCGCGCGAGCCGAACGAGTCCGGGAACAGCACGACAAAGCCTTTGCCGACCAACAGAGTGGCCCATTCGTTGTAGAGCTCCGCCTGCATCGCCGGACGGCGGATCAGCCCGCCGCAATCGTGCATCGCCACCACGGCGGGAAACGGTCCGTCACCCTCGGGCCGGTACAATGTGCCGTGCAGCGTCACATTGTCGGCCGGGATGTCGACGTGCTCAGGCGCGGCGGCAATGGCCGTGACGGCGCCGAAGACGACGCCGGCAAGCGCGGGGATAAATCTGCGAAAGTCCATATCTGCCGGTGAGAATTTGCTGCCGTGACCGGTGTCGCCGGGCTGCAGCGTATCATGGAGTGCGCCGCCGGCGCAGGCCTTACGCGATCAAAAGTAAGAGGGTTTCGCCATGGCGGCGGAATGATTATGTTGCGCGGGTTGCGGGCCATTGGCGCGAGTCGGGGCCGGCCCAAAACTTTGACGAACTTTGACGAAGCAGTCGGAGGCGCACTTGCTCAATCGTACCGATCGTCCGGCCCCGATGCCCGGCGAAGCCGACGTCAAATATCTCGACGGCGATTTCCGCGTGGTCCGGCCCGGCGCCTTCGTGCGCTGCGCGGTGACCGGCGTCGCCATTCCGCTCGAGGAATTGCGCTACTGGAGCGTCGACCTGCAGGAAGCCTACGCCACGCCCGAAGCCGTGGCGCAGCGGCAGGCGGCAGGGTACGTGCGGAAAACCTCGTAAAGCAGAGGGCGTAAAATCGCCGGCACTGCCACCCTACAGGGCACGGCGCTTCCTAAGACCGGGACGCCGTCGGACTGACATCGCCAAAGCGACGTTGATAGGCGCGGATATAGGCCTCGGGCGACGGTTCCAGATGGCGCCGCGTCAGCGCAATCAACGCGTCGCGATTGGAAGTGCGCAACGCGGCGATCATGCCGACGTGGTCGCGTCGCGCACGATCGAGCGCATCCGGATAGGCATTGGCATAAGATCTTATGCCGTAGACCTTTTGCGCGAGCTGCTCGATGGTCTCGATCAGACAGGCATTGCCGCACAACTCGTACAATGTGCGGTGAAAATGCAGGTTGCCGTAGAAAACGTTGAGCAAATCGCCGCTGTCGATCGCCGCGCTGTACTGGCGCTGGATGTCATCGAGCTTGTCGATGTCGCCGCGCGCGACGGGAAACGGCAGGATTCGCACCGCCATGACCTCCAATTCCTCGCGGACTGCGTAGATCGCCGTGACCTCTTGCGGTGAGAGGTCGCGCACCATGGCGCCGCGATTTGGGATGCGCTCAATAATGCCCTTTTTCTCGAGCTCGAAAAAAGCCAGCCGGACGTCGGCACGGTGCGTGTTGAATTGCTGGCAAAGGTCCTGCTCGATGAGCCGCTCGCGCGGATGGCGCCGGCCCAACACGATGTCTTCTTCGAGCCGCGTGGCGATGAGCTCGGCAATGGCCGGTCCCCGCGCGCCGCGTTTCGCCGCTACTTTTGCCAGCCGCCGTTTCGGCGGCACGATTGCGCCGCGCTGCGCCGGCTTTTTTCGCAGTGGTCTGTGCACGGTCATGGGGAAACCCGAAAATCCCTTCGTCTGTCGGATCGGCGCCGTCGTGCCCGCTGCTGCAGGGTGCTTGAATAAGGCAGAACCTGGCTGTTTGCAATCTTACATATAATTTTGTATACAATTTATCGGCGCCCCATCGCAAGGGGCGGAACAAGCGCGAAGTCGCTTGGCGAGAAAACTTTTGTCGGGGCTCGTGCCGCAGCGCGCGCGCTTTAACGCCATGGGAGGTGACGATGAAAAACGGCCGGGGTCGGACATCGCAACAGCGGCAGCGCCGCAGAGACTTCCTCATCAAGACCGCGGGCGGCGCGTTTGCCGCCACCGCATTCGCCGCGTTTCCGCTGCGCTTGCGGGCGGCAGAACCCGTCAACATCGGCGGCCTTTACCCGGTCACCGGAAGCATGGCCCAGATCGGCCAGGGCTGTGTCAATGCCGCCAAGCTTGCGGTGCAGATGGTCAACGATGCCGGCGGCATAAAATCGCTCGGCGGCGCCAAGCTCAACCTGATCGTCTCGGATGTGCAAAGCGACACCACGGTGACACGCACCGAGACCGACCGCTTGATCAACGGCTATAAGCTCGCGGCGATCCACGGCTGTTTTGCCAGCGCACTGACGCTGATCGCGAGCGAGGTGGCCGAGCGCGCCAAAGTGCCGCTCATCACCGGATCGAGCTCCGATCAGCTCAACAAGGACCGTCATTACACCTTCACGCCGTTCGCGCGCGCTTCGCAGTTCGCCCAGGCGCAACTGCAAATGTCGAAACTGGTGAGCGACAAGCCGAAAGTGGCGGTCATCTTCGAGAACACCGCGTTCGGCACCTCGACGTCGAATGGTCTGCGCGAAAAGGCGCCGGGCGAGGGTGTCGAGATCGTGATGTTCGAGCCATATTCGGCGGGCTTCGCCGATGCCGGTCCGCTCATCAACAAGGTCAAGGCGTCGGGCGCCGATGCGCTGTTCTCGGTGTCCTACTTGAACGACCTCATTCTGATCGTGCGCACGATCAAGCAGGTCGGCCTCAAGATTGCGCTCAATGGCGGCTCCGGCGGGTTCGTCATTCCCGATTTTTACAAGAGCGTGGGCACGCTGGCGGAAGGCTTGCAGGGCGTTGCGCACTGGAATCACGATTCCAGCGCCGAGGCCGAAAAGGTGAACGCCGTATACAAGAAGCAATACGGCGAGTTTCTTTTCGAGTATGCCGGCGGCCTCGTCGCGCAGACCTTCATGCTCGCCGATGCGCTCGAGCGGGCAGCGTCGACCGATCCGGAGAAAGTGCGCGATGCGCTCTCAGCACTCGACGTGTCGTCGGGCTATGCGGCGATGGGTCCGGGCGGCCGGGTGAAGTTCGGTCCGGACGGCAAGAACATTTATGCCCATCCGGTCGGCGTGCAATGGCAGAACGGCGATCTGGCGAGCGTATTCCCGAAAGACGATGCGCGCGCCCCGCTGTTGAAAACCTGAAACCCCATCAAGGGTCCGATGCTGGCGACACTGGCTCAGGCCGTCATAAACGGCCTGCTCATAGGCGGCATCTATGCGCTGGTGAGCATCGGCGTGACGCTGATCTTCGGCGTCGTGAAAATCGTGAACTTCGCCCAAGGCGAGTTCGTGATGATCGGCATGTATATCAGCTTCTTTATCGCCGCGTGCTTCGGCGTCGATCCTTTGCTGTCGCTTGCGGTGTCCATGCCGGCGCTGTTTCTGATCGGCGTGTTGTTGCAGCATTTCCTCATTCGCCGCGTTCTCGGGCTTGGCGACATGCCGCAGATCTTCCTCACCTTTGCGCTGTCGTTGCTGTTGATGAACCTCGCATTGCTATTGTTCACAGCCAACTATCGGACGGTGCAAACGCCGTATTCCGACTCGGCGCTTTATCTCGGTCCGCTCTATATCCCGGTCGCAAAACTCATCGCCTTCGTGCTGGCGATGGCGCTGAGCGGAGCGCTCTGGGTCTTCCTGCACGCGACCGATATGGGCAAGGCCATGCGCGCCGCCGCGCAAAAGCCCGAAGTGGCAATGCTGATGGGCATCAATACCAACCGCGTGTTCGCCGTCGCGGTCGGGGTGTCGCTGGCGCTGGCCGGCGCCGCCGGCTCGCTGCTCATGCCGTTCTACCCGGCTTCGCCCATGGCCGGGCAGGTGTTCGTGCTGATGGCGTTCGTGGCCGTTGTTTTGGGCACGCTGGGCAATGTCAAAGGCGCGCTGATCGCCAGTCTGATGATGGGCGTCGCGGAATCGCTCGGCATTCAATTCGTCGGCGCCGATTCAGGATTGATCGTGGTCTTCCTGATGCTGCTGCTGACGCTGGCGTTCAGACCAAGCGGCCTGGCTGGCGGAGGTGCGCGATAATGCGCGGGCTCCGTCATCCGGGCGTACTTTGGCTAGTCCTCCTTGCGGGAGTCATGCTCGCGCTGCCCTTGGTGGTGACGAGCCGGTTCGCGATCGACATTTTTATCAGGATACTTTTGTTCGCCTTTATCGGCGTCGCCTGGAATCTCATGGGCGGCTATGCCAAGCAGCTCTCCCTGGGTCATGCCGCTTATTTCGGGCTGGGAGCCTATACGTCGACCATATTGCAGATTCGATTCGGCATCTCGCCGTGGATCGGCATGTTCGCCGGCGGCGTCGTGGCGATGCTGGCGAGCCTGCCGATCGGCGCGCTGTGTTTCCGCTTGCGCGGGCCGTATTTCGCCATCGCCACCATCGCCACCGCCCAAGTCCTGATGCTGCTGTTCCTGAAGTTCCGCGATTTCGCTTGGGGCGCCGAGGGCACGACGATCCCAAATCTCGGAAACGCGCCGCTGATGATGCAGTTCGACGCCAAGGCCGCGTATTACTACATTGCGCTCGGCTTGCTGGCAGCAGGTCTCGCGATCACCTACCGGATCGAGCGGTCGTGGGTGGGATATTATTTGGTCGCCATCGGCGAGGATGAGGACGCGGCCGAAGCGATCGGCGTGAACGCGCTGCGGATCAAACGGGATATCTATCTGGTCAGTGCATTTCTCACCGCTCTCGCGGGGACCTTCTACGTTCAGTACATCTACTTCATCGATCCGGCGACCGCGTTTAGTTTCAACATTTCGGTTGAAGCGGCTTTGGTGTCGATTGTCGGCGGCATCGGAACGCTGTGGGGTCCGGTGATCGGTACCGTGCTGCTGGAAACGACGTCTGCGCTCTTGCAAAGCTGGCTCGGCAGTTCGCTCGGTGGCGTGCAGTTGACCGTCTACAGCCTTATTCTCATTGCCGTGATCTTATGGCGGCCGACCGGGCTGCTCGGCGTTTTCACTGAAGCCTACGGACGCATCGTTCGCGCCGACTCGCGCGCGGCAGAGGCCGCCATCGATGGCTGAGGCGCTCGTGGTCCGTCATCTCAGCAAGCGGTTCGGCGGCTTGCGCGCCGTGCAAGATTTGAGCTTTTCGGTGGCCGAAAACGAGACCGTTGCGCTGATCGGGCCGAATGGCGCCGGCAAGACGACGAGCTTCAATCTGATCACCGGCTTTCATCGGCCGGATTCCGGTTCGGTGTCGGCGTTCGGTCGCGAGATCGTCGGACTGCGGCCATACGACATTTGCGGCCATGGCTTGGCGCGGACATTTCAGGTGGCGAGGCCGTTTGGCGGCATGACGGTGTTGGCCAACGTGATGACCGGCGCATTCCTGCGTGACAAAAAACTCGATGTCGCCCGCGCCAAAGCCCGTGCGGCGATCGAATTCGTCGGCCTGTCGGCCAAAGAACACGCGCCGGCGCGCGACTTGACCACCATCGACCAGCGGCGGCTCGAAATGGCGCGGGCGCTCGCCACCGAGCCTCGGCTGCTGCTGCTCGATGAGGTCATGGCCGGGCTCAACCCGGCCGAGATCGATCAAGCCGTCGCGCTCGTCGGCAAACTTTCGCAGCGCGGGCTGACCATCATCATCGTCGAGCACGTGATGCGCGCGATCATGGCGGTGGCCCGGCACATCGTGGTGCTCGATCACGGGCAGAAGATTGCCGAAGGCAGCCCCAAAGAGGTGGTCGCGAACCAGGACGTGGTTCGTGCCTATCTGGGATCGGATTACGTACATGTGGCGGCGCCGGGAGAGAGCGGGTGCTGACGCTGTCCGCGGTGAGCGCCAGTTACGGCTCCGTGCCGGCGATCGGCGACATCAGCATCGACGTCGGCGAGGGCGAAGCCGTCGGCCTGTTAGGCGCCAACGGCGCCGGCAAGAGCACCACGCTTCGCGCGATCTCAGGCCTGATGCGGCTGACCGCGGGCACAATCACTTTCTTGGGAACGAACATCGCTGCATTGCCGCCGCACAAGGTCGCGGAACTCGGCATCGCCCACGTCCCGGAAGGCCGCCAGGTGTTCCCCGAAATGACCGTGCAGGAAAACCTTGAGATCGGGGCCTACGTGCCGCGGGCCAGGGCCGACCGCGGCCGTACGCTGGATTTTGTTTTCGGCATTTTCCCCGTTCTGGCGGAGCGCCGCAGGCAACTCGCTGGAACCATGAGCGGCGGTGAACAGCAGATGCTCGCCGTCGGCCGTGGCCTGATGTTGAAGCCGCGTCTGTTGATGCTCGACGAGCCGTCATTGGGTCTGGCGCCGGTCATGACCGATGTCACATTCCAGAAGATCCAGGAAATCCACGCCATGGGTACGGCCATCCTGCTGGTCGAGCAGAATGTCGCCCGCGCGCTGACCTTGGTGCAGCGCGCTTACGTGCTCGAGAGCGGCAAGATCATCATGCGCGGTTCTAGCGCCGATCTGGCAAACAACAAACAAGTCCAAGCGGCCTACCTGGGCATTTAACGACGCGGCACGCCTTCATTGCGGCTAAGCTCGCTTCGCAGCGCTCAGCACCAGCTGCCGAAACGCGTCCTGCTCGTCGATGACGAGCCGCACCGGCAATATGCTGGTACGCGTGGCAAGCGCCGCAAGCGCCGGATCGCCGGCCAAGCGGACGTGATCTTTTTCCGTGGTGATGAGCACGAGGTTTTCCGCTTGCGCGCGCGCGATCAATGCCTGCGCCTCCGCCGCGGTGTAACGATGATGGTCAGGAAAGCTTGATCGGGCGGCAATGTCGATGCCGGCCTCGGTCAGCGTCGCAAAAAATTTGTCCGGATTGCCGATGCCGGCGAAGGCCAGCACTCTGCGGTTGCCGAGCGCGGCGAGGCTGTTGCGGTCGGCTTCGAGCCCACCGTGGAGCACGGTGACGCCGTAGCGGCGCGCGGTGGCCAAAATTTTGGCGGCGCCGTCCGGCGGGCCGACGACGACCAGCGCTTGCGCGCGCGCGATCTGGATTTCCAGCGGTGCCCGCAACGGGCCGGCCGGAATGATGCGGCCGTTGCCGATGCCGCGGCGGCCGTCGACCAGAAGGATGGCGAGATCCTTGATCAGCGACGGATTCTGGAAGCCGTCGTCCATGACGATGACGCTGGCACCGGCGGTGCGGGCGACGCGGGCGCCGGCAACGCGGTCGCGGGCGACGATGGTGGGCGCCAGGCGCGCGAGCATCAGCGGCTCGTCGCCGACGTCGGCTGAACGATGAAAAGACGGATCGACGCGCACCGGTCCGGCGAGGCGGCCGCCATAGCCGCGGCTGAGAAAGAACGGCCGCTCGTGCACGGCGAGCAGAAGATGCGCCACCGCCAGCGCCGCCGGTGTCTTGCCGGCGCCCCCGGCGGTGAGATTGCCGAGGCAGATCACCGGCACGCCGGCAGGCTGGCCTTGCGCTTGAATGCGCCCCCACGCCACCGCGCCATAAATGGCGGCCAAGGGAGCGAGCAGGCTGCCGCCACCCTTGCGCCACCAGAAGGCCGGCTCGCGCATCAGGACGCCCGCTGCTCGAGGCGCAGTTGCATGAGATAAGGATCGAGCGCGGCGAGCGTGCGATCAAGCGCGCCGCCGAGCTGCCGCACGGTTTTGGCGCCGGCTTCGGCCACCGCGGTGCGCGCTGCCGGATTGGCGAGCCAGGCGTTGAGCTGCACCGTCAACGCCTCTTCGTCGGCGACGGATTTTGCGCCGTTCGCCGCGTCGAGGGTGGTGTAGATTTCGGCGAAATTCCACACATGGGGGCCGTGCACCACGGCGGCGCCGAGCCGGATCGCCTCGATCGGATTTTGGCCGCCGTGTTCGACCAGCGAGCCGCCCATGAACACGATGGGCGCGAGCCGGTAGATCAGGCCGAGCTCGCCGAGCGTGTCGGCGATATAGACGTCGATGGTCCGCTTCGGCTCGTCGCCGCGCGAGCGCAAGCCCGCCGACAATCCGGCGACCTTGGCGATGTCGGCGATTGCCGCGCCGCGTGCCGGATGGCGCGGCGCGATGACGGTCAAGAGCGCCGGATGCTTGGCGCGCAGCCGCCGATGCGCGGTGACGATCGCGGTCTCCTCGCCGTCATGGGTCGAGGCGGCGGCAATCACCGGGCGCATGCCGACGGTCAATTTCAATTGCCGCAAAACTGTTTCATCGACCGGCGGCGCCGGCACGTCGAGCTTGAGGTTGCCGGTCGAGCTCACCCGCGGCGCGCCGAGCGTGCCATAGCGCTGCGCGTCGGCACTCGACTGGGCGAGACAGAGATCGAAGCGCGACAACAGCGCCGCGATCACGCCCGGCACCATCTGCCAGCGGTGAAACGAGCGCTCCGAGAGCCGGCCGTTGACCACGATCATCGGAATCTTGCGACGCCCGGATTCCACGATCAGATTGGGCCACAGATCGGACTCGACGAACAGCGCCAGGTCGGGCCGCCAATGATCGAGGAAGCGGCCGACATAACGTGGCGCGTCGAGCGGGATGAACTGGTGCAATACGCCCGGCGGCAAACGGTGCTCGGCCAGCGCCGCCGACGTCACCGTGCCCGAGGTGACGAGGACGGCAAAATGTTGCGCGCGGATGCGTTCGATCAGCGGCACCGCCGCCAGCATTTCGCCGACGCTTGCCGCGTGCACCCAGATCAGCGGACCGTCCGGGCGCGGCTGCGACGCCTGTCCGCGGCGCTCGGCGAGCCGCGTCGGATGCTCCTTGCCGCGCTCGAGGCGGCGCGCCAACAGGTGCGGCGCCACCGGCGCCGCGGCGAACGACGCAAACTGGTAAAGGCGCAGCGCCAGCGGCAGTCGATCGGGCACGCTCAATCCCCCGGATAGTGCTAGCGGAGTTGCGGCTGATCGACAATCTCATAGGCCCGGCGCGTGGCGGCGTTAAGGCGGTTCTCGAGCTCCTGCCGCGCGGCTTCGAGGCCGGCGTCATCGGCATCGGCGGGGACGCGCAGCGGCTCGGGAGCCACGCCGGCGCCGCGGCTGAACGGCAGATTGATGGTGGAACGGTCCCAATTGTCGAGCACGATGCGCCAGCGCGTGGCGATGGCGAGGGCATGGATCGGCCGGCCGGAGATTTGCGCGAGCTTGATGATGCCGAGCCCCGCGACGCGCGACACTTTCGGCACGTCGGCGGAGAGCGCGACCGAATAGCCTTCCTTGAGCGCGTCGAGCATGGCCTGGAACGCGGCGACGCCGCCTTTGTGCACGAAGCCGCTCGCATGATTGCCGGAGCCGCGGATGGTGCCGACGCCGAGCCGCTCGGCCGCAATGGCGTTGACCTCGCCGTCGCGATGGCGCGACACCAGCATTTTCACCTTGTACGACGGTTTGCTGGCGTTGGTGGCGAGCAAATGCTGACCATGCCAGAATGCGCCGATGATCGGCATGTCCGCTTCGGCGCGGTCCCATGCGTCGGGTGGCTCGACCGTCAGCCGCGTGGTCTTGCCGACGAAACGCACATATTCGGCGGCGACGACGCCGAGCGCCGTCTGTGCCCATTGCTGCCGGCCGATGCGCCGCCAAAACTGCATGCCTCGCCTCAGCGTTGCGGCGCCGCGCTTTGCGGATCCAACAGCCGGTGCATGTGCACGATGAAGTATCGCATCTCGGCATTGTCGACGGTGCCTTGCGCCTTGGCCTTCCAGGCGGCGTAGGCACTGGCATAGTTCGGATAGACGCCGACGATGTCGAGCTTGTCGATATCCTTGAAGGTGACGTCGGCGACGTTTTCAAGCTCGCCGCCGAACACGAGGTGGAGCAATTGCTTCTGGGTGTCCGCCATGATGATCGATCCGCGCGTGATTGCGTTTTTACGGTGACGCGAGGCGTTCATCCCTGAAAAGTTCGAGCAGCGCCGCGTGCCTGTCCCGGCCGGCCGCGACGAGCATCCCGTGCCGCGGCACGGGACGATTATAGGTCACAGCGCCGCCTTCGAAAGACGTCAATGCGCCGCCCGCTTCGTGCACCAAAAGGTCGGCGGCTGCAAGGTCCCAGTCGTGGCTGTTGCCGCCGGCTATGGCCGCGTCGAACGTTCCCTCGGCGACCCGCGCCAGGCGTAGCGCCAGCGAGTGCGTCCGCGGCATGACGGCGAACGGCGGCACGATGGCCTGCAGGCGGTCGAGAAACTTTTTCGGCCCGGCGATGCGCGCCTGCTCGATCTGCGCTCCGGGCGCGGCCGCCATGGCAACGCCGTTGCGGGTGGCGCCCTGGCCCGCGACGGCAAAAAAGAATTCGTCGCTGACCGGCGCGTAAAGACACGCCGCGACCGGCCGGCCGTTCTCGACCAAAGCGGCGGAGACCGTCCAATCCGGCAGGCCGGCGATATAGGCGCGCGTGCCGTCGATCGGATCGACGATCCAGACGTAGCGCGCGTCGAGGCGCGCCGGATCGTCGATGCTTTCCTCCGACAGCCATGCGATGGCCGCGCCGTCACCGGTCAGCCGTTTGCGCAACAACACGTCGACGGCGATATCGGCGTCGGACACCGGCGACAAAGCTTCGCCCTTGGTCCAGTTCTTCAACGGCGTCTTGAACATCGCCAGCGCCAGCGCGCCGGCTTCGCGGACGGCCTCCGCAAGGCGCGCGGATTGCCGTTTTAGGTCGACGACCTCAGTGGCCGGCAACAGTGAGGCCCTCCACGCGCACGGTCGGCGCATTGGTGCCGTAGCGGAAGGCGAGGTCGTTTGCCGGCGTGAGACTCTTGAATATTTCGGTCAGGTGCCCGGCGATGGTGACTTCGCTCACCGCATAAGTGAGCGCACCGTTCTCGATCCAAAAACCCGAGGCGCCGCGGCTATAGTCACCGGTCACCAGATTGACGCCGGCGCCGATCAGGTCGGTGACATAGAAACCGTCGGTGATCTCGGCGATCAGTTCGTCGCGGCTTTTGCTGCCGGCGGCGAGATGCAGGTTGCTCGGCCCGGGCGAGGGCGGCGACGACACGCTGCGATGGGCATGGCCGGTGGTGGCGAGACCGAGCTCGCGGCCGGTCGCGCTGTCGAGGAACCAGGTTTTCAGCACGCCGCCTTCGACCACTTTGCACATGCGGGTGGTGACGCCCTCGGCGTCGAACGGCCGCGAGCGCAGGCCGCGTTTGCGCAACGGATCGTCGATAATGTCGATGCCGGGCGCAAAAATCTGCTCGCCGAGCTTTTCGCGCAAGAAACTCGTCTTGCGCGCGATCGAGGAGCCGTTGACGGCGTTGGCGAGGTGACCGATCAGCGAGCCGGCGATACGCGTGTCGAACACCACCGGCACGCGGCGCGTCGTGACTTTGCGCGGATTGAGCCGCTTGACCGCGCGCTCGCCGGCGCTGCGGCCGATGGTCGTGGCGCTTTCCAGGTCGGCGGCGTGCAGCGTCGAGGTGTAGTCGTAATCGGTCTCCATGCCGGTGCCGTTGCCGGCGATCGCCGACATCGAAATCGAATGGTGCGAGTTCATGGCCCCGCCATGGAAGCCGTGGCTGGTCACCAGCACCAGGCCGCCGATGCCGGCCGAGGCGGCGGCGCCGCCGGACTTGCTGACGCCCGAGACCGCCATGGCGGCGTCCTCCGCCTCGCGCGCGCGCCGTTCCAGCACGCCGACGTCGGGCATGTCGGGATCGAGCAGGTCGAGCGCCGGCGGGTTCTTCGCCAACAGCGCCGCATCGGCGAGGCCGACGAAGCGATCGTCGGGGGCGGCGCGCGCCATGGCCACCGCGCGCTCGGCCAGCGCCGCAAAACCGTCGGCGTTGAGATCGTTGGTCGAGACCAATGCCTGCTTCCTGCCGACCAGGACCCGAAGGCCCAGATCGTCGCCTTCGAAGCGCTGCGATTCCTCGACTGCGCCGTCGCGCACCTCGACCGACAGCGACACGCCGCGCACGGCGAACGCGTCGGCCTGGTCGGCGCCGGCACGCTTGGCCGCGGCGACGGCACGTTCGGCGACATCGGCGAGGAGAGTTGGGTCGAGGAGCGAGGACATTGGTTGGCGATTGGTTTATGCGCTGGTGAAAATCAATACAAGCCAAGATGTGGGCTCGGGGCGCGGGATTCAAGCGTGCTTAGTCACGTTTCCCGGGCGCAGCGCAGCGCCATAAGCGCGTTCACGCGCGTCTTCGCCGCGCCATAGTGGTGCGCTGCAGACCCGGGATCGTCGCAGACTCAGAGCCCGGAGCGATCCCGGATCAGCGATGCACCGTTTCACGCTGCATCGCATCCGGGAAACAAGCAACCGAAGCAATTTGCCCCGTCGCGGCAATATCTCGTCAATCATGCGGGCCGTTCGAGCGCGCAACACGACCTTTTAACCAGGATCCTTAAGCCGATTACGACCGCACTCTGGCATTGTCACGGCAACCGGGCGGCAACAGTCCGGGGGGAGTTCGAGTTTCGAGGCGTCACATGGAAGCCGGCAGGTTCGCTGCCGGGGCGGGCCGCGGGGGGGCAATCCCTGCGCGGCTCGACCCCTTCTCCTTGCCCGTGCGGTTTACCGCTGCCGACGAGGCGGCCGACGAGCGGCTTCGCGTCGTCGACCTGCACCGCGAGCGCGTGGTGTTGCGCCGCTCGGTGCGCGGCATCCGCATGGCACTGAACATGCCGGTCGCGTCCTATCGCGGCGTCGCCATCCGCTTGAGCGGCGAAGCCGGCAAAACTCCAACCGCCATCGCCGTCGTGCTCGAGCACCGCGACCCGGCTTTGTCGCTGCCGCTGTTTGCCTCCGCCGAGCGCGACGACATCGTCGCCGAATGGCAGACCTGGGGCAGGGTGCTCGGCCTGCCGCTCCTCGTCGCCGAAGGC
>JBAUYI010000345.1:0-4177 GCA_049584715.1 Xanthobacteraceae bacterium
ACGAGGAGCAGATTTCGGCGCTCGAGCGCAAGATGGCCGAGCGCGGCTACCTCGAAGGCAAGACCATGGCCACCGTCTTCAACATGCTGCGCTCGAACGATCTGGTCTGGCCCTCTGTGATCAACAATTATCTGAAGGGCAAGGCGCCGTTTCCGTTCGATCTGTTGTACTGGAATTCCGACGCCACGCGCATGCCGGCCGCCAATCATTCGTTCTATATGCGCAACTGCTATCTCGACAATAAGCTTGCCAAAGGCCAGATGCTGATCGACGGCGCGCCGATCAGTTTGAAATCGGTCACGGTGCCGATCTACAATCTGGCGACCCGCGAAGACCATATCGCGCCGGCGAAATCGGTGCTGCTCGGCTGCAAATTCTTCGGCGGCCCGGTGCGCTTCGTGATGGCCGGTTCCGGCCACATCGCCGGCGTGGTCAACCCGCCGGCCAAGAACAAATACCAGTATTGGACCGGCCAGCGGCCGCGCAACGCCGACCTCGACGGCTGGTTCGCCAAGGCCAAGGAATATCCCGGCTCATGGTGGCCGGACTGGCTGGTCTGGCTGACCCGCCAGGGCCCCACCGAAGTCCCCGCGCGCGTGCCCGGCGAAGGCGCGTTGAAGGCGATCGAGGATGCGCCAGGAAGTTATGTGAGAGTCCGCGACTGAAGGCTTCCGGCGCGGCCGGCAAATTCACGCCTTCCCCACCCGCCCGTTAGCTGCGAAAGTTCCTCTCGAGAACGCAACGCGCTGGGGGAGGACGACATGTCTCACGAGCTGTTCTGGCTGGTCATGACCACGGCGATGACCGGCTTGATGTGGGTGCCGTACATCCTCGATCGCATGATGGTGCGCGGGGTGATGGGCACGCTGGCCAATCCGAGCCCGACCGACAAGCCGCAATCGCCCTGGGCGCAGCGCCTGATGGCGGCGCACATCAATGCGGTGGAAAATCTCATCATCTTCGCACCGCTGGTTTTGGCGGCCCAAGATCTCAACGTGAACCTGGCAACACCGACGACGACGTTCGCCTGCCAGCTTTATTTCTGGTCGCGGCTGGTGCACGCGGTCGTCTACACGCTCGGCCTGCCGGTGCTGCGCACGCTCGCCTTTGCCGGCGGTTTCGTCGCGCAGGTCATGCTGGTGCTGGCGCTGTTCAAGCTCGCCTAGACCATGATCCGATCAAATTGAATCGGATCATGGTCTAGTTTTTTCGTTGAAGCATGATCTTTTCGGAAAACCGGCATCCACTTTTCCGGATCATGCTCTATGGCGAACTCAAGGGAACAGCGCGACCTGTTCGAGCCCCATCGTCTCCGGGAAGCCGAGCATCAGGTTCATGTTCTGCACCGCCTGGCCCGACGCGCCCTTGGTCAGGTTGTCGAGCGCCGAGACGATGATGGCGCGGCCGGGGATGCGCTCGGCGGCGACGCCGATGAAGGTCATGTTGGAGCCGCGCACATGCCGGGTCTGCGGCGTCTTGCCGAAGGGCAGCACGTGGACGAACGGCTCCTTCGCGTAAGCCTTTAGGAGCAGCGCGTGCAGGTCTTGCGGCGACGCTTTAAGACCCCGCACGTAAATCGTTGAAAGAATTCCCCTATTCATCGGCACCAGATGCGGCGTGAAGGTCACGACCACGTCGCGGCCGGCGGCGCGCGAAAACTCCTGGTCGAGCTCGGACATGTGGCGATGGTGGCCGACGCCGTAGGCGTGAAAACCCTCGGAGACCTCCGAAAACAGCATCTCCTCCTTGGCCGCCCTGCCCGCGCCGGTCATGCCCGATTTGGCGTCAATGACGATCTCGTCGGGATCGATCACCTTGGCCCGCAATAGCGGAATGAGCGCAAGCTCGGCGCAGGTGGTGTAGCAGCCGGGATTGGCAACGAGCCGAGCCGTCTTGATCTGCGAGCGATAGACTTCGGTCAGGCCATAGACCGCCTCCTTCTGCAAAGCCGGCGCGGCGTGGGCGTGGCCATACCAATGGGCATAAGCGGCCGGATCGGCCAGGCGGAAATCGGCCGAGAGATCGACCACTTTTGTGCGCGGCGCGGTTTTCAGCAATTCGGCAATCACCGTCTGCGTCGTGCCGTGCGGCAGCCCGCAGAACGCCAGATCAAGCCCGGCAGCTTTCCAGTCGGCGCCCTCGATCGCGGTGAGCACCGGCAGATCGTATGGCGCGAACTGCGGGAACACGTCGGCCATGGTCTTGCCGGCGCGGCGATCGGCGGTGAGCAAAACGATCTCGACCCGCGGATGGCGCAGCAGCAGCCGCACCAATTCCGCCCCGGTATAACCGGAGGCGCCGAGCACGCCGATCTTGGCTTTTTTCGCTTTTTTTTCCGTTTTGGCAGTCGCAGGCATGAGCCTAACCTTCGCTTGGAGGGATCAGGCCGAATCCGAGGCAGAATAGCAGGGGAATGTGCCGCGGAACCGGCGGCACGGACGATTAAGCGCGAGCGCGCATCCGTGCCGTAGCGGTACGGCGGCGGCGCTTCACGGCAGGCATGGTCATAAACGACCTGTTCATGGGCGGCGGTATAAGGCCGGCCCGCAAAAGCGTCAATGCGGTCAAGGCTTGGCAGTCGCGGTTTGGCGCTCATGGTTTTGCCGCCCAGATGGCATAGTCGAGGGCACCCCGGAGATCGATTCGCCGCCGTTGCGCACGCGATAACGAAGCGCCAAATGGCGCCATATGGGACAGACCGTGGCCAAGACGCCAAAACCGCCGGACGACAAGTCCAAGAAAAACGAAAAGTCCAAGAAGGACAAAGGCTCCGGCGATTTGTTCGCCGGCCTCGCCGCGCCCACGAACGGCAGCGGTCGACGCAACGGCAGGGCGACGCCGCGCAGCACGGCCGAGTCCGGCTACACCGCCAAGCACATCGAGGTCTTGGAAGGCCTCGAGCCCGTGCGCCGGCGGCCGGGCATGTATATTGGCGGCACCGACGAAAAGGCGCTGCACCATCTGTTCGCTGAAGTGATCGACAACGCCATGGACGAGGCGCTGGCCGGACACGCCGACTGGATCGAAGTCGAGATGGAGGCCGGCGGTTTTATCACCGTCACAGACAATGGCCGCGGCATCCCGGTCGATCGGCATCCGAAGTTCAAGGACAAATCCGCCCTCGAAGTGATCATGTGCACGCTGCACGCCGGCGGCAAATTCGACTCCGAAGTCTATGAGACGTCCGGCGGCCTGCACGGCGTCGGCGTCTCGGTGGCCAACGCGCTGTCCGACCGCATGGAGGTCGATGTCTGGCGCGAGCAGCAGCATCACCACATGGCGTTCGAGCGCGGCAAACCAAAGGGCAAGCTGCAGAAGCTCGGCCGCGCGCCGAACAAGCGCGGCACCCGCGTGCGCTTCCATCCCGACCCGCAGATTTTTGGACCGAAGGCCGCGTTCCAACCCGAGCGCGTGTTCAAGATGACGCGCTCAAAAGCTTACCTTTTCGGCGGCGTTGAAATCCGCTGGTCCTGCACCAAGGAGCTGTTGCGCGGCGTGGACGACGTGCCGGAAAAGGCGACGTTCCACTTCGAGGAAGGGCTGAAGGATTATCTCGGCGAGACGCTCAAGGACGCGACGCTCGTCCACCCCGACATCTTCACCGGTACGGCCGGCAAGACCGGCGCCCACGGCGCCGCGCAATGGGCCGTGGCCTGGACCGCCGATACCGACCCGTTTCTCAACTCCTATTGCAACACCATCCCGACGCCGGACGGCGGCACCCACGAATCCGGCTTGCGCAGCGCCTTGCTGCGCGGGCTGAAGGATCACGCCGAGCGCGTCGGCCAGGGCAAGCGCGCCGCCGCAGTCACCTCGGACGACGTCATGATCGGTGCCGGCGCCATGCTCTCGGTATTTATCCGCGAGCCGGAGTTCCAGGGCCAGACCAAGGATCGTCTCGCCACCGCCGAAGCGCAAAAAATCGTCGAGCAGGCGATCAAGGACCCGTTCGACCATTGGCTCGCCGGCAATCCGATGCAGGCCAATAAGTTGTTCGACTTCGTCGTCGAGCGCGCCGAGGAGCGGCTGCGCCGCCGCCAGGAAAAGGATATTGCGCGCAAGTCCGCGGTGCGAAAGCTGCGCCTGCCCGGAAAACTCGCCGACTGCACCAATGGCGCCGCCGACGGCGCCGAGATTTTTGTCGTCGAGGGCGACAGTGCCGGCGGCTCGGCCAAAC
>JBAUYI010000346.1:0-1721 GCA_049584715.1 Xanthobacteraceae bacterium
CGGCAACGGGTTGCCGGTTCTGATGATGCCGCCGTTCGAGGTCAGCGGCACGCCGGGGCCGGGTAGCATTGCCGCCCGCTCGCTGCAGGAAACGCTGAGCAATGCCTTCACCCATTTCGATCTGGTCAACGTTCAGCTGGAATCCGCCGACCACCAGGCCGCGGCCGGCAACGAGGCCGCGTCGGCACGCGGTGCGAACGCCGACTTTCGATTTTCCGGCTCGGTCGAATATGGCGACGACGGCGCGGCGCGTCTGTCGTTCAGGCTGATCGACGTCACGGACGGCAGCATCGTGTGGTCGCGGGTGTTCGATCGCGTGCTCGGCGGCGACGACAAGGCCGGTGCCGAAGAGAAGATCGTGCGCGAGCTTGCCGGCATATTGCTGCAGCCGTTCGGCGTGATCTATACCCGCCAGCGCGCCAAGGTTTTGGACGGCACGCTGACCGATCCGCGCTACCGTTGCCTGGTCGAGGTCATCGATTCGTTCAGGTCGTTCGACCCGGCCCAGCAGGAGCGCGGGCGCGATTGTCTCGAACAGCTGACAACGCGCGACCCGGGCTTTGCGCTCGGGTTCAGCTACCTCGCGGCAGTCTATCTGCGGGACTATCTCTACGACTTCGCCACGCGCCCCGGCGACACGCCGCCGCTGGAGCGCGGGCTCACCGCGGCGCGGCGCGGCGTCGAATTGAATCCGGAATCCTCGCGCGCCTATGAGATGCTGTTCGTCATTCAATTCGCCCGCCGCGAGCTCGGCGCGGCATTCGACGCCGCCAACAAGGCGATCTCGCTCAACCGATACGACATGCGCCTGTTGGGCTCCTACGGCGCGCGCCTGATCGCGAGCGGCGATATCGACAAGGGCTTGGCTGCGTTACGTGAGGCCGGCAACGACGGCACGGTGCGGCCGCCGTTCGAGGAGTTTTTCCTGTTCCTCGGCGAATATCTGCGCGGCGACATCTCCAACGCGATCTTCCATGCCGACCAGATCACCAACGATTCCTTCCAGCTCGGCCTGATCGCGCGCGCGCTCGCCGCCGCGGCGCGCGGAGACAGTGACGCCGCCACCCGGGCGCTGTCCCGGCTGGTGGCGCTCAATCCGGCGTGGCGCGACGACACCCGCGGCACGCTGGCGCGGTTCTTCTATGCGCCTGCGATCGTCGACCGGCTGGTCGGCGACCTCGCGGCGGCGGGTCTCCCCGGGCGGTCTTGAACGCTGCGCTGCGCGGCGCGCCAAACCCGGACCTCTCCATAACCATTTGATTTTAAGAATAAATTTCCAAGACGCCGGCCGATTTAGCAGCAAGTTGCTTCCACGCCGGGGACAGCACCCGTAAGGGCGCTGGCTTATCGCCGGAACATCGATGCCCGTTCCGGCTTAATTCACAGCGCCAAATTGGCTTTACCCAGATTGGACGAGGTTTTATGCCCCTTGCCCTCGCTGAATATCTTCGTCACCTGGCGACGCGCTGCAGCCGCATGTCGCGCGATTGCAGCGACCCGGTGACCAGCAAGGAACTGGTGATCATCAGCGTCGAGCTGGTCGAGAAGGCGGAAGCTTTTGAGGCCGAGTACGCCATACCGCACGCCGACGATCCGCACGCGGCGGAGATCACCACGCGCGAAGACGACGAGAAGTAGCCCTTCGAAGCCGCCTTATGACGCTTGCCGCAGCTTTGACGGTGCGCCGCCGCGCAGCCGGTCGAGGATGGCGTTGGCGCGCG
>JBAUYI010000347.1:0-13381 GCA_049584715.1 Xanthobacteraceae bacterium
GGTTACGCGATACTGGGCTGATTCCCCGTCGTCCGCACCCGTCACATCTCGAACGGCGCGAATTACCGCATCTCGTTTGGCGCCTCGACCCCGAGCAGCGCCAGCCCCGACGAGAGAACGGTTACGACACCTTGTACAAGCACGAGACGCGCCACAGTCACTTGTCGATCATTCTGGATAATGAACCGTAAATGTGGCTTTGTGTTGCCAAGCGTATAGAGCGCATGAAATTCGCTGGCTAAGTCAAACAGATAAAAGGCAATTCGGTGCGGTTCGTGGGCCGCCGCAGCGGCCTCCACGACCCGCGGATAAAGTGCAATTTGCCGCATCAAAGCCAGTTCTGCGGGATCTGAAAGCCGCTCCAGCTCGGCGCCTTCAACCAAACTCTCAACGTCTTCCGGCAGGTCGGGAAACGCCGCCCGGGCATTGCGGAATATCGATTGCCCGCGGGCGTGGCCGTATTGGACGTAGAACACCGGGTTGTCGCGCGACTGCTCGATCACCTTGGCGAGGTCGAAATCGAGCACCGCGTCGTTCTTGCGAAATAGCATCATGAAACGCACGGCGTCGCGGCCGACTTCGTCGACGACCTCGCGCAGCGTCACGAACTCCCCTGCCCGCTTCGACATCGTGACCGGCTGGCCAGCGCGCAACAGCTTCACGAGCTGGATAACCTTGACATCGAGCTCGGCCTTGCGATCGCTCAAAGCCGCGACGGCCGCCTGCATGCGCTTGATATAGCCGGCGTGGTCGGCGCCCCATACGTCGATCAGCGAGCGGAAGCCGCGGTCGATCTTGGAGCGGTGATAGGCGATGTCGGAGGCGAAATAGGTGTAGGAGCCATCGGACTTCTTCAGCGCCCGATCGACGTCGTCGCCGAATTCGGTGGAGCGGAACAGCGTCTGCTCGCGATCCTCCCAGTCTTCGACCGGCGCGCCCTTGGGCGGCGGCAAGCGACCTTCATAAACATAGCCACGCTGGCGCAACCATTCGATCGTTTCAGCGACCTTGTCGACTGAGCCTTCTGTGAGGGATTTCTCCGAAAAGAATTCCTCGTGATTGATGTTGAGCGCGGCAAGATCGGCACGCACCGTCGTCATCATCATCTCGATCGCTTTGGCGCGAACGACTGGAAGCCATTCGGCCTCGGGCTGCTTTGTCAGCGCGTCTTGATATTGCGCGGCGAGCGCTGCGCCGACCGGCTTGAGATAGTCGCCGGGATACAGGCCTTCGGGAATCGTACCGATGTCCTCGCCCAACGCCTCGCGATAGCGCAAGTAAGCTGAGCGCGCGAGCACGTCGACCTGGGCGCCGGCGTCGTTAACGTAATATTCGCGCGTCACCTTGAAACCGGCGAAGGCGAGCAAATTCGCCAAGGCATCGCCGAACACGGCGCCGCGACCATGGCCGACATGCATCGGCCCGGTCGGATTGGCCGAGACATATTCGACATTCACCGGAACGCCGCCGCAGTCGCTCACGCCGTATTGCACGCCCAATTGCACGGCGCCCCGCAGTGCGGCGATCCACGCTGCCGGCTTGAGCGTGAGATTGATGAAGCCCGGGCCGGCGACGTCGACCTTGGCGACGAGGGCATCGGCGCGAAGTTTTTCGGCAATCGCCTCGGCAAGCTCGCGCGGTTTGCGGCCGGCGTCCTTGGCCAGCACCATGGCGGCGTTGGTGGCGATATCGCCGTGCGCCGGATCGCGCGGCGGCTCGACGGTCACGCGCGATTGATCGACGCTGCCGGTCAGAACGTCGGCGGTCGCGCTGCGGACGCGGCCGAGAATGTCGGCGAAAATGTTCTTTGTGGTCATGTTACATGGCGACTTAAGCGCGCCGCGCGCCTAACGCAATTCAGGCGTCGTGTCAAAAAGGCGTTCGTGCTCGGCGAGCGCGAAGCGGTCGGTCATGCCGGCAATGAAATCGGCGATGCGGCGGGCGCGGACCGCTTCTTCAAGGCCGTCGAGCCCTTCGCTCCATTCCGCCGGCAGCTCGCCGGGATGGGCGCTATAGCGCGCGAACAGGTCGCGCACCACGCCGGCTGCCTGATCCATGACCTGCATGACGCGGGCGTGGCGGTACATCCGCACTTTCAGGAAGCTTTTGATGGCGCGGTCGGCTTCCGCCGTCGCCGGCGAGAAGCCTGCGACCGACGTTTTGGCGTGCCGCACGTCGTCGGCCGAGCGCGGCGCCAGCGCGGCAAGCTTGCGGCCGGTTTCGGCGATGACATCTTCGATCAGCAATCCGATCAGCCGGCGGATCAGTTCGTGCACCTGGCGCCCGGCATCGAGCCCTGGATGGGCGGCCCGGGCCTCGCCGATGATGCGGCCCGGGAGCGTCACGGTGGCGATGTCGTCGAGATCGAACAATTCGGCGCGCAATCCGTCGTCGATGTCATGGGCGTCGTAGGCGATGTCGTCGGCAAAGGCGGCGATCTGCGCCTCGACGGCCGGAAAACTCCACAATTGCAAATCCTGCTGCCGCGAATAGTCCAAAATGGTCTCAGGGATGCCGTGCTCGCGGTAGGGACCGAGCGGCGTTCCATCGCGCGCGGTGAGCGGGCCGTTGTGCTTGACCAGGCCTTCGAGCGTTTCCCAGGTCAGGTTGAGGCCGTCGAAGGCCGGGTAGCGGCGCTCCAGCGCGGTGACCACGCGCAAGGTCTGCGCATTGTGGTCGAAGCCGCCATAGGCCGCCAGGCAAGCATCGAGCGCGCGCTCGCCGGCATGGCCGAACGGCGGATGGCCGAGATCGTGAGCCAGCGCCAGCGCCTCGGCCAAATCTTCGTCGACGCCGAGCGCGCGTGCCAGTGCCCGCGACACCTGCGTGACTTCGAGCGTATGGGTGAGCCGGGTGCGGTAATGATCGCCCTCGTCGAACACGAAAACTTGCGTCTTGTGCTTGAGGCGGCGGAAGGCGGTCGAATGGATGATGCGGTCGCAGTCGCGGCGGAAGGCGCTGCGGCTCTTGCTGGCCGGCTCGGGATGCAGCCGGCCGCGGCTTTGCCCCGGATCGCACGCAAAAGGCGCGCGGAATGTGCCATCCATCGCCATCGATCGTCCGGCTGCCGGCAATTGACCTTGCGTACCGGCGCACTTAACTATTCGGGTGACGCCGTGGCAATCGCTGCTATTCCCGGCCGGAGATCATGACTATGGAAGCCACCATTGCGGAAGCGGGCGTCATCGTGACCGAACGGGCAGCGCGGCGGATCGGCGAGATCCTGCAAAAGGAGCCGGCCGGCACCATGCTGCGCGTCAGCGTCGAGGGCGGCGGCTGCTCGGGTTTTCAGTACAAATTCGACACTGAGCGTGACAGAGCAGACGACGACATCGTCATCGAGAAGAGCGGCGCTACGGTGCTGATCGATCCGGTCTCGCTCAATTATATGGCCGGCAGCGAGATCGATTTCGTCGACGATTTGATCGGCTCGTCGTTCAAGGTCAATAATCCGCAGGCCACCGCGTCCTGCGGCTGCGGTACGAGCTTCGCCCTTTAGCACCAAACACGTTGCTGCCGTGCGCATTGCCACCTGGAACGTCAATTCCATCAAGCAGCGCACCGATTCCGCGCGCACCTGGCTTGCCGAGCGCAAGCCGGACATCGTCTGCCTGCAGGAGACCAAATGCGTCGATGACGCGTTTCCGCGCGACGCCTTCGAGTCGCTCGGCTACAACGTCGCCGTCCACGGCCAAAAGACCTTCAACGGCGTGGCGCTATTGTCGCGATTTCCGTTCGACGAGGTCAATAACGGCCTGCCCGGCGACGACAACGACGATCACGCCCGCTTCATCGAAGCGGTGGTGTCGACGGCGAACGGCGCGCTGCGCGTCGCCAGCATCTATCTGCCCAACGGCAATCCGCCGGACACCGAGAAATACACTTACAAGATCGGCTGGATGAAGCGGCTATCCGCTTACGCCCGCGAGCGGCTTAAGCTCGAAGAGCCGCTGGTCATGGCCGGCGACTACAACGTCATTCCGACCTCAGCCGACGCGCGCAACCCGCAAGCCTGGACCGGCGACGCGCTGTTCCTGCCGAAGACGCGCGACGAGTTCCGCGCGCTGGTGAATCTCGGTCTCACTGATGCGGTGCGCGCGGCCAGCGACGATCCCGGCCTCTATACGTTCTGGGATTATCAGGCCGGTGCCTGGCAGAAGAACAACGGCATCCGCATCGATCACCTGCTGCTGTCGCCGCTCGCCGCCGACAAGCTCGCCGACGCCGGCATCGACCGCCATGTGCGGACCTGGGAAAAGCCGTCCGATCACGTGCCGGTGTGGATCGACCTGGATATCGCGGCGAAATAGCGCTTAATCGCGCCGGCCCTTGAGCCAACCTTCCAGATAAACCAGCGCCATCGCCCGCTCGTCATCGTTGGCGCGGCGGAAGGCGTTGTCGTAGAGCGGCTTGACCCAGCTTTCGTCGGGACCGACGCAATCCTTGCTGAGCGTGAGCCACATCAGGCCGCGCGCAGCTTGCCGCGGCACATATTGGCCCTGGAATAAAATATCGCCGAGCGCTGCCTCGGCGCGGCACTGGCCTTTGTTGGCGGCAAGCTGGAACCAGCGCGCCGCCTCGTGCGGATCGTTCGGCGTCGAGTCGAGATAGAGCCGGCCGAGCTCGTATTGCGCATCGGCATCGCCGAAATAGGTTGCCGCGTAGGTGTAGAGCTCGCGGGCGCGCGCCGCATTCGGCTTGATCTTGGAATTGGGAATTCCGCTCAGATAATAGTGCCCGAGCGACACGAAGGCGTTGGCGACGAAGCGCGCCTGCGCCGTGCCCGGACTCTCGTCGGGGTGCGTATTGGCGATCTCGCTGAAATAATTGAAGGCGCGCATCTGGTCTTGCGGCACGCCATCGCCGTCGGCGTACATGCGGCCGAGCTTCCATTGCGCCGCCGGCTGGCCCTGCTCCGCCGCATATTGCAGCGCGGTCAGCGCTTTGGCCTTTTCGTCGAGCAGCGGATGGTTGGTGTTGCGCAAGCCGTCGTTCGGCGTCAGGGCCGCGGTATTCGGTGTCGACGTGCCATCGAATGCGAAGGCCGGCGCGATCGAAAGCCCGAGCACCGGGCCGCGCGCGGTGCCGAAACCCAGCCCCGCGGCGATGCACAGCGCGCTCGCCAGCGCGACACCTCTGCCGCTCGCGATGCGGCGGACGGCGGCCCTAGGTATCCGCATAACACGCCTTCTCGGCACTGCCGCCTGGATGGGTCACCGCGCCGTTGCGCGCCGGCCCGACCTGCTGGGTGTATTTCCACAAATAGCCCGACGCATATTCCTCGGCGCGCGGCTTCCAGGTTTTGGCGCGCGCAGCAAGCTCGGCGTCGCTCAGCTTGACGTCCAGCGTGCCCTTTTCGGCATCGAGCTCGATGATGTCGCCGTCGCGAATGAGCCCGATCGGGCCGCCCACCGCGGCCTCAGGCCCGACATGACCGACGCAAAAACCGCGCGTCGCGCCGGAGAAACGGCCGTCGGTGATCAGCGCGACCTTGCCGCCCATGCCCTGACCGTAGAGCGCAGCGGTGGTCGACAGCATTTCACGCATGCCGGGGCCGCCTTTCGGGCCCTCATAACGGATGACCAGCACGTCGCCTTCCCTGTACGTCCTGTTTTTGACCGCTTCGAAGCAAGCTTCCTCGCCGTCGAAGCAGCGCGCCGGCCCGGTGAAACGCAAGCCTGCCATGCCGGCAACCTTAACGATGGCGCCTTCCGGCGCGAGATTACCTTTGAGACCAACGACGCCGCCGGTCGGCGACAACGGTTTGTCGGCCGGGTAAATCACGTCCTGGTCCGGATTCCACTTCACCGCCTTCATATTCTCCGCAATCGTGCGGCCGGTGACGGTGAGGCAGTCGCCATGAAGGAAGCCGTGATCGAGCAGCGTCCTCATCAAAAGCGGAACACCGCCAGCTTCAAACATATCTTTGGCGACATAACGGCCGGACGGTTTCAAATCCGCGATATACGGGGTTTTTTTGAGGATTTCGGCGACGTCGAAAAGGTCGAATTTTATGCCGCATTCGTGGGCGATGGCCGGCAGATGCAGCGCCGCGTTGGTCGAGCCGCCGGTTGCCGCCACCACGGCCGCGGCATTTTCCAACGCTTCCCGGGTGACGATATCGCGCGGCCGGATGTTCTTGACGATCAAATCCATGATCATCTCGCCGGCGAGCATGCAGAATTTGTCGCGAATCTCATACGGCGCCGGCGCACCGGCGGAATACGGCAGAGCAAGGCCAATGGCCTCGGAAACCGTCGCCATGGTGTTGGCGGTGAATTGCGCGCCGCAGGCGCCGGCCGACGGGCAGGCGTTCTCCTCGAGAGTCTGCAGGTCGGGATCGGACATTTCGCCGATCGAATGCTTGCCGACCGCCTCGTAGACGTCCTGAATGGTGACCGGCTTGCCCTTGAAGGTGCCGGGCAGGATCGAGCCGCCGTAGATGTAGATCGACGGCACATTGAGCCGGCACATCGCCATCATCATGCCGGGCTGCGACTTGTCGCAGCCGGCGACGCCGATCAGGGCGTCATAGGAATGGCCGCGCACAGTCAATTCCACCGAATCGGCGATGACCTCACGGGACGGCAACGACGCCTTCATGCCGGCATGGCCCATGGCGATGCCGTCGGTCACGGTGATGGTGCAGAACTCGCGCGCCGTGGCGCCGACCGAGGCGACCCCGCGCTTGACCGCCTGGGCTTGCCGCATCAGCGCGATGTTGCAGGGTGCGGCTTCGTTCCAGCAGGTGGCGACCCCGACGAAGGGCTGGTGGATCTGCTCCTGCGTCAGCCCCATGGCGTAATAGAAGGCGCGATGCGGGGCGCGCTCGGCGCCTTCGGTGGCATGCCGGCTGGGCAGTCGTGATTTTAGATCGGTCTTGGCGTCCATTTTACTCATCAAGGCCAAACAAGGCCCCTCGCCCCATCCCCACCGATCCGGCGCACGGCACCTTGAAATCGGAAAGTGCCGTAGCGGCTTTTACTCACCGCCCGGCACACGGCCGACGGTGTCGAAAAATCCTATGGCTAAAAAGCGGCGCTGAGGATGGCTTCCAGCCGAAACTTATAAATGTTCACAGCGTGTTGCGCCGGGGCCACAGATTCAGCAACGTTTGTTAGCTAGGCATTAACGCGCGGTTTACCAAGAGCCACCTGGCCTGCGACGATGGCCCCATGGCCAAAAGACTGACCCGAGCCTTTTTCAGACGCAGCGTGCTCGAGGTGGCGCCCGACCTGATCGGGGTGACGCTGCTGTGTGACGGCGTCGGCGGCCGCATCGTCGAGGTCGAGGCCTATCACCAGACCGATCCCGCAGCGCACAGTTTTGGCGGGCCCACATCCCGCAATGCGGTGATGTTCGGCCCGCCCGGCTATGTCTATGTCTACCGCTCCTACGGCATCCACTGGTGCGTGAACTTTGTCTGCGAGCCGAAGGGCTCGGCGGCCGCGGTCCTGATCCGGGCCATCGAGCCGACCGTAGGGCTGGCGGCCATGCGCCGCCGGCGTGGCGTCACCGACGAGCGGCTGCTTTGCTCCGGCCCCGGCCGGGTCTGTGAGGCGTTGCGGATCACCCACGCCCATAACGGCCTGGCCCTCGACGAGCCGCCGTTCGCCCTCTTTGCGCGCACGGACGCGGTGGAGGTTGTCGCCGGACCGCGCATCGGCATCACCAAGGCGGTCGAAAAGCCTTGGCGCTACGGCCTCAAAGGCTCGCGCTTTCTCAGCAAGCCGTTCAAAGCCTGAAGGCGGGGTCAAAACCCAATTCGTTACGGGCCCTTTCGATGGCGACCGTCCCGTCGTCATCGGCGATGTTGTAGATGCCGCTCCCCTGGGTCATCACCAACAGGGCCGCCTGCGCCGCGGCATCGACATGGAGCGGCGGCTTGCGGCTTGGGCCTTCGCTCCAGGTGCCGGGGCCGTAGAGCAGGCCGTAGCGCAGCACGACGGCTTCCATGCCGGATTTAAGCACCTGCTCTTCCATGTCGGCCGCGGCGCGGACCGTCACCAACCGGGGGCCATCGACCAGATTGAGCGGGGCGGTCTCGACATAGGGCTCCTTGCCCGGCGCATAAGCAAACGCCACGCTCTGGACGATGAAGCGCCGCGCCGAGGCGGCGAGCGCCGCGGCGACCAGATTGCGCGTGCCTTCGGTGCGGATCCGGGCGTTGCGCGGATACGCAGCGGCGAGTTGCGCCTCGTCGTCCAGAACGCGCGGCAAGTCGGTGAGCTGGTGCATGACGACGTCGGGCCGCGCGGCCACGACGGCGCGCTTGAGCGCTTCCGCATCGAACACGTCGACGACTGCCGGCTGGATGCCGGCGCCCTCAAGCTCGCGCGCGGTGCCGGCCGAGCGCGTCATGCCGATGATGTCGTGGCCGGCTTTGAGCAGCAACGGCATCAGCCGCCTTCCGATCGCGCCGCTCGCTCCGGCGAGAAAAATCCGCATGCGCACGCCTTCAATCAGAAAGACCGAGCGGTGTTTAATGCCAATGCGCTCGGGTGAGAACCCCGAAGCGGTCCGGTCAGACCATCGCGTCGCGCAACTGTGCGGTGTCGTAATACTCGTAGAACTCGATGGCCCTGCCGTCGGCGAAGCGCCAGGAGTCCGCCTTCGGCGTCGCCACCACCTTGCCGGTGCTCCGGTTGCGCCAGGAGCAATGCCCGAGCATGACGACGCGGTCGCCCTGGGCGACGAAATTCTCCGTCACGTATTCGATCATTTCCCAGTCACGTTTGATGCCGGCAAAGTACTGCGCCAGCTGGTCGCGGCTCTGATACTCCGTCAGATAGGCCGCGCCGTAGCTGCCCTGGGCGAGCGAGCCGAATTTGATGTTGTCGGCGAAGATCGCGGTCCAATGATCGGCGCTGTCGCCCTTGCTTTCGACCCAGCGGTCGTAGGCGTCTTTGAGGACAATGACGTTCTGCGCTTCGTCGGTCATGATAAGCCTACATGAGTGCCGGAACTCCTCCTAGAGTTGTAGCCGGAGCGCGCGGCGGCGCGCAACTGCGGTCAGCCGCGGCATTTCACGTATTTCGTAAGGGATTTAAGCCGAATCCTTGAGCCGCTGCAGCGCCTCGGCGATCTTGGTTTTGCGCGCCCGCGCCTCTTCGCGCTTTTCCTTTTCCTCCTCGACCACTTCTTCCGGGGCACGCGCGACGAAATTCGGATTGTCGAGCTTGGCGTCGACGCGGGCGATGTCGGCGTCGCACTTCGCCATTTCCTTGGCGAGGCGGGCGCGCTCGGCATCGAGATCGATCACGCCCTTGAGCGGCAGCGCCGCGACGTCGCCGCGCACGACGAGTTGCACCGCGCCTTGCGGCGGTGCGTCGGCGAAGGAAATGTCGGCAACGCGCGCAAGCCGCTGGATGAATTCCGACCAGTGCTTCGCCCGGATGGCTGTTTGCGGCGATGCGTCCGCCAGTACCAGCGGCAGCATGGTGGCGGCCGGAATATTCATTTCGACGCGCACCGAGCGGATCGCGGTGATCAGGTCGATGACCCAGCCGATCTCGGCTTCAGCCACCTCGCCGTCGAGGCCGTCGTGCGCCGGCCAGGCGTCGAGCGCCAGCATGTGGTGACGCTGCGGCCCGTGCTCGGCGGTGACGCTCCACAGCTCTTCGCTGATGAACGGCATGAACGGATGCAAGAGTTTTAAGATTTCGTCGAGCGCCCACGCGGCAGCCCCGCGCGTTTCGGTCTTGGCGGCGCCGTCGGGGCCGGTGAGCACCGGCTTGATCAGCTCGAGATACCAGTCGCAATAAACATTCCAGACAAAGCGGTAGATCGCGCTCGCCGCCTCGTTGAATTTGTAAGCTTCGATCGCCGCCGTGACCTCCCTGCCCGTCTTCGCGGTCTCGTGCGCGATCCAGCGGTTGAGCGTCTCCTTGGCGTGGTGCGGATCGAAATCCGGATCGTGGGCGCAGCCGTTGATCTCGGCAAAGCGCGCCGCATTCCAAAGTTTTGTCGCAAAATTGCGATAGCCCTCGACGCGTTGCGCGGAAAGCTTGATATCGCGGCCCTGCGCCGCCATGGCAGCGAGCGTGAAGCGCAGGGCGTCGGCGCCATATTCGTCGATCACTTCCAGCGGATCGATGACGTTGCCCTTCGACTTCGACATCTTGGCACCGGAGGCATCGCGCACCAGCGCGTGGATGTAGACGTCGTGGAACGGCACGTCTTTCTGGAAATGCAGCCCCATCATCATCATGCGCGCGACCCAGAAGAAGATGATGTCGAAGCCGGTGACCAGCGTCGAGGTCGGATAGAAGCGCTCAAGCTCCGGCGTCTCGTCCGGCCAGCCCAGGGTCGAGAACGGCCACAGCGCCGAGGAGAACCAGGTGTCGAGCACATCGTCGTCGCGATGCAGATATTCGGAGGCAAAGCGCGCGCGCCGGTCTGGATCGGCGGCGATGTCGTGGCCTTCCTCGGCGGTGATCTCCTCGATCTCGGTGTAGTGCGCCAGCGCGTCGGCCACCGCATCGTCTGCGTTCTCGGCGACAAAGATCTTGCCGTCCGGTCCATACCACGCCGGAATCTGGTGGCCCCACCAGATTTGCCGGGAAATGCACCACGGCTGGATGTTGTCCATCCAGTTGAAGAAGGTCGCTTCCCATTGCGCCGGCACGAACACGGTCCTGCGTTCGCGCACCGCTTTGATCGCCGGCTGCGCCAGGGTTTTGGCGTCGACGTACCACTGATCGGTGAGGAAGGGTTCCAGCACCGCGCCGGAGCGATCGCCGTGCGGCACGACGTGACTTGTCGGCTCGATCTTGTCGAGCAGGCTTGCAGCCTCCAAGCGCTCGACGATTTTCTTCCGCGCAACGAAGCGATCGAAACCGTGCAGCGCCAGTATCGCGTCAAGCTCGGCTGACGGCGGCACGTTGTCGAGAAACGCCGCATTGTCTTTGAGATCGAGATGGCCTTCGACGTCGAGCACGTTGATGAGCGGCAGATTATGCCGCCGGCCGACCTCGAAATCGTTGAAGTCGTGCGCCGGCGTGATCTTGACCGCGCCGGTGCCTTTTTCCGGATCGGCGTACACGTCGCCGATGATCGGAATGCGCCGGCCGACCAGCGGCAGGATCGCCATCTTGCCGATCAAATGTTGGAGCCGCTCGTTGTCAGGATGCACCGCAACCGCGACATCGCCGAGCATGGTCTCGGGCCGCGTCGTCGCCACGACGATGAATTCATCGCTGCCCTCGATCGGATATTTGATGTGCCAGAGACTGCCCTTGGTCTCGACCTGCTGCACTTCGAGATCGGAGATCGCGGTCTTCAGCTTCGGGTCCCAATTGACCAGCCGCTTGTCCTTGTAGATGAGGCCCTCGCGATAGAGCGCGACGAACACTTTGAGCACCGCGCGCGACAAGCCCTCGTCCATGGTGAAGCGCTCGCGCGACCAGTCGCAGGAGGCGCCGAGCCGCTTGAGCTGGCCGATGATGGTGCCGCCGGATTGCGCCTTCCATTCCCAGACCCGCTTGATGAAGGCCTCGCGGCCCATGGCGCGGCTCGATTCCTGACGCTCCATCAATTGCCGTTCGACCACCGCCTGGGTGGCGATGCCGGCGTGATCGGTGCCCGGCTGCCACAGCACGTCACGCCCGCGCATGCGCTCGAAGCGGCAGAGAATGTCTTGCAGCGTATTGTTGAGCGCGTGGCCCATGTGCAATGAGCCGGTGACGTTCGGCGGCGGGATGACGATGCAATAGGGTTCCGCCTTGGCGCGCTCGGGCCGGCCGGCCCGGAAGGCGCCGGCCTTCTCCCAGGCCTCGTAAATGCGGCTTTCGACCGCGCCGGGCTGATATGTCTTCTCGATCATTTCGATTTTCCGAGCCGCGCGCTAGAAAGCCCGCGCGGCGTTGACTGTCAACGCCGGCTCTCGCCCTTTCCCAACCCCGGCTCCGAGCAAAACCCAACGTGACAGCCGCCGCGCAAGCTTCCTCAGCCCTAGCGCACCGCACGCCGACGCGCTCGATCATGCTGCTCGCGGTCGCGGGTTTTGCCGCGCAGGCGCAGGTGCGCGTGACCGATTCGCTGTTGCCGCAGATCGCGGCCGACTTCCACACCACCGTGGGCGCCGCCGCCATGGTGGTGACGGCGTATGCCCTCGCCCACGGCTCGATCCAGCTGGTCATCGGCCCGGTCGGCGACCGCTTCGGCAAATACCGCACCGTCGCCGTGATGTGCGCCATCGGCGCCGTGCTGGTGGCGTGCTGCGGCTTGGCCGGCTCGCTGTCGCAACTCATGCTGGCGCGGCTCGCCACCGGCGCCGCAGCCGGCTGGGTGATCCCGATCTCCATGGCCTATGTGGGCGACGTCACGCCCTATGAGCACCGCCAGACCGTGCTCGGCCGCTACCTCTCCGGCCAGATTCTCGGCCAGCTCTCCGGCCAGGCCGCCGGCGGCGTGCTCGGCGACCTCATGGGCTGGCGCAATGTGTTCTTCGTGCTCGCCGGCGTCTTTGCGCTGGCCGCGGCGGGCCTGGTGTTCGAGCTCATCACCAATCCGCTGACGCGCAAGCCGGGACACCCGAACGAGACCACGCGCGGTTTTGTCGCCGACTACGCCGTCGTGCTGAGCAATCCATTCGCCCGCATCGTCATCCTCACCGCGTTTATCGAGGGCGCGATCGTGTGGGGCGCCTTCGCCTATATCGGCGCCGACCTGCGTTTGCGTTTCGGATTGAGTTTCACGCTGGTCGGCCTGACTGTCGCCTGTTTCGGCATCGGCGGATTGATCTACGCCGCTTTGGTCAAAATTTTTGTGTACCGGCTCGGCCAGGTCCGCCTCGCCATCAGCGGCGGGTTTTTGATCGCGGCAGCCTATATCGTGCTCGCCATCGGAGCCGCTTGGTGGCTCGCGCCCGTCGCGACGATGGCGATCGGCCTGGGCTTCTACATGCTGCACAACACGCTGCAGACCAACGCCACACAGATGACACCGCAAGCCCGCGGCACTGCGGTCGCAATCTTTTCCTCGGCGATCTTTGTCGGCCAGACGGTGGGTGTCGGCACCGGCGCGCTGGTGATCGATCGCCTGGGTGCGGCGCCGCTGTTCGTCGACGCCGCCGCCACAATACCGATACTGGCGATATGGTTCGCCCGCCAACTGCGCCGGCGCCCGGTCAAGTGACCGGGCGCCGTAGCAATCTTTAGACTTTCACCAGCGGCACCCGCGGCGTCGGCCCGCGGCGCGGTGGCATGTCGTCGCCGGGGCCCGGCGGCGGCTTGCGCCGCGGCGAGGAGCGGCGCTTCGCCTTGGCGCGGCGCGGCTCAGGCAGTTTTTCCGCGCGCGGCGTCACCGGACCATCCGGATATTCGAAGCCGAGGCTGCTCTTGCCGCTCTCGTCGGTAACGACGACGACGCGGACGTGGCC
>JBAUYI010000348.1:0-12122 GCA_049584715.1 Xanthobacteraceae bacterium
GCCTTCGCCGACGACCAGCTCGGCGTGATGGACCATCTCGGCATCCGCCAGTTCTTTTTCTTCGGCAACTGCATCGGCGGCCCGTTCGCGATGAAGCTGATGGAGCGCGCGCCGGCGCGCGTCGTCGCGGCGATCTTAAGCCAGCCGGTCGGGCACCGGCCGGACAAGCCGGATTATATGTACGAGTCCGGCAGGGACGTCTGGGCCAAGGAGTTTCGCGAGCGCCGGCCTGACGTATCGATGGCGACCATCGAGCCGTATCTGCACAACCTTTACCGCGTGCAGCCCGACTTCGTGTACAGCGTGTCGCGCGACTTCGCGAAATCCTGCCAGACTCCGATGCTGGTGCTGCCCGACGACATCGTCGCGCATCCGCTCCAGATCGCCATCGACATCGCCTCGCTGGCGCCCAATGCCGAGATCACGGTGTTTCCCTGGAAGGAGCCGCCCGAGCTGAAGGCCCGCACCATCAACCGCGCGCGCACGTTCCTGAAGCGGTATCAGACGGCGTAGCGAAATTGCCGAAGTTTAAAGGTACACAATGGAAATCAGTCTTTCGGGGCGAACTGCCATCGTCACCGGCGGCAGCAAAGGACTAGGCTTTGCGGTGGCGACACGGTTCGCGGCCTCGGGCGCCGATGTCGCCATCGTCGCGCGGACCGACGGGCCGCTCAAAGAAGCGGTCGCGGCTATCAGGACGTCGACCCAGAGCCGCGTCATCGGGGTTGCGGCCGATGTCAGCAAGGCGGCCGACGTCCAGCGTGCCTACGACGAGGTCATGAAGGCGTTCGACAAGGTCGACATCATCGTCAACAATGCGGGAACGTCGCGCGCGATGCCGTTCGATAAGCTTACCGACGAGACCTTGCACGACGACCTCGAATTGAAGCTGTTCGCGGCGGTGCGGTTGATCCGGCTGGCCGCGACGCAGATGAAGGAGCGACGCTGGGGCCGCATCATCAATGTGCTCAACATCGGCGCCAAAGCGCCGCGGCCTAACAGCATGCCGACTTCGATTTCGCGCGCAGCAGGCATGGCTATGACCAAGGCGCTGTCGCACGAGTTGGCACCGCACAACGTGCTGGTGAATGCCATGCTGGTCGGCCTCATCCGCGCCGACCAGCACGTGCAGGCGGCAAACCGAGCCAACATGACGCTCGAGGACTACTACAAGACGCAGGCAAAGGAGATTCCGATCTCCCGCTTCGGCGAGGCCGAGGAATTCGCCAATCTCGCCTGCTTCCTGGTGTCGGAGCAAGGCAGCTATATCACCGGCACGGCGATCAACGTCGACGGCGGGCGCTCGCCCGTGGTGTGACGACGGACATCGCGGCCCGATTTTGCTGTGTCGGGGGCAGAGCGGACGCTCAAGAGGGGCGAGCTGACAACGGTTTGTCGTCCACGGCCCATCAGCTTGGAACCGTTCCAAGGTGCTTGCGCCTCGCCCTGGGAAAGCGGATATTAGTTGCGACCGATACCAATTGCCGAGCGCACGCGCCTTCGTGAGGTCGCATGGACACCAAAACCCGCAAAGCGGATCACAAAGCGCCGAGCACGGCCGTGCCGCTGCAATATCAGCCCGGCTTCGGCAATCATTTCGTCTCGGAAGCTGTCCCCGGCGCGCTGCCGGTCGGCCGCAATTCGCCGCAGCGGCCGCCGCACGGCCTCTACGCCGAATTGATCTCGGGCACCTCGTTCACCACGCCGCGCGGCGAAAACCGCCGCACCTGGACCTACCGCATCCAGCCGTCGGTGGTGCACCGGCCCTATGCGCGCGTCGACAACGGCTTGATCCGCTCCGCGCCGTTCAACGACGTCGATGCGACACCGACCCAATTGCGCTGGAGCCCGATCCCGATTCCGAAACAGCCCACCGATTTCATCGAGGGCATCGTGACCATGGGCGGCAACGGCGACGTTGCCACCCAGGTCGGCATGTGCGTGCACGTCTATGCCGCCAATCGATCGATGACCGACCGCTGCTTCTACAATGCCGACGGCGAAATGCTGATCGTGCCGCAGCTCGGCCGCGCGCGCTTCGTCACCGAGCTCGGCATCGTCGAGGCGACGCCCGGGGAGATCGTCGTCATCCCACGCGGCCTGCGCTTTCGCGTCGAGCTGCCGGACGGGCCGTCGCGTGGCTATATCTGCGAGAATTACGGCGTGGCGCTGCGGCTGCCTGAGCTTGGCCCGCTCGGCTCCAACGGCCTTGCCAATGTGCGCGATTTTTTGGCGCCGGTCGCCGCTTTCGAGGACACCAAAGCGCCGTGCACCATGATCGCCAAATTCCAGGGCAATCTGTGGGCCGCCGAGATGGATCACTCGCCGCTCAACGTCGTCGCCTGGCACGGCAATTTCGCGCCGTACAAATACGATCTCGCCCGCTTCATGGTGATCGGCACGGTGAGCTTCGATCATCCCGATCCGTCGATCTACAGCGTGCTCACCGCGCCGTCCGACGTGCCCGGCACCGCAACAATCGATTTCGTCATCTTCCCGCCGCGCTGGCTGGTGGGCGAGAACACGTTCCGGCCGCCGTGGTATCACCGCAACGTCATGACCGAGTTCATGGGATTGCTGCATGGCGTCTACGACGCCAAGGCCGAAGGATTTTTGCCCGGCGGCGCCAGCCTGCACAATTGCATGACCGCCCACGGCCCGGACGCCGACACTTGGGAGCGCGCCAGCCACGCCGAGCTCAAGCCGCATAAGATCGAAGACACGATGGCCTTCATGTTCGAGAGCCGCTACGCCATGCGGCTCACCCGCTACGCCATCGAGTCGTCGGAATTGCAGCACGATTATTTCGAAGGCTGGCAGGGGCTGGATAAGCATTTCAAGGCTTGAAGACTTCGCCGAGCGCGCAGGTTTGCCAATCAAAATCCGACGCCGGGTGTGACGCCGATGCGTGCGCCGCCGCCGCCGCCGGCGGCAGGCTTTTGCTCGGTGGTACGCGGTGGCGGATTGGGCTGGCTCGGCTGCGCGGTGGGCCGGTTGCCGTTCGGCCGGGCGACCGTCGGCTTGCCTTTGGTGGAATCGATGCATTGGCCGCGCGCGGCGACTTTTCCGGCCGGGCAAACCAGCGGGCAAACGCGTGCGGTTTGCTTCGACAGCTCGGCGATGAGGTCGTCGGTGATGTGCACGTCGCCGCCGGGCTTGATGCCTTGTTTATTCAGGTAGAGCAGGAGCGCGGCGATGGTCGCGGCGTCGAGACGGCCGTCAGCACTGCCGGCAAAGCATCCAAGCCGGATCAATTCACCTTGCGCCGACCGCACCTGTTCGGGGGTGTCTATATTGGGCACCGGGTTGGCGCGATCGAGCGCCGCAATGACCAGCGGCCGCAGCCGTTCACAAACGAGGTTTTGCTCAAGCGTTTTCAGATCATTGATCGCGCCGGCGCCCTGCGCTTGCAGCGCTCGCAGCCGGTCTTCCTCGCTCCGGCATGCCGCCTCCTGTTCGGCATTGGCGCCCGGGACGCGGATCGCCGTTCCAGGCCGTTGCTCAGGCGCCGCCGGCTCGGCTTCGGCCAGGCGCAGCCGCTGCCGGGCATCATCGGAAAAGAAGCCGGTCGGATGCTGAACAAGGAAAACGCCCCACGCCCGCGCCGTGCCGACTTTTTCCACCAGGCTGTAGTCGCTCTTTTCGCCTTGGAGGTCCACTTCGGGCTGGAAGGGCGACGGCACGATCGCCGTGTTGCCGCCGCGCCGCAGCGAGCCGTAGACATAGGGCTCCTGCTGGTTTCCGGTTTTACGCAAAACCTCTTCGCGCACCCGTCCGAACGCCAAGCGAATGTCCAGCCCGCGCACGAACAGGTAGCGCAGCGCGGCGGTGAAGGGGCTGGAATCGGCATTGCAATCTTCCGCTTCCGATTCCGGCGTCGCCGCATAGGCGATCAGCGTGTTGGACTTCGGATCGGCCGCATCCAAAACGGGGCTGATCTGCCCGGTCGCGCCGGCGCGTTGCTTGATCGTCCGCGCAAACGGATTGTCGCGACAGGCGTCGACGATGACGAGGCGCAGGCGTCTTGCCTTGCCGACGGCGTCGGCGAGCCGTTGCAGCGAAACGGCTTCGCCATCGGCGTCGCGGTCGTTCTCGAGCTTCGCGTCCACCGGAATCAGATAGTTGGCGCCGCCGATCCCGATGCCGAGCCCGGCGTAGTATACGACGGCAATATCGGCATCGGCGGCAGCATCCTCGAACTGTCCGATGGCGCGTTTGAGCTGCAGATCGCCGGCGTCGTATTGGGTGTCGACGACGTCAAACCCGGCCTTCTGAAACATTGCGGCGATGGCGTGTGCATCCTTCGCCGGATTACCCAGGGCCGGCACATGTTGATAAGCGGAATTGCCGATCACCAGCGCAACGCGACGCTCGGCAAACGCAGCGTCGTTGCAAAATAGCGAGCCCAGTGAACTCAGAGCCAAAGCGACCGCGGCGACAACGAGCCTGCTCATCCGTCATGCCTCACTGCACCGTTCGTGCAGTGCATCGGCGCCAAACGTCTCTTGCTTTGCCTCGCCGATCGCAACCGCGGCCGGAGCGCCGAACTCATTGCGCGGCCAGCGTGCCGGTCCCGTTGAATTTATAACCGATGCCGGCGAGGACGGTACAGGTGCGCGCGTGCACGGTGACATCGGCTTCGTCGATCGTATTGACGAAGAAATTGTGGTTGTAGTGGCCGAAATCGGCATAGCGGAATTCGACCTTGCCCAGCCAATTGCCGGTCAAGATGCCCTCGATGCCGCCGCCGGCAGTCCAACCGCCCTTGACCACCGAAGCGGTTTGACTCCGCGGCGGCTCGATAAAAGGCACCCCCAAAACCCCCCGGAGGACGGAATCGCACCAGGACGTGATGAACCCGCTGCAGTTAGCCCCGACCGACATCTGCTGCACGGCGACGCCACCGGTGCCATACACCAGGACCGTCGGGGTGGAGAGATAACCGACCCTCGCTCTGACGCTGCCGTCCCAGCCGAACTTGACCGTCGAGGAGTCTGCCTGCAGCGCTTCAATCCCGGGGATGAGCAGAGCACCCGCCGCGGAGCCGTTGCCGAACGTTCCCGGAATGCCGCCCCGCGTCATGGCGCTATTGCCGAAGGCTGCGTCGGCTTCGATACCGCCGACCCATCGGCGGGTGACTTGCCAATCGTAACCGGCGAATATTCCGCCCTGCGCCGCGGCGCTGAAGAATTTCGACCGGTTGGTCGTCGGGTCGGGAGTCGTGACGCCGAACAGGGGAGCAAACAAATCGGTAAGGGGAAGCGCCGTCGTGGTCCATTGCGCGTTGGTGATCCTGTCGGCGCCCATGAGGCCCGCGTAAGCGCCGGTCCAGTTGTAGGGGCTCGGCAGCGGCGGCGGCGGTGCCTTGACCAGCGCCTTGACCGGCATGATGGCGGAAGCCGGCGCCGTCGGGTCGGGATCGAAGGCGTTGAAATGATAGTTGAGGCCGAATTTGACCTCGTTGAAGTATTCCCTGATGGACACAGGCGTGGTGTCGGGCAGGACCAGGGTTTTTGAACCGAAGTTCAAATAGTCGTATTCGAGCTTGGCCGACCACGATGGCGTCAACGCCAGTTCGAAGCCGGCGCCGGCGACCACGCCGAAGCGGGGATCGCTGACTGTCAAATCCTGCACGGCGCCGAACGGACTGTTGGTCGGGAAGCAGCCGCCCGAGAAGAACAGCGAGTCGGTATTGCACGAGGCGTCGAGCGAGTTGTTGGTCCACGCGCCGCCGAGCTTGCCGTACACCAGCACGCGGTCGAGCCACGTGTAGCCGACGCGCGCCGCCGCCGTCGCCAAGATGTGGACGTCGTTGTTGCAGTTCTGCACGACGTTGAAATTATTCACGCCGTCCTGACACGACTGGCCGCCTTTGGCATTGGTCAAAGCGACGTCGCCTTCGACGCCCAGGACCCAGCGGTCGATCTGCTTGTTGAAACCGAGCGTGCCGCCGCCCAGGACGCCGGCGATCACGGGGTTTGCCGATGTCGCGGATTGCGGGAAGTTCCAGATCGTCCGGCCGAACGCCGCGCCGGTGAAACCGCCGACATAGAGGCCGGTCCAATCGTAAGGGGCGGCTCGCGCCGGCCCGTTGTAAAGGGCGCCCGGGGTCCGCTGCGTCGGATCGAATTGGTAGCGCAGCCCGGCGTTGAAGCCGAAGGCCTGGATGTCGGCGCCTTCCTTGAGATCGAGGCGCACATAGCCGAGCCACGGCGAACCGACCATCTGGCCGAATATGCCCACGCTATATTGACCGTAAGTTCCGACCCGGGTGCCGCTGACCGTGCCGGAGATCGCGTTGCCGCAGCCGTTGGGATAGGCGAAGGGCACCAGCGCGCATGGTGCGAACGGGTGTTGCGCCGCATTGCCGGCGAAGAACTCCGGCGCCGAATAATTGGCGCTGACATTGCCGGCGAATTCGTGCCAGACGCTCGCCGTCGCAAACGGGGCCCACAACACGTTGCCGCCGGTGAAGCTGGTGCCGACCTGCGCGCCGACGCGGCCCAACCAGCTCTCGATATTGTTGAACTGGACCGTGCCGGGCGGCAGATACAGCGGATTGAAGGTGCTGCCGGCGCCACTCGGCAGGCTGAGCGTGTCGACCTTGGTGTTCGAGTGAATGAGGCTGCCCGACGGTTCGAAGAACCAGTTATTGCCGATATCGATTCTGTAGCCGGTCGATACCGTTTCCGACAGACCCAGCGCATCGAGCCGCTGGTTACCCAGCGCCGCCGGCGGCGCGCTGAGACTCATCTGATAGAAGTCGCCGCGCAGCAGGGCGTCGGCGAAGAAGTGGCCGTTGGTGTAAACGGCGTAGGCGCCGATGAAGGGTACCTGGAAGCTGCCGGTGAAAGCCGATCCCGCCTGATCCTGATCTTGCGATTGGGCGAAGCCGCCGGTCACGCCGACATGGAGCGTGGCGCCGCTGCCGCTCAGATTAAGACGCGCCAAATCCTGTCCGAGCTGGAAGCCGGCATAGTCCTGCCGGATGTTGGAACCACAGTTGATGGTGCCGGTCGCGCCCGGGCCGCCGGGAAAGCCGCTTGAGAACCCGGTCGTGCCGGGACTGATCGATCCGGAAAAATTGCCGCTCGCCTTGTTGTCGGCGCGGCCGCCGATCATTCGCCCCCACACGCCGCCCGCGGTCTGGTCCGGTTGAGCGTTCGGCAGTCCGACTGCGAATGCATCGCCCTGGGCCTGGAAGGCGGTGTTCATGGTGCCGATCACCGACGTGATCGCGTTGGTGGCGCCGACCACGCCGCCGATGATCTGCGTAAATGGATTGTACACCGCGGGTAACGTGCTGGTGCAGCCGGGCTGCACCTGGGCCGAAGCTTGCGAGGGAGCAAACACCAGAGCGACGAGAGGCCCGCCCACCAGCAACCCAAACAGCTTTTTTCGAGCGCCGCCGATGGCTGCCGTGTTTGGCGCTGTCGCGATTGCGCGCGCGGCCTCACGACCTTTGGTCGAAACACTCACCATCTGTTTGACGTGCCGCCCGGCGAAGATGAAGCGATTCCGCAACCACCGCCCACTATAGGTCGCCGCTTGATCGGCGAAAGACTGTGTCCACCGGTAAGACTGTGATGCCATGCATGATTTCGGAATGCGTGCCGATTCAGCAACAGTCGGGGAGAGGACATCCCCTGGTAGTCGCGATTTCTATATTCGCGCTCGGTTGAATCCGCTGCGATAAGCGAGCGAACGGACGAAGTAATTTAAGGAGAAAGCTCCCGCGCCACGCGAAAGCCCAGGCCGTCGTACCGCGTGCCGACGGGTCCGCGCAGCCGGTATGCCGCACGGAGGAGTTGCGGCGGATCGCCCCAGGAGCCGCCCCGGATAACCCGCTGGTTGCAGTCGTTGGTCTGCCACGCCGTGCCGTCCGCGGGCGCGCCCTCATAGGTGGTGTGATAACAATCGTCGACCCATTCCCAGACATTGCCGAGCGTGTCGTGAAGGCCGAATGCGTTGGGCGCGAATGAGCCGACCGGCGCCGTCTCCTTGTCGTCCCATGGGCTGCCACAGGCGAAGCAATTGGCCATCGCCTTGTCGTCCAGCTTGATGTCGTTGCCCCACGAATAGGACGTCGTCGTGCCGCCGCGCGCCGCGTATTCCCATTCGGCCTCGCTGAGCAGCCGGTATGTCTTCCCGGTCTGCTGCGACAGCCAGCTGACATATTGCTGGGCGTCGTCCCAATCGACCAGAATCACCGGCCGGTTGCCGCGGCCCCAGCCGTAGTCGTCCGGCCGCAGCCGGCAGCCGCCGAGCTCGTAACAGGTATCCCAGTTCGCGAAGGTGACTTCGAATTCGGAGACCGCGAAGCGGCGCGCGATCGTCACCGGATGCTGCGGAAATTCATCGGTGTCGGCGTCTTCGGTATCGGCGCTGCTCGGCGATCCCATCAGGAAACTGCCGGCCGGCACCACGACCATTCCCGGGCATCGGGTGCACTCCTTGAATTGGTCGTGCGCTTTCAGCGCTTGCTCTTTGTCGTGGGACAGAACGGCGTGCCGCACATAAAGGTCGGCCAGCAACTCCAATCGTGTCCGGTTGGTCATGACCGCGTAGGCTGTTCCGGCGCAGCTGATGAGCAAGAGGACGCCGACGAACGCCGCCTGCAGCTGGCGTTTGCGTCTGGCGCTGCGGCGGCTGGCGTCGATCAGGTCTTTGACCAGCGGGAAATTTCCGTCGTAGCGGTCCGCCCAGGCGCTGTTGAGTTGCCGTTGCTGCCACCACTGCCATCGCTCTTCCGTCGTTGCCGGCGAAAGAACGCGATGCTTGCTGGTCTTGAAACCCTTGGCTTCGACCACGAGTGATCGCCAGATCAGGCCGTCGTCGAACTCGCGTTTCAGCCAGCCGTCTTGCGGTTCGGCCAGGCGGTCCCAGCAACGGATCAGCGCTTCGTGGCTGATGTCGATCGGCGTATTGTCCATGATCGGTTGCCGCGAATAGGGCGTGAGAAACGAAACGCCATCGCGGCGCAGCGCGTCGATGATGTCGCGCAGCTTGTCGGCGCCGATCTGTGTCACGGCAACAAGATCGCGAAACACCTGCGGCCGCCGCACCGCATGGCCTTCGGCGTTCAGCTCGGTCAGCGCCCGGAACAAACGCTCTGCTGCGTATCGCCGCTCCGGATCGGGGGCGGCTTCGTCGACGATGGCATCGGCGTGCCCAGACAACAGGTGAGGGAGCCCGCCCGCCGCTTCGAGCAGGCCGGCATCGAGAACGATCTTGCTCCCGGGCGGCGTCGCCGCCGCGGCGGTATTCCACATGTACATGAGGCCGTGCTGGATCAACGGCAACTCGTCCTCGCGGCCGCCGACGTCGGCAATCAGCCGCTCGGCGAGATCCAGGCTCACCTCGCCGCCGTAAAGCAGCGCCGGACGGCGGATCGCCCGCATCAGCCCGTCGCGGTCCATGCGTGGGACGAGGTACTGCGTTCGATTGACGGCTTCGGCGAGGCCGTTGAAGCGCGCGCATTCGCCGAGGAATTCCGAGCGCATCGTCGCGACGACGTGAACGGCGGCGCTCTGATCGCCGGGCGCCCCGGTATCGCCGCCGGTCGCTGGCGCTTGTTCGCGGCCGCGCACCAGGAGGTCGACGAAAAGCTCGGCCTCTTCGCGGCTGGTTTCCTTCTCGAAACGAAACAGTTCCTCGAATTGGTCGACCAGGATGCACAGCCGCCGCGCTTTGAGGTTTTCTAGCGAGCCGGCGATGTCGGACAGCGTCGCCCCGCGCCGGTTGAATTGCCCCAAAATCTGGCCGACACGTTCGACGTCGTCGCCGCGCCCTTCCAATCGGGCGAATTCCTTGGCCAAATTCCACAGCGGGCCGCCGGAAGGCCGGATGCTGCAGGTCTGCCATGGCGCGCCGGCGCGCAGATGTTGCCGCGCCAGCTTGGGCAGCACGCCGGCACGCACCAGCGACGATTTGCCGGAGCCGGACGAGCCGTGAATCATCACCAGATGATGGTCCGCCAGACGTCCGACGACTTCGTCGACCATCTGCTCGCGGCCGAAGAAGATCGACCATTCCTCGACTTCGAACGGGCGCAGCCCCGGGTAGGGACTTTTCGGCCGGACTGCGGTGAGAAGATCCGAACTCGCGGACGACCCGGTGATCACGGCGCGGCAGCCGACGCTTCTTGTGCTTTGTTCAGCCAGCCGTGGAACTTGCCGCGCCAATCGTCTTTGGCGACGTCGAAACGTTCGATGCCGTAACTCGACACGTCGATCGGCAACGCCACGCCCGAGCGGTCGAGCACCGCGCAGGGCAGCGGCACGCCGCGGGCCGATTGGATGCGCTCGCGCTCATCGACGCCGATTTCCAGAAGATCGCCGATGAATTTTTCGTCGCCGTCGGCGCGCACCAGCGCCAGCGCATCGCAGCGTTTCGCGGTCTCGATACGCGCGCGGCTCTCGCGCATCCAGTCGGCGATGTCGCGCCCCGGATCGGCCACCGTGCTCAGCGGCGCCATGCCTTCCTGCAGGAGGGCTTGCTTGACCTCGTCGTATAAAATTGCGTTTTCGGGGCGGGCGTGGAGGTATATCCGCCGTTGCGAGCCTGCCGCGCCAGCGCTCCTGTTTTCGGGTTTGGCGCGACGCTCGGCATTGGCGCGCAATTCGCGCAGCCGTCGGGTGAGCGCCGTTTGCAGGCGCCACAGCTCGCGAACGTAATCCTCCCGATGCTCGGGACTACCGCGCCAGCCGTACGGCATCGAATCCTGTTTGTCGTGATACTGAAATCCGGGCATCGGATGGCCGCGGGTGTCGCGGAGAAATTCCGGCCAGCGGTTTTCATCGGTGCGCAAGGCCCGGATGATGAAGACGCGGCCTTGATCGCGCTCCCGGTTCAGCACCTGCTGCTTGAACCATTCCAGCTCGTCCTGACACCAAGTCGAGGCCAGGTAGCGCGGCGACATGACGATCAGCAAGATGCCGGAGCTCTTCACCTTGGCGCGGATTTCGTCGGAGAGCTGGATGGTGGGATCGATTTGTTCGTCGCGCCAGATATGCAAATCGTCGAATTCGATATCGACCGCCCGAATATCCGATTCGAGCTTGTGGATCAGATCGAGCGTCCACTCCTTGAGCGGCGCGTCGGCACCAGGGCTTTGAACTCCATGCGAATAGCTGACGAATACGTCATATTCGAAAAACGGGAGGAGAAATGCCATTCCCTGCGATCCGGGCCCGGTGCGGTCATGTTGTCAGAGTCTCGATCTTACCACCTGTTGGGGTGCTGTCGAGGCCCGCAGGTCGGCCGGTGTTCTTGGGCCCTCGCGCTGCCGTTGTGTTAAACGCGTGAAAGCACGGAGAGCGTCATGAAGGTCATGCTCGCGTTCGTCGGCTTGTTTCTGGGCGCGATCGCTGGCGGCGCGATCGGCGTTGGCGCCGGCTTCCTCTGGACCCAGGTGTTTCACACCAGCGACTTTGAAGGCTATTCCGGCATGCTGGTGTTTTTCACCTTCATGCCGATCGGCATCATCGTCGGTGCGGTGCTGGGAGGCGCCGGCCTCGTTTATCTCGCCTCTCGCCCCAGCGCTTCCAGCTAAGCATCGGAATGCTCGCGCAGCACGTCGGTGGCGATGCGGTGCGCATCGATCGCGGACGGAATGCCGCAATAGAGCGTGAGCAGCAGCAGCACCTCTTGGATTTGCTCCGGCGTGCAGCCGTTCTTCAAAGCGCCGCGCAGGTGGACGGCGAGCTCGTTGGGCTGCTTCGCCGCCGCCATCATGGCGATCATGACCAGCGATTTGGTCGCCGGCGGCAGCGCGGTTCGCTGCCAGACGTCGCCATACGCATAGGCGTTGATGATGTGCTGCAGCGGCTCGCCGAATTCGCCGAAGGCGTTCATGCGCTTTTCCACCGCCTCGCGGCCGAACATTGCCGTGCGCAGTTTCAGCCCGCGGTCATAAAGGTCCTTGTCGTCCATCGTCTCTTCTCCTGTGCGATTGCCGAACGCGCGGCCGGATGCGTACAATGATTATGCCATGATGCTGCCGCGCGAGCGCCTATCCTATTCGTCGCCGTTCACCCGCCCGCCGCTCAAGCTGCCGGGCAAGGCGCGCATGATCGTGTGGTCGGTGGTCAATATCGAGGAATGGGAGATCACGCGGCCGA
>JBAUYI010000349.1:0-17300 GCA_049584715.1 Xanthobacteraceae bacterium
GTCGTAGCGGCCGGGCATCCACAGTTCGCCGGTCGGCGCGGCGGTGAAGCCGAATCTGCCGTAATAGGCCGCATCGCCGACCAGCAGGATGGCGCGATGGCCGGCAAGACGCGCGCGCACAATGACGCGGCGCATCAGTGCCGTGCCGATGCCGCGATTGCGGTGCGTCGGATCGACTGCGAGCGGTCCCAACAGCAGCGCCGCGCACCTCGGACCGGCCGTGACATGCCAGAGCCGGACCGTGCCGACGATGCGGCCGCGCTCGACCGCGACTAGCGACAGCCTATCAACCGGCACGCGGCCTTCACGCAGCCGCTCGGACGCCTTGGCAAAACGGCTGGCGCCGTAAGCCTCGTCGAGCAGAACTTCACGGGCCGCGATGTCAGCGGTCTTTTCTTCGCGAATAGTGACCATGATCCTCTCCTTTCCGACCGCCGCACCTCGGCGCCCTTTCTCCGTTAGGGAGGGGGAGCGCCGGAGCCGGAGGTCTCATCGCCGTCAGATGTGAAAGGTCCGCAGCGGAGCGAAGCCGTTGAAGGCCACCGCTGCGTAGGTCGCGGTATAGGCGCCGGTGCCTTCGATCAGCACCTTGTCGCCGATCTCGAGGCTGATCGGCAGGTCGTACGGCCGCTTCTCGTACAGCACGTCGGCACTGTCGCAGGTCGGGCCGGCGAGCACGCAAGGTCCGACCTCGTCGCCGTCGCGCGGCGTCTTGATCGGATAGCGGATCGACTCGCCCATCGTCTCGGCGAGACCGCCGAACTTGCCGATGTCGAGATAGACCCAGCGCACGTGGTCGTGCTCGCTCTTGTTCGAGACCAGCACAACCTCGGCTTCGATCACACCGGCATTGCCGACCATGCCGCGGCCCGGCTCGATGATGGTCTCGGGGATGCGGTTGCCGAAATGCTTGCGCAGCGCCCGGAAGATGGAGCGGCCATAGGCCTCCACCGCCGGCACGTCGCGCAGGTACTTGGTCGGGAACCCACCGCCGAGATTGACCATGGTGAGACCGATGCCGCGGTCGGCGCAGGCGCGGAAGATCGCCGCCGCCGACTTCAGCGCTTCGTCCCAGGCCGCGGTGCGGCGCTGCTGCGAGCCGACATGAAACGACACGCCGCAGGCCTCTAGCCCGAGCCGGTGCGCATGCTCGAGCACCTCGACCGCCATGTCCGGGTCGCAGCCGAACTTGCGCGACAGCGGCCATTCGGCGCCGGCACAGCCGAACAGGAAGCGGCAGAAGATCTTGGCGCCGGGAGCGGCGCGGCCGATCTTCTCGACCTCGGCCTTGCAGTCGACCGCGAACAGCCGGACGCCGAGCGCATAGGCGCGCGCGATGTCGCGTTCCTTCTTGATCGTGTTGCCGTAGGAGATGCGCTCGGGCGCGGCGCCGGCCGCGAGCACCATCTCGATCTCGGCGACCGAGGCGGTGTCGAAGCAGGAGCCAAGCCCGACCAGAAGCTTCAGCAGCTCGGGCGCCGGGTTCGCCTTGACGGCGTAGAACACCCGGCTGTCCGGCAATGCCTTGGCAAAAGCGGCGTAGTTGTCGCGCACGACGTCGAGATCGACGACGAGGCAGGGGCCATCGTCGAGCCCCTCATCGCGGCGGCGGCGCAAGAATTCGCGAATGCGCTCGGTCATCGGGCGCGCTCCTTCATCCAGGTTCAAGGGACCAAGCGACAAAGCGTCGTCTGGCCCAGCGTTGATGATTGGCCGCCCGCGCTTTTGGTGCAGACGGCCGGCGTCAGCGGCTCAAGCGCCTGGCGCCGGCCGTGTGTTGGGGACACGGCGCAAGCGCGGCTCTTCAGCCGATGTGCTGCCTTGGATTGGAGCGGGAGAACCCGTTCCGCACGGCCGGCAAGATGGACAAGCCTCTTCGGTGTTGACGTTTGGACCGCCAACGAGACCAAAAAAGCCCGCTCCGTCGTTGCTTTAAGCCGCGTCCCCCGTTGAGCGCGGGGTGCGCCGGTTTCGCCTCCGGCTGCCGATCACGGTGTGAGATCCTAACTTAAGACCTCAGGCGACTGTCCGGCCTCTTGTCCGGATGCCTACCGATCGACACACGGCCACAGGCACGTGCGAATTTGGGCGAGCGGCACATAGGCGCAATGGACAGGCATTGCAAGAAAAAACGACGTCGACGGCAAAAAATTTCCGCTGGTGCCTGCTGCGTTCGTCGCAGACCGGTTCGCCGCCGCCTCAGATGACGCGTGCGGGTGCGTATGTGATACTGCGCTTCCCGCCCGAACATCCCCAATGGTGCCTGCCAATGTCTAGTCTACCGATCACCTTCGCCTGCGGCCTCTACGATCGCATGCTTGCGCTCCACACCGGCGACGTCAAAGCCGACGGCATCGATCTCAATTTCCTGGTCATGGACAATCCGCGCGAGATTTTCGACCGCATGTCCAACCGGCTGGAATTCGACGCCTGCGAAATGTCGAGCTCCGAGTTCATCACCCGCTATGCCGCCAAGAAGCTGCCGTTCGTGGCACTGCCGGTGTTCGCCTCGCGGGTGTTCCGCCACAGCTTCATCATCGTCAACCGCAAGCACATCAAGTCACCTGCGGATTTCGCCGGCAAGCGCGTCGGCGTGCCGCTCTATACCCAGACCGCCGCCATCTTCATCCGCGGCCTGATGCAGCACGACCTCGGCATCGATCTCGACGAGATCGAATGGATCCAGGGCGCCATCAACGAACCGGGGCTTTACGGCAATCCCTCCGTCATGCCGATGCTCAAGCCGGTCGACATCAAGCCGAACACCAGCGGCAAGTCGCTGAGCGATCTGCTCGAAGCCGGTGAAATCCACGCCATCATCGGCTCGAACATGCCGAAGGCTTTCGGCCGCAATCCCGACGTGGTGCGGCTCATTCCCGATTACCGCGCGCAGGAAAAGGACTACGTCCGGCGCACGAAAATCTTTCCCATCATGCATCTCGTCGTCATCCGCAACGACGTCTACGAGCAGAACCCCTTCGTGGCGACGAGTCTCTTCAACGCGTTCAACGCCGCCAAGGACTGGGCGCGGGAAAAGATGCGCTATTCCGGCACGCTGCGTTACATGCTGCCGTGGCTGCCCGACGACGTGCAGGAGATCGACGACTTGTTCGGGGGCGATTGCTGGCCCTACGGCGTCGAGCCGAACCGGCCGACGCTGGAAGCGCTGGTCAACTATATGGTCGAGCAGGGACTGATCGCCGAGCCTATACCGATCGAGAAGCTGTTCGTGCCGACGTTCGGGTGAAAGTGTCATGCTCCGCGCCGGCGGAGCATCGGTCATCGCCAATTGCGCGGTGGCTACTGGATCGTCCGCCTCCGCCGCCTACACGGCTTTCAGGTGCGCATCCCGGCGCTTGTAGAGCTCGCCGTCGGAATAGCCCATGGGATCGGGCCGGCCGCGGCCGAGCATGATCTGCACGTAAACCGGGGCGAGCGAGTCGTTCTGATAGCCGTGGATCACGCCGGCCGGACAGGCGATGCATTCCCAGGGGCCGAGCCGCGTGGTGATGCGCTGTCCGCTTTCATCCTCGACGAAGACGTCGAGAATGCCCTGCAGCACGAAGAAGCACTCTTCGACTTCGTGGGTATGCGCGGCATTGCCCTGACCGGGATTCACGTAGACGATCGACAACGTGAAATTGCCCGCCGGAATGATGTTCGGATCGTCGTGCTTGCCGGAACCGCCGGCGCCGATGAAGCGGTGTTGCGCCCGCTTATAGCCTTCGATCTTGGCGTCCTCGAACGCGGCCCAGTCCGGCTTCTTGTCCTTGAAGCGGCCGACATATTTTTTCATGATCTCTTCGAGCGGGACACCTTCGAGTTCTTTCGGACGCGGATGGCGGGCGACGGCCATGGCTTGCTCCTGATCGTGCGGGTTGAGATTGAATCTATTCCAAGCACAGGACGATGTCATGCCCCGCGAAGGCGGGGCACCCAGTAGTCACTGACATTGCCAGCAAGATTGTGGTTACTGGATCGTCCGCCTTCGCGGATGATGACGCGCGGGGGCGTCACTTGCGCGCATCCTGCACCAGCTGCCACACCCGCGACGGCGACAGCGGCAGATCGCGTGGCTCGACGCCGAGGGATGAGAGCGCATCGGCGACGGCGTTGGCGATCACGCCACCGACCGAGATGATGCCGCCTTCGCCGGCGCCCTTGGCGCCGAGCGGATTGATCGGCGAGGGATGCGACTCCATTACGTAACCGCGGATTTTCGGAAAATCACTCGCGGTCGGGATGAGATAGTCGGCCAGCGAGCCGGTCAGCAGCTGGCCGTTCTCGTCATAGGCGAGATGCTCCATGAACGCGCCGCCGAGGCCCTGCACTACGGCGCCGACGAGCTGGCCCTTGAGCGTGAGCGGGTTGATCATGCGGCCGCAATTCTCCACGGCCACATAATCGACGAGCGCGACCGCGCCGGTTTTTGGATCGACCGCGACATGGGCGGCGTGTGCGCCATAAGCCCAGGTATGCTTGTGGTTGGAAAACGCGCCTTCGACCGACAGCGGCTCCGGCGCAAGCTCCGCCCAGGACACCGATTTGCCGTCGGGCGCGGTGGCGCGGCCGTCGGCGAGCACGACCTCGACTGAGCCGCAGTTGAGGCGGCGCGCCGCTTCGGCGCTCATGGCCGCCCGCAATTTTGTCGCGGCATCGAGCACCGCCGAGCCGCCCATCACGATCGAGCGCGAGTGATAGGAGCCGTAGCCGTCGCTGACATAAGCCGTCGAGCCGTGGAACACGTGGTTGATGCGGTCCATCGGCATGTCCATGGCGTCGGCGGCGATTTGCGCGAATGCCGTCTCCAAGCCCTGGCCGACGCCGGACGAGCCCATATAGACGGTCAGCGTGCCGTTGGTTTCCAGCACCAGCCGCGCACTTTCCTTCGGGCCTGCGGCGCCGCCTTCGATAAAGCAGCACACTGCGAGGCCATGATAGCGGCCGTCGATCAGCTTACCCTTGAGCTTTTCCTTCTCGGCCCAGCCGAATTCGGCGAGGCAGCGGTCGAGCGTGACCCGATAATCGCCGCTGTCGAGCTCGTCCTTATGCTCGAACGGCGCGATGGTCGCGACCTTGTATGGCATGTCGGATTCGCGGACGAGGTTGCGGCGGCGGAACTCGATCTGGTCGATGCCGAGATCGCGCGCCGCCATGTCGAGCAAGCGCTCGCGGAAAAAATCGGTCTCGAAACGGCCCGGCCCGCGATAGGTGCCGACCGGCGTCTTGTTGGTGAGGAGGAGCAAAACGTCGAGATCGATGTTGGCAACGCGATACGGCCCCGACATGAACTGCGCGATATTGCGGGCGCCGACCGCACCGTTGGTGCGCATATAGGCGCCCATATCGACGAAGGCGTGGCCGCGCAACCCAAGGATCGTGCCGTCGCGGGCGCAGGCGATCTCGACGTCGCATGCCGCCTCGCGGGCGTGGTTCATGGTCATCAGGTGCTCGCGGCGGTCCTCGGTCCATTTCACCGGGCGGCCGACGTGGCGCGCCGCGAACGGAATCAGAAAATCCTCCGGATAGAACTCGCCGCGCGCGCCAAAACTGCCGCCGACATCGTACTCGACCATATCGATGGCATCGACAGCGACACCAAGCTGTTTGGCGAGGATGCGGCGGTTGGCGAACAGCACCTTGGCGGCGCCCGACAGCGTCAGCCGCCCGCTTGCCGCATCCCATTCGGCAAGCAGACCGCGCGGCTCCATGGGCAGCGCGGTATGGCGCTGGGTACTGAAACTTTCGCGCCGCGTATAGGGCGCATCCTTGAACGCCGCCGCGGCGTCGCCGAGCACAGCGCGGAATTTCATGGTGACGTTGCTGTCTTTGTTTTCGAACAGCAGCGTTTCGTTTTTCGCCGCGCTTTGCCAGTTCGCAACGGCCGGCAGCGCTTCGATATCGACCTCGATCGCGCTCAAGGCGTCTTCGGCAACGCCGGCGCTGTCGGCAAGCACCATGGCCAACGCCTCGCCGACATAGCGCACCTTGTCGCGCGCCATGACCGGCTGGCCGAACGCCTCGAACTCCGGCATCGGCTGTAATCGCATCGGCACCAGCGGGATTGCATCACCCAGATCGGCCGCGGTGATGACGGCATGCACGCCGGGAACTTTTTTCGCCTGCGACACATCGATGCTGCGAATGCGACCGTGGGCGACCGCGCTGCGCAGGATCGCCGCGTGCAGCATGTCTTTACGGGCGAGATCGTCGACATATTGGCCGCGGCCGCGGACGAAGCGAAAGTCTTCCAGCCGTTCGATCGGCTGGCCGACGAACGCGTTGACCGTCCTCATGCGACTTTTCCGTCGCGCTTATAGGCCGAGCGCGCGTCGAGCACCGCCTCGACGATGGAGATATAGCCGGTGCAGCGGCACAGATTGCCCGACAGCACTTCGCGCACGCGATCCGCGTCACAGTCCGGCTCCTCGCTGAGCAGCGCATGCGCCGTCGTGATCATGCCCGGCGTGCAGAAGCCGCATTGCAGCGCGTGATGCTTGCGGAACGAGGCCTGCAGCGGCGTCAAACCGTCTTCGAGCGACAGGCCCTCGACGGTCACCACCTTGGCGCCCTCGGCCTGTACCGCGAGCATGAGGCACGAGCGCACCGCCGCGCCGTCGACCAGCACGGTGCAGGAGCCGCAGACGCCGTGCTCGCAGCCGACATGGGTGCCGGTCAGGCGCAAATGATGGCGCAGGCAATCGGCCAGCGTCAGCCGCGGCTCGACTTCGACCTCGACCGGCTTGCCGTTGACTTCGAATTTTACCGGCATGGTTTTATTCGCTACGCCGCCGCGCTTTTGAGCGCGCGCTCGACCATGACGCCGATCAGCGCCTTGCGATAGGCGCCGCCGGCGTGGATGTCGTCATGGGGATCGACCGACGCCGATGCCGCGGCTTCGGCCTTGGCGATGATGGCCTCGTCAATCTTGTTGCCGTTTAGGACTTGCTCGACGGCAGGAAGCCGCAGCGGCTGGTCGGCGACGCCGATGGCGCCGACATGCGCGTTGCCCGCCTTGCAGCCATCCTCATCGTAGAACAGCATCGCCGCGGCCAGTGCAAAATCGCCGCGGCGGCGGGCGAATTCCTGAAACCCGAAGCGGCGCTTTGCCGGCCATGCCGGCAGGCGGATTTCGGTGATGATCTCGTCGGGTTTTAACGCGGTCATCAGTGGGCCCTGGAAAAAATTCGCCGCATCGATGACGCGCGCACCGGATTTACCGACAACCGAAATCTTCGCCTCGCAGGTCACCACGATACCAGGCATCTCCGCGGCGGGATCGGCGTGCGCAATGCTGCCGCCGACCGTGCCGCGGTTGCGGATCTGATAATGCGCGACATGTTCGACCGCCGCGATCAAGAGCGGATGCGCCTTGCGCAGCCGCGCGTCGTCGAGGATATCGCGCCAGCGCACCATAGCGCCGAGCGTTACACCGTCGTCCGCGATCTTGATCTGCCGCAGCTCGGCGAGTTTACGCAGATCGACAAGCAGCGACGGCGACGCGACACGGAACGCCATCATCGGCACGAGACTCTGGCCGCCGGCCAGCGGCTTGGCTTCGCCATCATGCGACGCCAAGAGCGCGACCGCGTCGGAGAGCGTGGTCGGGCAGGCGTATTCGAAGGGCGGGAGTTTCATGGGGGCACGTTAACGCGAGGATGCGTCCTGTATCAACTGCCACACCCGCGGCGGCGTCAGCGGTAATTCGTGCGGCTGCACGCCCAGCGAACTCAGCGCCGCGGCGACGGCATTGGCGACGACGCCGCCGACCGGAATGATACCACCCTCGCCCGCGCCCTTGGTACCCATTGGATTGAGCGGCGACGGTTTTTGCTCCAGCGCCACCGCGCGAATGCTCGGAAAGTCGCTCGCCGTCGGCATCAGGTAATCGACGAACGAGCCGGTCAGAAATTGACCGTTCTCGTCGTAAATGAAGTGCTCGAGCAACGCGCCGCCCAGGCCCTGCACGACGGCGCCGACGCATTGGCCGTGCAAAGTCAACGGATTGACGATGCGGCCGACGTCTTCGACGGCGACGTAATCGATCAACTCGACTTGGCCGGTCCTCGGATCGACCGCCACATAGGCGGCGTGCGCGCCATAGGAATAAGTCCGCTTGTTGCTCGCGTGGGTGCCGTCGGCGGCAAGGCCGGCGAATTCTTTGAAACCAAGCGTGGCGCGGTTCGGCCCGACCACCGTCTCATTGTCGAATGCGATTTGGTTCACCGCGCACCCAAGCCGCTGCGCCGCGGCCTCGCGCATGAGCGCGCGCAGCCGGTTGGCGGCATCGACGATGGCGTTGCCGCCCATAACGATGGAGCGGGACGAGAACGAGCCGAACCCTTCGGTGACATAATCGGTCGAGCCGTGGAACACATTGGCGATGCGCTCCATGGGCAGTTCGAGGGCGTCGGCGGCGATCTGCGAAAACACCGTCTCGACGCCCTGGCCGACCGACGACGAGCCGACGAACACCGATATCTTGCCGTCGGCCTCGATGAGGAGCCGCGCATTCTCCCGCGGCCCGGTGCCGCCGCCTTCGAGATAGCAGCCGATGGCAATGCCGTGATAACGCCCGTCGATCAGTGCGCCTTGCAGCTTCGACCGCTCGGCCCAGTTGAATTCGGCGAGACAGCGATCGAGCGTGATTTGATAATCGCCGCTGTCGCATTCGCTGACGATGTCGAGCACATGCACCTTCGCCAGCGCGTAGGGCATGTCGGCTTCGGCGATCAGATTGCGGCGGCGGAACTCGACCCGGTCGATGCCGAGATCGGCCGCCACCATGTCGAACAGCCGCTCGCGGCAGAAATCCGACTCGAAGCGTCCCGGCCCGCGATAAGTGCCCGACGGCGTCTTGTTGGTCACCACCATGGTCACGTCCATGCGCACATGGGGGATGCGATAGGGCCCGGACATGATTTGCGAAATATTGCGCGACGCGGTGGCGCCGTTGGTGCGCACGTAGGCGCCGAGATCGGTAAAAGCGTGGCCGCGCAGCGCGAGAATGGTGCCGTCGCGGCTGCAGGCAATTTCGAGATCGCATGCGGCGTCGCGCGCATGGCTAAGCGACATCAAATTCTCGCGCCGGTCCTCGGTCCACTTCACGGGACGGCCGACGACGCGCGCCGCGAATGGAATCAGAAAATCCTCCGGATAAAACTCGCCGCGTGCGCCAAAACCGCCGCCGACGTCGTATTCCAGCATGCGCACCGATACCTCGGGGAGCTTCATCATCTGCGCCAGCGCGCGACGATTGTTAAACGGCACCTTGCAGACGCCGGAGACCGTCACGCGTCTTTTCGTATCATCCCAGTCGGCGACAAGCCCGCGCGGCTCCATCGGCACCGCGCCGTGACGCTGCACCTTGAAATGCTCGCGGCGAACGTAAGGCGCATTCTTGAACGCCGCATCGGTGTCGCCAAGCGTAGCCGTGATGGTGCCTGCGATGTTGCTGCCGGTTTCTTCGAACAGAAAAATATCTTCCTTGCGCGCGGCATCACGGTCGACCACCGCCGGAAGCTGCTCGATATCGACAGCGATCGCCTCCAATGCATCCTCGGCCAGCGCGACGCTGTCAGCGACCACGACAGCGATCGGCTCGCCGACAAAGCGCACCTTGTCGGCGGCGATGATCGGCTGCACGTAACGCATGGACGATGGCAGCGGATCGTGCCGCAACGGAATCGTCGGTATCTCGCCGATGTCGGCCGCGGTGATCACGGCATGGACGCCCGGCAGCGCCCGCGCCCCCGCCGTATCGATCGAGCGGATGCGGCCGTGCGCGACGGAGCTGCGCAGGATCACTGCGTGCAGCATTGTTTCGCCGGCGAGATCGTCGGTGTATTGGCCGCGCCCGGTGAGAAAGCGCAAATCCTCGAGCCGCTCGATCGGGCTGCCGATGAAGGCATTGGTGGCGCGGCGCGTTGTCGGGACGGTCATATGACGATTGTAGCATTCAGATTGATGAGCGCACGCGCCACGCTGAGCGCCGCCAGCGCCGAGGTTTTGGGGTTGCTGCGCGACGGCTTGCCTTGGAGCTGGATGGCAAAACACCCGGCGGCGCCTTCGGCTTCGATCTCATGCACATTGCCGGGCGCATCGGGATCGGCGACCAGCTGGACCTCGGTTTTCTCGAAACCGAGGCCGGCGAGCGCCACCGCGGCGGCGACGTTGGCGTTTTGCGGATAGAGCAGCGCCGCTTCGCCGGCGGTGCCGCGATAGAGCACGGTGCGGCCGGTCAATTTGTCGAGGTCGGCGACCTTCTCCGCGGGCGAGCCGCGCCACGCCGCCGGCGGCTTGCGCGAGCGGTAGCGCACCGCATCGAGCCCGCCGACCCGCATCGCCGCAATGGCATCGAGGCCGCCAATGGCGCCGGCCGGCAGCAACATGCGGCTTTTGCCTTCGCGTGCCGCCGTCTTGAGACGGTCGAACAGCGCGGGATCGGCGAGCGCGCCGACGGAAATCACCAGGAGATCAAAACCGCGCCGCAGCACGTCCGGACCATGTTCGGCCACCGCCCGCTGTCCGGCGACCTCGGCGACAATATCCGGACGCATCGCCAGCAAATCGGCAAGCGATTCCACGACCGCGACATCACCAAGCGCGGCGTGCGCTTTCGCCGCGCGTCCGGGCCGGCACAACACGCCGACAATCTTCGTGCCGCCGCCGGCCTCGCGCAACGCCGCGACCACGTCCCGCGCGATGCCGCCGTAGCCGATCAATCCGACGGAGATCATAAAGTTTGGTGTCCGGATTTGCTCATCAATTCGCGTCGATATGCACGCCGGCCGCCTTTACCACGTCCTGCCATTTCGGCCGCTCGGCAGCGATGAACGCCGCAAAGGCGTCGGGGGTCATCGGCGCCGGCGCGCCGCCGACTTTGGTCAGCACCGCGACCACGTCAGGCGCCTCGAAAACGTGCTTCACCTCGGCTGCGAGTTTTTCCACGATCGGGCGCGGTGTGCCCGCGGGCGCGAACAGGCCCTGCCAACCCGTAACCGAGAAACCCTTGATGGTCTCGCCGATGGTCGGCAGCTCGGGCGCGCCGGCGAGGCGTTCCGCGCTGGTTACCGCCAGCGCCCGCACTGCGCCGGCCTGCGCCTGCGGCCACAGCGTGGTCATGCTGTCGATGGCGAGGTCGACATTGCCGCTCATCATGGCGGTCAATTCGTCGGTGGTGCTGCGGAACGGCACATGCGTCATATGCGTACCGGTGGCGAGTTCGAACATCACCACGGAGAGCTGCGACGAGGTGCCGATGCCTGAGGAACCGTAGTTCAGCTTGCCGTCGTTGGCCTTCAGATAGGCGATCAATTCCGGCACGGTTTTTACCGGAACTTTTTGATTAACGACCAGCAGATTGGGCAGATGCACCAGGAGCGAGATCGGCTGAAAATCGCGCTCGGGATCGTAGGACAGTTTGCTGAAGACAAATTCGTTGAGCACGTTGCCGCTGAGCGTACCGAGCAGGAGCGTATAACCATCGTTCGGCGCCTTGGCCACGTAAGCCGTGCCGACGCTGCCACCCGCCCCCGAACGGTTCTCGACCACGAACGGCGAATGGAAATCCGCTTCCATGTGCTGCTGCAGGATGCGCGCCAGCAAATCCGCCGAGCCGCCGGCCTGGAACGGCACCACGATCGTCACCGGCCGTTGCGGCCACGCCTCCTCGGCCCACGCCGGCGCCACGATGGCGAGTGAGATGGCCGCGATCAATGCCAATGCGAAACGCATAAAACGTCTCACTTGGCGCGCGGTTTTGACTTCGGCCCCATCGGCTCGGGATGGAACGGGCCGTCGCGTGCTTCCAAATAAGCCTTCAGGCCGCCGACGCGCTGCGCCTCGAACAGCCGCTGGCGATCCTCGTTGTGCGATGAATGCGCCAGCGCGCTCAGCGCGCCTTCGAGCAGCAGCGCCGCATGCACGCCGGAGGCCTGCAGCCCCTGCATGGCGATGGCCTTGTTGAGCCGGATCGACGGCTCCGGCACGAGCGCGATGCGGTTGGCCAGCGCGCGAGCGCGCGGCATCAGCTCGTCATGCGGCACCACTTCGTTGACCATGCCGATGCGCAGCGCTTCCTGGGCGTCGAAATGGTCGCCGGTCAGCGCCCAGCGGTTGGCCGCCTTCCAGCCGCACAAGGCGGTAAGCAGATAGCTGGTATTGGAAACTTGGCGCACTTCCGGCTGCGCGAATATCGCTTTGTCGGAGGCAATCGTGATATCGGCGGCAAGCTGATACCAAAAACCGCCGCCCATGGCCCAGCCGTTGACCGCGGCGATCACCGGCTTGCCCAGGTTCCACATATGCTCCCAATGGTTCACGCGGCTGCCGTCGAGGCGCTGCCAATGCTCGATGTATTCGGCGTGGCTCTTGCCCTGCGGATCGAGCGGCCGCACGCCCGACGCCGGCGCCGCCTGCTGGTCGTAGCCGGCGGAAAACGCCGCGCCGGCGCCGGTGAGGATGATGGCCCGCACGTTGCGGTCGGCATCCGCCTCGTCGAGCGCGCGGTGGATTTCCGCCTCGAGATTGCGCGACAGCGCGTTCATGCGCTCGGGCCGGTTGAGCGTGATGGTCGCGACCTTGCCGTCGACGCCGTAAAGCAAATCCTGGTAGCTCATAGTCCCTCCCGCGTTCGTGACGGCAAAGCTACACTGCGGCGCGTGCCGATGGGAGGCCGCGCCCGGACGTTTAGGCATGGCTGATCCGGGCAACCGGCGGTAGTTTAGGGCAAATTGCCATGTCCATCGCGGGCGAATGCTGCTAGCTTTCCGCCAGATTCCAATGGCCGTGACTCACGCGCCCGATCACAAAAGCCGCTCCAAAGGTGGGGGAAACCGATGCTGACCAAAACGCCGCGCAACGGAAAAAACGGCAAAGGCATTTCGCGCGTCACCGAACTGCCGAAGATCAACACCTCAACCGACACCCGCGAGATTCTCGCCCACGCCGCCAAGGAAGCGCGGGCGGACAATTATTTCATCGTCGATGTCGACGCCCATGTCACCGAGACGGCGTTCTGGTCCGACGTGGTCGATCGCATGGAAAGCGACGTCTACAAGCAGATGGCGCGCGCCTTCAAGGAGCGCGGCGGCTCGCCCGGCTTGATGAACTCGACGCCTGGCATGCTGTACCAAGACGTGTTCGGCCGCATCCCGCATCAGCAGCGCCTCGGCGAAGCGGTGCCCGGCGGCCATACCCATGCCCAGGTGACGCTGGTGCAGCGCGCCATGGATTCCATGGGCATCGACTACATGGTGGTGTTCCCGACGCCGATGCTGGTGCTGGGCATGCATCCGCAAGTCGAGATGGAAGTGGTGATCGGCAATGCCTTCAACAAATGGCTGACGGAAGAAGTGCTGCCGCACGATCCGCGCATCAAGGCGATGCTGTACATTCCCTTCAACCATCCGGAAGCGTCGTTGAAAGCTGTCGAGATGTACGCCGACAATCCGAGCATCATCGGCTTCTCGGTGACTTCGACGCGGTTCCGCGCCGTCAATCACGACAGTTACATGCCGCTCTATTCCGCCATCCAGGCGACCGGCAAGCCGCTGGCGTTCCATTCCGGCTTCCACTGGGGCGACCAGTCGATGCAGCAGTGCAACAAGTTTATTTCCATGCACGCCATCTCGTTCGTCTATTACAACATCATCCACATGACGAACTGGATCATGAACGGCCTGCCGGAGCGCTTCCCGAAGCTCAAACTGGTCTGGATCGAGAGCGGGCTGGCCTGGGTGCCGTTCCTGATGCAGCGGCTCGATTCCGAATACATGATGCGCTCCTCGGAAGCGCCGCTGCTCAAGCGCAAGCCGAGCGAATACATGCGCGAGATGTTTTATTCGAGCCAGCCGCTTGAGCGCTCCAACATCGAGCTGACGGAAGCGACCTTCAAGGCGATGAACGCCGAGACGCAGCTTTTGTTCGCGTCGGATTGGCCGCACTGGGATTTCGACCTGCCGAACTCGATCACCACGCTGCCGTTCCTCGACGAGAAGGCCAAGCGCAACATCCTCGGTTTCAACTCGGCGCGGCTGTTCAATCTCGAAGTGCCCAAGCACAAGCAGCTCAAGACCAATCCGGGCAAGGCGCCGGCGCGGCGCGAGCCGGTGACGGCTTGAGTTGAAATGCCGAAAGCGGTGCAACGCAAAGCGGCCAAGCGGGGCGGCAAGCCAAGCCGTCGCGTTGCGCGTAATGGCGCAAAGCCCGCGGACTTCTGCGCGGCGGCGCACGACGCACTCAAGCGTGGCGAGCCCGACGCGATTTCCGACAAGACGTTGCAGCAGGTGCTGACCGCCGCGGTAAAAGTCTATGCCGCGAAGGTGGAACGGCGCGGCCACGACGTTCTGCCGTTCCCGCAACACGCCGTGACGGCGACCGAAACGGTGGTGACGGCCTGCGCCATGATCCGCGCCGCCGATCTCAACATGTTCGACGTGGCGATCTGGTTTCACCGCCCGCCGGGGATTGAATAATCAAGGGGCAATGCAATGGACGAAGTCTCAGTTGGCAAGCTCACTGACATCGCCGACGGCGACTATCGAGTCTTCGCCGTGGAAGAGCTCGAAGTCGGCATCTTCCGCACCGGCAGCAAAGTGCTGGCCTACGAGAACGTCTGCCCGCACGCCGGCGGCCCGGTTTGCCAAGGAAAAATCTTCCATCAGGTCGAGGAAATCATCACCCCCGACAAGAAGAGCGCGGGGCTGCGCTTCGGCAAGCAGCGCCATATCGTCTGCCCGTGGCACGGCTACGAATTCGACCTCGCCACCGGCTGCCATCCCGGCGACGCCTCGGTGCGCCTGACGCCGGTGAAAGTCGCCGTGCGCGACGGGCAGATTTACGTCAGCGTGCCGCGGTGAATGGTGCCGCGCCCCGCTAGCGTGCGAGACCGAGCACGAGCAATAAAGCGGTATCGAGGCGGTCGCTCGTTTCGGAATTGATCCTGCCAATCACGCGCCGCACGCGATTGCGCGGCAGCGCCAGCATCTTATCCGTCATGATCTGAGATCGGACGCGAAGACCGTTGGTTTCGTCCACTTCGACGATCGGCCTGATGGGCAGTCTTTCCGTTATGTCGGATGTTATCGGACAAAGCAGTACTGAAGTGGCGTCGCTCAATTCGTCGGTTTGCACGATGACGGCCGGACGCGGTCTACCGAGATCGCCTCGCGCGACCATCACGACCGTATCGCCGCGTTTCACTTCCACTCGCTCCAATCATATGCAGCTTCGATCCAGGCATCGATTGCGTCATTCTCGGGATGCTTGGCAAGTAACCTGCCCTGCCGGCGAAGATCGGCGAGAACGCGCGGATCGCGCAGGTCGGGGACCCAATGTTGCACTGGCCGAAGACCTTGCGCGCGCAACCGCTTCCGGCGTGCGCTCATGCGCTCTCGCGCCGTCTTCGGTCGCTTTGTCTTGGGCTTTGTCGCCATGGCCGAACTCCTTGGCGTAACATGTTACGTTGTGAGGCCGATCATTGCAAGCTGATCTCACTCAGCATCGCGTCGGCAAGTTTTTCCGCCAGCATGATGGTCGGGATATTGGTATTGCCGCGCGGTATCGTCGGCATGATCGAGGCGTCGATGACGCGCAAACCTTCGACGCCGTGAACGCGGCCGGCCGGATCGGTCACGGCGTTGCGATCATCCGATGCACCCATGCGGCAGGTACCGACCGGGTGGAACGTGCCGCCGACGTTGTCGCGAATGTAATCGGCCAGCGCGGCATCGTCCTCCGCCAATGCCGCAAGATCGACGCGCCGGTCAGCCAGCGTGGCAAACACCGGCGCCGCAAGCGGCGGCACCATATCGATGAGCGCCGCGATCGCCGTGCTCTTGATCCGGTTGGCCGGCGTGATCCGGTTGAGCTTGCGGAGCCGGTCGTTGAATTTGACCGGAAAGGCCAGCCGCGTCATGGCCCGCACCGCGTCATGGGAGAGAATGTCGATGCAGAGGCGAAAGCCCTGCATGAAGCGTTTCAAGTCGAGCTCGTGGCCGGTAAAATTGAATTCGACGCGCGGATAGACCGCGGGATCGGCGGAGACCAAAGACACGCGGCCGCGCGCCTTTGGCTTGAGCAGCGACGGCGCCAGATTGGCGACCTGATGGCCGAGCGGGCTCCACGAGGTCTTGCACTGCACGTTGAGATACATGTCGGCCGCCGCCGCGCCGGGCAGGCCGGAGGAATAGCGAAACGCCGACATCGGATGCGGCCGGATATTTTTGGATTGCCGCTTGCCAGGTTTCTGCAACAAGCCGATGAAGATGATGGCATGATTTGAAAGGTTTTCGCCGACGCCCGGAAGATCCGCGCGCACGGCAATGCCGAGGTCACGCAACGCCGCCGCCGGGCCAAGCCCCGCGCGCATGAGAAACGCCGGCGAATGGATGCCGCCGAGCGCAACGATGATCTCGCGCCCGTAAAAAGTTTTCTCCTCGCCGCCGATCTTCGCAGTAACTCCAGTGGCGCGACGTCCCTCGAACACGAGGCTGGTGACCAGGGCGTCGGCGCGGATGCTGAGATTGGCACGGCGGCGCACATCGGCGCCGAGATAGCAGATCGCCGCCGAGGCGCGCTTTAGCGGCCAGTTGCTCATCGGCACCGCGCCATAGCCGTCGCGAAAATCGGCATTCATGTCGGCGATGAACGGCATCTGCCGCTCTTGCGCGAAAGCGTGCACCGCCTTCGCCAACGGTGCCCAATCGTCGGTCGTGGTGCGGCGGATCGGCACCGGCCCATCCTTGCCGTGCAGTGCGCCGCCGAAATCGAAATCGTTCTCCAGCTTGCGGTAATAGGGCAGCACGTCGTCCCAGCCCCAACCGGCGGCGCCGAGCGCCTGCCATTCGGCATAATCGTCGGGCGTGCCGCGATAGGCGACCATGCCCATCACTGAGCCGCCGCCGCCCATGACGCGGCCTTGGGAAAATCCGACCGGCGGCGAGTTGTCCTCAAGCCGCCAATGCACCTTCAGCTCGGGCCAGAAATAAGCGTCGTTGTAGTAGGACCGCGGATAGGAATCGAGCACATCGGCCGGCTCCGCGCCCGGCGGCGCGTCGCGTCCGGCCTCGAGCAACAGCACGCTCAAGCCCGAGCGCGCCGACAGCCGGTTCGCCAGCACGCAGCCGGACGCGCCGGCGCCGACGATGATGATGTCGAAGCTCTCGGTCACAATTTCCCCTCGTCATTGCCGGACTTGATGTTTAGCCCGGGGACATGATCGACATCTGTTCGGAGACATGACCGACACTTTTGTGTTGGGTCAAGTCGATGTTTGCAACTTCATAAGCACCGAAGAA
>JBAUYI010000350.1:0-5263 GCA_049584715.1 Xanthobacteraceae bacterium
AGGCGCGCTCGCTGTTCTCGATAAAGACTGCCGCAATTGCAATCGCGCGCGATCCAGGCGGTGGCGCGCCCACGAAAGCGTGTTTTGCAAGAAAGCGTCGTATGTCGCAGCGAGGCAATTGCGGAGGCGGCCGGTGGATCGCAAAAGCTCGACCACGATGATTTTCGTGCCCGGCGGTACCTATCGCATGGGCTCGGACAAGCATTATCCGGAAGAAGCGCCGGTCCATCGTGTCACCGTCGATGATTTCTGGATCGACCGCACGCCGGTGACGAACCGGCAATTCAAGGAATTCGTCAAAGCCACCGGTCACGTCACATTCGCCGAAATTCCGCCCGTCCCGAAGGACTACCCGGGTGCGCTGCCGCACTTGCTCTATACCGGCTCGCTGGTGTTCTCGCCGCCGTCGCGCCCGATCGATCTGCGCGACTGGAGTCAGTGGTGGACATTTCTCAAGGGTGCCGACTGGCGCCATCCCTACGGCCCAAAGAGCAACATCAATAATCTGGACAATCATCCGGTCGTGCACGTGGCGTTTGCCGACGCGCTGGCCTACGCCACGTGGGCCGGCAAAGACATTCCGACCGAGGCCGAATGGGAGTTCGCCGCGCGCGGCGGACTCGACGGCGCCGAGTTTGCCTGGGGCGACGAGTTCACGCCCGGCGGCAAGCACATGGCTAATACCTGGCAGGGTGAATTTCCACGGCAGAATCTTTGCAGCGACGGTTTCGAGCGCACCTCGCCGGTGACGGCGTTTCCGCCGAACGGCTACGGGCTGCACGACATGATCGGCAATGTCTGGGAGTGGACCAGCGACTGGTACACGCCCAAGCACGAGGCCGACGCGCCGAAGGCGTGCTGCATCCCGGAGAATCCGCGCGGCGGCCCCGAGGTCGCGAGCTATGACCCTCGCGAGCCGAACGTCAAGATTCCGCGCAAGGTGCTCAAGGGCGGCTCGCACCTCTGCGCCCCGAACTACTGCCGCCGCTATCGTCCGGCAGCGCGCCATGCCGAACCGATCGACACCTCGACAAGCCATGTCGGCTTTCGCTGCATTCGCAGAAATCAACAGAGAGAGAATACGGCGTGACTTTGACAGGCCACTGGCTGCCGGCCCGTTTCAGGCGGTCGCTACTAACAGGGAGAAAATAGACCATGAGTACGGCCAAAAAAATCCGGCTCGGTTTGCTGGCTGCTTCTGCCGTCTTGGTGGCGACCGCTGTGCCGGCCGCCGCTCAGCAGCAGAAACCCAACATCCTCTTCATCATGGGCGATGACATCGGCTTCATGCAGCCGAGCATCTATCACCGCGGCCTGATGGTCGGGGAAACGCCCAACATCGACCGCATCGGCAATGAAGGCGCGATCTTCATGGACTACTATGCCGAGCAGAGTTGCACGTCCGGGCGCAACGCCTTCTTCACCGGCATGCATCCGCTGCGCACGGGTATGATCCCGCCGCAATTGCCCGGCAGTCCTTCCTACCTGCGGCCGGGCACGCCGGCGCTTGCGGTGTTCTTGCATGATCTCGGGTACAATACGGGCGAGTTCGGCAAAAACCACCTGGGCGACCACGCCTCGGCATTGCCAACGTCGCATGGGTTCCAGGAGTTTTGGGGCTACCTGTATCACTTGGACGCGATGCAGGGGGTCAGTTTTCCCGACCTTAATAAGACCCCGCTCGTGCAGGGCATTGCGCCGGCCTGCAAGAACACGCCGGTCAAGGGCCTTGCCGACGATCCTAACGCGGTAGACCCCAAGACAACGACCTGCCTCACGCCGCCCCGCCCAATGCTCGCGTGTAAGTCGTCCGACGGGACAGAAGCGAACCAAGTGTGCCACGACGAAGGCCCGCTGACACTCGAGCGCTCAAAATCAGTAGACGAGGAAATCTCTTCCCATGTGATCGACTTCCTCGATCGCAACGATCCCAAGAAGACCAACAAGCCGTTTTTCGTCTGGTACAACCCGGCACGTATGCACATCACAACCGTGCTGCCGGACAAGTACCTGGCCATGGTTGGTGAGCCGGGCGGCAAGGATTGGGGTGTCAACGAAGCCGGCATGAAGCAGATGGACGACAACATCGGTTATGTCCTCAAGAAGCTGGAGGACATGGGCCAACTCGACAACACCATCGTCGTCTTCACGACCGACAACGGCGCCGAGGTGATCACCTACCCGGATGGCGGCGTCACTCCCTTCAAAGGAGGGAAGCTGACGACCTGGGAAGGCGGCATGCGTGCTCCACAGGTCGTTCGCTGGCCGGGACACATCAAACCGGGCACGATCAAAAACCAAATGTTCGCGTCCCTGGACTGGCTGCCTACATTTGTGGACATTGCCGGCGGTCCTACGGGCGACGGACTGAAGAAACAGATCGAAGCGGGTAAATACCCCGGCATCGTCAAGACGACGCTCGACGGTGTCGACCAGCGCGATTACCTGGAGGGAAAGAGCGACAAGTCGGCACGTGATGTCTTCTTCTACTACTCAAACTCGACACCGTCGGCAGTGCGGTACAAGAATTGGAAGATGTACTACACGATGTCAGGCACCGACCCGACCGGCGCGATGCAGGGCAAGACGACCTATGGCTGGACCATGGTCGACAATATCAAACGCGACCCCTTCGAGATCGCGGGCGGGCTGGACGATCTGAAATCCGCGATGTCATTCGGGGGTGCGATTGCCTCTCCAAGCACTGCTTATCTGTACGACTGGAATATGCTGCCTCTCGGCCAATTGTTGTGGGAGAAAGAGCTCATGTCGTACCAGGAGTTTCCTCCGCTGCAGGCGCCGGAGACCTACAATCTGAGCGGCATCCTGGCAGAAATGAAAAGGTCCCCCCACGGCAGCCAATGATCGGGCGAGATCTCCGCGTATTTATGACAATGCGGGCGCCCCGCGCTGGGGCGCCCGAACCCGATACGAAGCTAGTCAAGCTCGAACAGGCGATGGAGTAACTTCGTAATCCACCGCCGGATAATTGAACGCATAACCTGCCGGCAACGCGTCATGCGCAGCCAGTTAATACCTCGACAAGCCACGTTGGCTTCCGCTGCATCAACCGAGAGAGGAGACCCTTATGAGTGACAAAGACGAAGGCGACAACAAAACCGCACTGAGCCGGCGCAATATCCTGCTGGCCAGCACCACGCTCGCTGCCGCATCGGCGCTGGGCACGGCTGCAAGCGTGCAAAAGGCCGTCGCGCAAGCGCAGCAGGCGGCGCCTCCGGGCAAACAGCCGAACATCCTCGTCATCATGGGCGACGATGTCGGCTGGTTCAATATCGGCGCCTATCACCAGGGCATCATGTCGGGCAAGACGCCGAACCTCGACAAGCTTGCCGCCGACGGTATGCGCTTCACTGACTATTACGCTGAAGCGAGCTGCACCGCGGGCCGCGCCAATTTCATCACCGGGCAAATTCCGCTGCGCACCGGTCTCACCACGGTCGGCCAGGCCGGTGCCGATGTCGGCATGCCGGATCAGTCGGTGACGACAGCCCTCTTGCTGAAATCGATGGGTTACGCCACCGGTCAGTTCGGCAAGAACCATCTCGGCGACTTGAACAAGTATCTGCCGACGGTGCACGGCTTCGACGAATTCTTCGGTTACCTCTACCACCTCGATGCGATGTCCGATCCGTACTGGTTCGACTATCCGCAGGACTGGATCGACAAATACGGCCCGCGCAACCTGGTGCATTCCTACGCGACCGATACCGACGATCAGACCGTGATGCCGCGCTGGGGCAAGGTCGGCAAGCAGCGCATCGTCGACGAAGGCCCGCTCAAGCCGTTCAAGGACATGACCGCGGATCACCAGATGTGGCAGAAGGGCCGCGACGCCAAATACGACATGGAGACCTTCGACGAGGTTCTGGTCGAGCAGACCAAGGGCTTCATGGATCGCGCCAAGCAGGCCAACAAGCCGTTCTTCATCTGGCACAACACCACGCGCATGCACGTCTTCACCTATCTGTCGCAGAAATATCAGGCGAAGATGAATTACGAGAGCAATTTCGGCCTGGAAGAAGCCGGCATGGCGCAGATGGACGATGACATCGGCGATCTGCTCAAGCACGTCGATGACATGGGCATTACCGACAACACCATCGTGATCTTCACCACCGACAACGGCGCCGAAGTCTTCACCTGGCCGGACGGCGGCATGACGCCGTTCCGCGCCACCAAAGGCACGGTGTACGAGGGCGGTTTCCGCGTGCCGTGCCTGGCGCGCTGGCCGGGCAAGATCAAGCCGGGCACGGTGGAGAACGGCATCTTCTCCGGATTGGATTGGCTGCCGACGCTGGTTGCGGCGGCGGGCAATCCCAACATCGTGGCGCAATTGCTGCAAGGCGTGCAGATCGGCGGCCAGACCTACAAGAACCACCTGGACGGCTATAACCAGACCGATCTGATCACCGGCAAAGGGCCATCGGCGCGGCACGAACTGTTCTACTTCGGCGAGTCGCAGCTCGGCGCCATCCGCATCGACGACTTCAAGTTCCAGTTCTACCAGCAGCCCTGGGGCTGGCCGGGCGAGAAGGTGACGACTGACATGCCGACGATCGTCAACCTGCGCCAGGATCCTTTCGAGCGCACGCCGTCGATCCGTGGCCAGTCGCTCAACGACCAGGGCGGCGGCTACATGAACGACTTCATGGCGCGCGAGTTCTGGCGCTTCGTCCAGGTGCAGCAGACCGTGGCCGCGGCGGCACAATCGTTGATCGACTACCCGCCGATGCAGGCGGCCGCGTCCTTCAACCTCGCCGCCATCAAGGAGAAGATCGAGCAGATGATGAAGGCGCACGAAGGGCAATAACAAACAAAACTGCTAAATGCGGGCGCGCCGCTCAAGGCGCGCCTGTCCGGGCCGCCCGCGGCCAACCGTCAATCGTTCAACAGCGCCATCGCCTGCTCATGCACGCGCTTGTCGCCGGCGGCGATGATGCGGCCGCCGTTGTGCGGGCGGCCGTTGTCCCAGGTGGTTATGACGCCGCCGGCACCCTCGATGATCGGGATCAGCGCCAGCACGTCGTGCGGCTTGAGCTCGGTCTCGATCAACAGATCGACGTGGCCGGCGGCGAGCACGCAATAGGCATAACAATCGCCGCCGTAGCGCGACAGCCGCACCACCTGCTCGACGCGGCGGAAAGCCTGCCGGTCGGCCTCGTTCATCAACAGCGGGCTGGTGGTGAGCATGATGGCGTCGCCGAGCTCGGCGCAGGGGCGCACCTGCAGCGCGCGGTCGCCG
>JBAUYI010000351.1:0-2999 GCA_049584715.1 Xanthobacteraceae bacterium
AGAAGGTGCTCGACGACATCCAGGCGGTGCGCGACCACGCCGTGAACAAGCTCGGCGTCAATTCCACGCCGACCTTTTTCATCAACGGCAAGCGCCTGGTCGGCGATCTGTCGATCGAGGTCATGGCCAAGGAGATCGACCCCTATCTTAAGGAAGGATAAGGGTTTTTTGCCACCGGCCGGACTCGCCGGCCGGCCGGCTCGCCACCGCCGGCTGGCCCCCGCGGGCGGCGAAGGTCTGGATAACGCCACCGCGCTGTTGCGCTTGGAACGACGACGATTCATTCTCGCACCGATGCGGCACGATTCACGCACCACAAGGGCGTGAGCCGATAACGATTCCCTTCGCGGCCGCAGCTTGGGGGATGGAAATAACACCCGTATGAAGCTCACGCGGCTGCGCCTGATCGGCTTCAAGTCCTTTGTCGAACCGACCGACTTTGTGATCGAACCCGGGTTGACCGGTGTCGTCGGTCCGAACGGCTGCGGCAAATCCAATCTGGTCGAGGCCGTGCGCTGGGTCATGGGGGAGGCCTCCTACAAGGCCATGCGCGCGTCCGAGATGGACGACGTCATCTTTTCCGGCAACACCGAGCGGCCGGCGCGCAACCACGCCGAAGTGGCGGTGTCGATCGACAACAGCGCCCGCAAGGCGCCGGCCGCGTTCAACGATTCCGAAACGCTGGAAGTCTCGCGCCGCATCATGCGCGAGCAGGGCTCGACCTTCCGCGTCAACGGCCGCGAAGTGCGCGCCCGCGACGTCACCGTGCTGTTTGCCGACGCCTCGACCGGTTCGCGCTCGCCGGCCTTGGTCCACCAGGGCCGCATCGGCGAGATCATCCAGGCGCGGCCCGACCAGCGCCGGCGCGTGCTGGAAGAAGCCGCCGGCATTTCCGGCCTGCACGCCCGCCGCCATGAGGCGGAACTGCGGCTCAGGGCGGCCGAGCACAATCTGTCCAGGGTCGAAGACGTCATCGGCCAGCTTGCGGCGCAGGTTGCTTCGCTCAAGACCCAGGCCCGCCAGGCGGTGCGCTACCGCAATATTTCCGGCCAGGTGCGCCGCACCGAGGCGCTGTTGTTTCATCTGCGCTGGCTCGCCGCGCAGACCGAGGTCGGCGAGGCCGAGCGGAACAAGGATGAGGCCGTCCGGGTCGTTGCCGCGCGCACCAGCGAACAGACTTTAGCCAATACGCGCCAGACCGAGGTCGCGGCCGGCCTGCCAGCGCTCCGCGAGGCCGAGGCCAGGGCGGCCGCGGCGTTGCAGCGGCTCATCATCGCGCGCGAGACGCTCGAGCGCGAGGAAGCCCGCGCCAAGGAGCGCATCGAGGAGCTCGATCGCCGGCTCGAGCAATGTGCCGCCGACCTTGAGCGCGAGCGCAGGCTCGCCGCCGACGCGGAAGCGGCGCTGCACCGGCTCGATCTCGAAGAGACCGCGCTCACCGCCGAAGCCCACGCCAGCGCCGAGCGCCTGACCGGCGTCAACACCCGCGTTACCAACGCCGACGCCGCGCTTTCGGGGTCGGAAAAATCCTTTGCCGAGCTGACCGGCGCGCTGGCCGATCTCGCGGCGCGGCGCAATCAACTGCAAACAGCGCTGGCCGATCACGAGCAGCGCAGTGCGCGGCTGCAAGCCGAGCTTGCCAATATCGAAGCCGGCTTGGTCGCGACCGGCAGCGGCGAGCCCGATCTGGCGACACTGGGCGAGGCGCTTGCCACCGCGCAGGCCACCCTCGCCGCGGCAGAGACCGCCGCGCGCGGCGCCGAAGTCGCGCATACCCAGGCTCGCACCGAGATCGACGCCGCGCGCGAGCCGCTTGCCACCGCCGAGCGCGGTGTGCAGCGGCTGGAAACCGAGGCGAAAACCATCGGCAAGCTGTTCGCGGTCGAGAGCAAGCATCTCTGGCCGCCGGTCGCCGACTCTCTGGTTGTCGACAATGGTTTCGAGAAGGCGCTGGGCGCCGTGCTCGGCGACGATCTCGATGCGCCGCTCGATGACTCGGCGCCGATGCACTGGGCCGGCGCGAGCGTCGATCCGTCCGATCCACAACTGCCCGACGGCGTCACGGCGCTGGCGCAATATGTCCAGGCGCCGCCGCAACTCGCCCGCCGTCTGGCGCAGATCGGCGTCGTCGATCGCGCCACAGGTGCGCAGCTTGCGGCACTGCTGAAGCCCGGCCAGCGGCTGGTATCGCGCGAAGGCGATTATTGGCGCTGGGACGGCTTTGCCGCCGCGGCGCATGCGCCGACCGGCGCGGCGCGCAGGCTCGCCGAACGCGGCCGGCTCCAGGCGATCGAAGGCGAGCTCGAAACCGCCCGCGCCGACGTTGCGGCGAAGCGCCAGGCGCTCGACATTGCCGAGGCCACAGTCACCGCCGCCGCAGCAGCCGAAGTGCAAGCGCGCATGCAGTGGCGCGATGCGCAGCACCAGACCGATAACGCCCGCGAAGAACACACCGCGGCCGAACGCGAGATCGCCCGCAATGCGGCGCGCATTTCGGCGCTCAAGGAAGCCCGCGTGCGGATCAGCGCCGGTTGCGACGAAGCGCTTGCCGGCCAGCGCGAAGCGACGGCCGCGCTTGCCGCCTTGCCGGTGACCGCCGATCTCGAAGCGAAGCTCGCCGCCATCAACGACGTCATCGCCACGGACCGCGGCGCGCTCGCCGAGGTCCGCGTCGAGGCGCAGGCGATCATGCGCGAAGCCGAGCTTGCCAGCCGCCGACTGCAGGCCATTACCGAGGAACGGCAGGCCTGGAACGAGCGCAAGGACAACGCCGAGACGCAGATCGCGACCATCGGCCAGCGCGTCGAGGAAGCCTCGGGCGAGCGCGCGGAGTTGGCGAGCGCGCCGGAAAAATTCGCTTCCCAGCGCCAGGCGCTTATCGGCGAGATCGAAACCGCCACCGCCGCGCGCCGCGCCGATGCCGACAGGCTCGCCGCCGCCGAGAACGAGCTTGCCGAGGCCGACAAGATCGCACGCGCCGCGCTCGAAGCGGTCGGCGA